>NZ_JABBWW010000004.1:0-369440 GCF_014161385.1 Microbispora sp. H10670 | reverse complement strand
CATCGGGTAAGACCCACCGGCACCGGCTCAACCGAGGCGGCGACCGGCAAGCCAACAAAGCCCTCTATCTCGTCGTCCTATGCCGTCTGCGCTGGGACTCCCGCACCCGCGCCTACATGGAACGACGCACCAAACAAGGCCTGTCCAAGAAGGAGATCATCCGCTGCCTCAAACGCTACGTCGCCCGAGAGCTCTACCGGATCATCACAGCGAACGATCAACAAGTCGCCGCTTGACATCCATAGGAGCATCCCGGCGGGCCGGCGCCCTCTCCCGGGACCGGCCCGCCGTCGTCACCGGCGGTACATCACGTCCGTGATCCACCGGGTGAACCCGAGCGACTCGTAGAGCCGGACCGCCGCGGCGTTCTCCTCGTCCACGTAGAGCATCACCCGGGCCAGGCCGAGGCCGCGCAGGTGCTCGAGCCCGGCGATCGTCAGCGCCCGGCCGAGGCCCGTGCCGCGTTCGCCGGGCCCGACCCCCACGACGTACACCTCCCCGATCGGCTCGCCGTCGCGGTGCACCTTGGTCCAGTGGAAGCCCACCGGCGTGTCGTCTCGAACGGCGAGGAAGAAGCCGGCGGGGTCGAACCACGGTTCGCGTTCGCGCAGTTCGAGGTCGTCGATCGTCCAGGAGCCCTGCTCGGGGTGGGCGGCGAAGGCCTGCGCGTTGAGCGCGAGCCAGGCCCGCTCGTCGCGCCCGGGCTCGAACGTGCGCAGCCGTACGCCTTCGGGGAGCGGGGCGGCGGGCAGGGGCTCCGCCAGCGGCCGGCGCATCCGCCACAGCGACCGCGCCCGGGTCAGGCCCGCGCTCGCGGCGAGGCGGGCGGCGGCGGGCAGGTCGCCGTGCGCCCACAGGCGGAGCCTGCCGCCGCTCGCCTCCAGCACCGCGTCGAGCAACCGCCGGCCCACGCCGAGCCCGCGGAAGGCCGGACGCACCACGAGTTCGCCGCTCGGTCCCTCCTCGGGGCCGGCCGGGTCGCCGGGTGGGTCCAGGTGGGCGAATCCGGCGAGTTCGCCGTCCTTGTGCAGCAGTACGGCTCTCGCCCCCGGCACGCCGCCGTAGCGCACCTGGAGCATCACGTGCTCGTTGAGCGGTCGCACCCCGTCGGCCTCGACGGCCGCCTCCACCAGAGCGAGCACGGCCGTAACCTGCTCGTCGCCGAGCCTTTCCGTGATCTCCACGCGTACGTTCATGCCTGGCACGATAGGCGAGGGGCCGGCGCGCCCCGGCGGGGGGCTTCGGCAATAGACGCCAGCCGTGGCCTCCCTGAATCGTTATCTTTGCGCCATTTCCCGATCAGGTCGCCGTTCTACTGTCGGGGGTCATGACCCGAGCATCCCTGACGCGACTGGCCGTCGCCGGCGCCGCGATCCTGGGCGCCGCGGCTCTCACCGTGAGCCCGGCCGTCGCCGATCCCGCTTCGAAGGCTGCCGCCCCCGCGGTCTCCAATGGAACGAACCATGGGCCGAAGCAACCGGCCGGGCACGGCCACAAGCCCGACCCCTCCGTCTCCGTCCGGCTGCTGACCATCAACGACCTGCACGGCAACCTGGAGCCCCCGACCGGGTCCGGCTCCCGGATCCTCGACCCCAACGGGCCGCTCACCGACACGGACGGCTCCCTCACCGGCATCGCGGGCGCCAAGTACTCGATCGCCGGCGGCGCCGCCTACCTGGCCGCGCACCTCAAGCAACTGCGTACGGACAACACCCTGCTGGTGGGCGCCGGCGACCTCATCGGCGCCTCGCCGCTGCTGTCCGCGGCCTACCACGACGAGCCGACCGCCGCGCTGCTCGACCAGCTCGGCCTCGCCACCTCCTCGGCGGGCAACCACGAGTT
Organism: Microbispora sp. H10670; assembly: GCF_014161385.1. Classification (NCBI taxonomy): domain Bacteria; kingdom Bacillati; phylum Actinomycetota; class Actinomycetes; order Streptosporangiales; family Streptosporangiaceae; genus Microbispora; species Microbispora sp. H10670. The sequence goes on along the minus strand of NZ_JABBWW010000004.1, from coordinate 367,598 downwards.
CGACGAGGGCATCAACGAGCTCAAGCGCATCATGAACGGCGGCTGCCACCCGGTGGACGGCTGCTCCCCGGCCGGGACGTGGAAGGGCACGAGCTTCGACTACCTCGGGGCCAACGTGCAGAAGGAGTCGAACGGCGACTACGCCCTGCCGCCCTACTTCGTCAAGAAGATCAACGGGATGAAGGTCGCCTTCATCGGTCTGGTGACCCAGACCACCCCCAGCATCGTCACCGCCTCCGGCATCGCGGGCCTCAAGTTCACTGAGGAGATCGCGGCCGCCAACAAGGTGTCGAAGCTCCTCACCCGCCACGGCGTCAAGGCGCAGGTCGTGCTGGTGCACGAGGGCGACGGCATCACCCCCAACCAGGACCCCAGCTCGTGCCCGGTCGTCCCCGGCGCCGGCTCGCGGATCGCCAAGGGGCTCGACCCGCAGATCGACCTCGTCATCAGCGGCCACAGCCACCAGGCGTACGTCTGCAAGGTGAAGGACCCGGCCGGTCAGGACCGCTTCTACACCCAGGGCTCCTCGTTCGGCCGCGCGATCACCCAGATCGACTTCAAGATCGACCGTAGGACCAAGGACGTCATCCGCTCCAGCGTCGTCGCCAAGAACAACGTGGTGACCCGCACCGTCACCCCGGACGCCGACACCGAGACCTATATCAACACCTGGAAGGAGCGGGTCTCGACCGTCGCCAACAAGCCGATCGGCAAGATCACCGCCACGATCGGGCGAGGCGGCAACGTCGGCGAGACCCCGCTCGGCGACCTGATCGCCGACGCGCAGCTGGAGGCGACCAAGACCGGCGGCAACGCCGAGATCGCGCTGATGAACCCGGGCGGCGTCCGCGCCGACCTGACCTTCCCGCAGAGCGGCGCCGAGGGGGACGGGGTCGTGACGTACGGCGAGGCCTTCACGGTGCAGCCGTTCAACAACCTCATGCAGGTCGTCACGCTCACCGGGGCCCAGCTGAAGGCGCTGCTGGAGCAGCAGATCTGGAAGGTCGACCCGACCACGGGCGGCATCACCCAGCGGATCCTGCAGCCGTCCTCGTCGCTGACCTACACCTTCGACACCACCAAGCCGGAGGGCTCGCGGGTCTCCGACATCAAGATCAACAGCACCGCGGTGACCGACACCCAGCAGATCCGGGTGGCCGCCAACAACTTCCTCGTCGGCGGCGGCGACGGCTTTACCGTGTTCACGCAGGGCACCAACCTGTGGAGCGGCCCGCTGGACATCGACGCGCTGGTCGCCTACATGGGCGCGCACTCGCCGATCGCCCCGCCGGCCACCGGCCGGATCAACCTCGTCCGGTAAGGGACGGAGAACACCGGAAGGCCCGCCCCCGCAGCGGGGGCGGGCCTTTCCGGCCGAAGTCAGCGTCTGACGGCCTCGGCCTCGGCCTGCTGCTCGCCGCCGCGGTCGGGCACGAACCGGTAGCCGACGTTGCGGACCGTTCCGATGAGCGCCTCGTACTCCGCTCCCAGCTTCGCCCGCAGCCGCCGTACGTGGACGTCCACGGTCCGGGTGCCGCCGAAGTAGTCGTAGCCCCAGACCTCCTGGAGCAACTGGGCCCGGGTGAAGACCCGGCCCGGGTGCTGGGCGAGATACTTGAGCAGCTCGAACTCCTTGAACGTGAGGTCGAGCGCCCGGCCGCGCAGCCTGGCCGTGTAGGTGGCCTCGTCGATCGACAGGTCACCGCTGCGGATCTCGTCGGGGACGTCCTCCGTGGCGGCCAGCGACAGCCGCCCGACCGACATCCGCAGCCGGGCCTCCACCTCCGCGGGGCCGGCGGTGTCGAGGATGACGTCGTCCACGCCCCACTCCGCCGTCATCGCCGCCAGGCCGCCCTCGGTCACGATCGCCATCAGCGGGCAGGTGACACCGGTCGTGCGCAGCAGCCGGCACAGGCTCTTGGCCTGCACGAGCTCACGGCGCGCGTCGACCAGGATGGCGTCCGCGGGCGGCGCGTCGATCAGAGCGGAGGCCTCGGCCGGGGCGACCCGCACCGAGTGGAGAAGCAGTCCGAGTGCCGGGAGCACCTCCGCCGACGGCTCCAGAGCGTTGGTCAGCAGGAGCAGATTGCTCACATGAGCCTCCTCGCACCATGTCGGCTCGGCGCCGTTTGCAGCACTGGAAACCGCGACAGCCGTACAAACATGTAAGGACCCGGGGGCCACATCGCCCGAGTCCATTAATTCGTAGGGTAGCCCACACGAACTTTGCGTCCAATCCGCGTCACCCGTGTGAACAACACGTCACGTGGTTTAAGACCGTAACGTGACGGTGACGGAGAGCTTTCATGGAGGTGACATGTTTCGGACGCCGACCGAGACGCGGCTCACGAGGGGAGCGGGCTGACCATGGCCACGGGGACGATTCGCTACTGGGCGGCGGCCAAGGAGGCCGCCGGGACGCCCGAGGAGGCCGCCGACGCGGCGACGCTGGCGGACCTGCTCGCGCGGATCGGGGGGGACCCGGCCCTGGAGCGCGTGCTGCGCCGGTCGTCCTTCCTGATCGACGGCGCCCCGGCGGGCACCCGCGACCCCGCCACGATCATGCTGCCCGAGGGATTCGTGGTAGAGGTTTTGCCCCCATTCGCCGGGGGATGAGCGGCACGTGCCTCTCCCGTCACGCTTCACCCCTCACGGCGTCCGGAGCGGGTGTGCGTCTCTCCGGGCATTGTCCGTTCTCGGGCAAATCTCGCGGGCAGGGGCACTACGCTGAATCGTACGGGCGCCTTCGGAGGAGTCGGATGCGCAAGCTGGTCGTGGCCGTGGTTATGCTCGCCATCCTGCTCGTCGTGCTCGACCGGGTGGCCGTGGTCGGCGTGCAGCGGGAGATCGCCCGCCAGATCGAGGCCCAGTACGACCTGGCGCAGCCGCCTTCGGTGCAGGTGAAGGGGCTTCCGTTCCTCACGCAGGCGTTCTCCGGCAGATACGAGGAGATCGCCATCGGCATCGGCGAGGTGGAGCGGGAGGGTGTCCAGCTCGAACGGATCGACGCCACGCTCTACGGCGTGACCGCCCCGCTCGCCGACCTCATCCAGAACGCCGCGGCCGCCAAGATCGGGGCCGACCGCGTGGTGGGGACCGTGGTCATCTCGCGCCAGACCCTGTCCGCCCACGCGCCGAAGGGCATCAAGGTCGAGGGCACCGGCGACGACAAGCTCCGCGTCTCGGGCAACGTGACCGTGTTGGGAAACCAGGTGCCGGTCACCGCCGACATGAAGATCGAAATGATCAAGGACGGGATCCGGCTCACGCCGGCCAGCGTGCGGCTCGCGGGCGCGATTCCGGTGCCGAACCCCGAGCGGCTCATCTCCTTCACGGTCCCGGTGAAGAACCTGCCGCTGAACCTGCGCATCACCCGCGTGACCTCGACCAGTGAGGGACTCGCGGTCCAGGGCACCGCGAGTGATGTCTCCTTCAAGTGACGGCCCACGTGACGATGGTCACAGTGCCGAACCGGCCGGCCGTTTCGTACGTGAAGAAGGTGTGAGTCCAGCCGGAACCGCCGACGAGGAGCTCGTGCGCGCGCTTTTCGAGGATCACGCAGGGCCGTTGTACGGCTACGTACTGCGGCTGACCAGTGACCCGGGCAGGGCGGAGGACGTGGTGCAGGAGACGCTGCTTCGGGCCTGGCGCAACCCCGGGGTGCTCGAAGGACGCCCGGTGCGCGCCTGGCTGTTCACGGTCGCCCGCAACATCGTCGTCGACCAGCACCGGGCCCGCAGGTCCAGGCCGCAGGAGACGGGGGACGAGGCGCTCGCCGTGCTGCCCGCCGACGACGAGCTCGACCGCGCCGTCGAGTCGTGGGGGGTCGCGGAGGCGCTGGCCTCGCTCAGGCCGGAGCACCGTGAGGTGCTCATGGAGACGTACTACCGGGGGAGATCGGTGAAGGAGGCGTCGGAGATCCTCGGCATCCCGCAGGGGACGGTCAAGTCGCGGACCTACTACGCACTCCGAGCGCTCAAACTCGCCCTGGAGGAACGGGGGCTGGCACCATGACCTGCGAGGAGGTGCGGATCTCACTCGGCGTGTACGTCCTCGGGGCGCTCGACGCCGAGGAGACCGCCGAGGTCGAGGCCCACCTGGAGACCTGCGCGGAGTGCCGGGCGGAGCTGGCCGCGCTGTCGGGGCTGCCGCCCCTGCTGGCACTCGTGTCGGCCGAGGACGTCGAGCGCGCCGCCGCGCCGCCGCGCGCCGTGCTCGACCGGCTGGTCGCCGCGTCGGCGAAGCGGGGGCGCCGGTCCCGCGTGCTGCTGGCGCTCGCCGCGTCCGTCGTCGTCGCCGCCGTGGGCGGCACGGCCTGGCTGTCGGCGGCGCAGACGTCGTCGCAGGACACGGCGGCGGGGTCGGCCGTCGCGGCCCCGCAGTACGAGAGCAGGCTTGAGGGCGCGGCCGGCAGTGCGGCCGCCGGCGGCGCCGCCTCAGACGCCGCTTCGGACGCCGCCGCGGCCCAGGCGCCCAGAACCGGCAACGACGAGATCCCGCAGATCTTCGACGCTCCCGCCTCGCCCGTCCCGACGGCGGAGCGCCCTCCCGGCACCGTGGCGAAGAAGGCCGAGCAGCCGCCCGCGGAGGCGACCGTCACCACCTCGCCGGAGGCTCGCGGCAGCAACGGCGACATGCGGCTGACCGTACGGCTCGTCCCGCAGGAGCGCGGGACGCAGGTCGTCGCGAGGGTCGCCGGGGTGCCCGCGGGGACGGTGTGCGCGCTCCGTGTGGTCGGGAAGGACGGCACCGTCTCGGTCCTCGGCACCTGGACGGTGGAGCGCGGGGAGTACCGCGGGCCGAAGATGGTCTTCGAGGGCTCGACGGCGCTGAGCCCCGATCAGATCGAGCGCGTCGAACTCGCCGGCGCCGACGGCCGCACACTGGTCGCCGCCAGACTCTGAGCGTCCTGTGACCTTTCCGTGACCCGGGCCGGGAATCAGCCCCGGCGTACGGAGGGTTGCAAACGGCGATGGCGGGCATCGCGACCCGGGTGGACACGCTCGTCCAGAACGTGGCCGCCGGGCCGGTTCCCGGGCGGCGCGACGGGAGGGTGCGGGCAGTGGAACACGCCCCGGCGGCGAGAGGTGATCTCGGCGCCGTCCTGGCCGCCGATCTCGGTGCCGATCTGGGCGAGCGGGCCACGCTCGTGCAGTTCTCCACCGCGTTCTGCCAGCCCTGCAGGGCGACCCGCCGGATCCTCGGCGAGGTGGCCGGCCTGGTGCCGGGCGTGCGTCACGTCGAGATCGACGCGGAGTCGCGCCTCGACCTGGTCCGGCGGTTCGAGGTGCTGAGCACCCCCACGGTGCTCGTCCTCGACGGCGCGGGAAACGTGGTGAAGAGGGCGTCGGGCCAGCCGCGCAAGGCCGACGTGATCGCCGCTCTCGGCCTCGCCGTGGATGGAACGTCTCACCATTCATCTCAGCCATCGGACAAGGTGTGACAGATGTCGAGACGGAAGGTACTGTCGTGGCCATGACTCCCACGACAGAGCTGCTCACGAAGCGGCGGGCGGTGGACTTCTGCCGCGTCGCGACCTCGCTCTGTCGCATGGCCTGAGGGTGATTCCTGCGGCTTGACGCCGCGCTCCGAGAATCCTTCAGGAGTATCCCCACGATGCACATCGACCCTCGTGGCCCCCGATCCGAAGCGGCCGTTTCCACGGCCGCCCTCGCGCGCCGAAACCTCGGCGCCGGCGAGGTTCGCACGGATCATCGGGCCGGGGTTCGCGCCGGTGGGACTGATCGGGTTCGCGTGTGGGATCACCGTACTGGCTCTGGGTGCGGCAGCGGCACCGCCGGCCGCCTTCCCCAACGCGACGTCCGGGTCCGCCCGGGCTGCGCAACGTACCTGCTCATCCGCCGTCTACAACCTGGGAGAATCAAATGAGCCGCTCCGCCGTTCTGGTGGACGCCGACTGGGTCGAGGCCAACCTCGACACGCCGGGTGTCGTGCTCGTCGAGGTCGACGAGGACACCAGCGCCTACGACAAGGGTCACATCCGCGGTGCCGTGAGGATCGACTGGAGGACCGACCTGCAGGACCCGGTCCGCCGCGACTTCGTCGACAAGGCCGGCTTCGAGGCCCTGCTGTCGTCCCGTGGCATCGCCAACGACGACACCGTGATCCTCTACGGTGGCAACAACAACTGGTTCGCCGCCTACGCCTACTGGTACTTCAAGGTGTACGGCCACGCGAACGTCAAGCTGCTCGACGGCGGACGCAAGAAGTGGGAGCTGGAGTCCCGCGAGCTGGTCAAGGACGCGGTCGAGCGCCCCGCCACCCAGTACACGGCCCAGGAGCCCGACAACGACATCCGCGCTTTCCGCGACGACGTCGTCGCCGCGATCGGCAAGCAGAACCTGGTCGACGTGCGCTCGCCCGACGAGTTCACCGGCAAGCTGCTCGCCCCGGCCCACCTGCCGCAGGAGCAGGCGCAGCGCGGCGGCCACGTGCCGACCGCCCGCAACATCCCGTGGTCGAAGGCGGCCAACGACGACGGCACCTTCCGCTCCGACGACGAGCTCCGCGAGCTCTACTCCGGCGCCGGTGTGGACCTCGGCAAGGACACCATCGCCTACTGCCGCATCGGCGAGCGCTCCGCGCACACCTGGTTCGTGCTGCACGAGCTGCTCGACCAGCCCAACGTCAAGAACTACGACGGTTCGTGGACCGAGTACGGCTCGCTCGTGGGCGTGCCGATCGAGCTGGGAGAGGCCCGCTGATGACCACCACACAGGGTTGCGCTGCTCCTGAGCAGACCGTCGCGCTGCCGGCCGGCATCGACCTGTCCAACCAGGCCGTGATCCAGGGCGTCGTCTCCGGCGCCGGCACGGCGTACGCCCGCCTGCTGGACCACAGCGGCGAGTTCACCGGCGAGGTCGTCGTCTCCGACGAGGGCGTCTTCCGTTTCTTCGCCGCCCCCGGCCAGTGGACCGTCCGCATCATCGCCGGCGGCGGCGTCACCAAGGACGTCGCCGTCGAGGCCAAGCTCGGCGAGGTCGTCCAGCTCTCGGTCGCCGTCTGATCCACCGCTTCACCCGAGGCCGGTGCGTTCCCGCGAACGCACCGGCCTTCTCTGTTCTCACCCAGGAACGTAGTATTACGTGCTACATGTATTACGTGATGGGAATGGGCGCGATGCGGCTGAACAGCAAGGGTCAGGTCACCATCCCCGCCGAGCTTCGCGAGAGACACGGACTGCATCCCGGTGACGAGGTCGACGTGATCGAGGTGGGGAACACCCTGCAGATCGTGCGCCGGGAGAGCAGCAGCACCCGGGGACAGCGTGCCGCGCACCGGCTCCGGGGCAGCGCGACGACGTCAATGACGACCGACGAGATCATGGGGCTGCTGCGTGACGAGTAGCGCGCTTCGGGTCGTCCGTGAGCGGGTCACTCTTGTCGACTCGTGCGTCCTGCTCGATGTCGCCACCGACGACGCCACCTGGGCGTTATGGTCCGCGACAGCCCTCGCACGCGCCCTGGACGACGGACGATTGGTGATCAATCCGGTCGTCTACTCAGAGGTCTCCATCGGCTACGCGAGCATCGAGGACCTGGACCAGGTTCTGCCGCCTGAGGACTACGAGCGTGAGGACGTCCCGTTCGAGGCGGCGTTCCTGGCCGGTAAGGCATTCCTCGCCTATCGCAGGCGCGGGGGCGGGAAGCGATCGCCGCTGCCGGACTTCTTCATCGGCGCGCATGCCGCGGTCCGTAGGTACCGGCTGCTCACCCGGGACGCCGCCCGCTACCGCACATACTTCCCGACCGTGGAGCTCATCACGCCCTAGACAGAGGTGATCGCGCCATAGGGGGAAGCGGGAGCCGATAACATGCGGCAGGTGTCCGGAACGTCCGCACTGCCCGCCCCCCGCAGGTTCGCCTGGATGCTGTCGCCGTACGCGTTGCCGCTGCACGCCCTGCGGATCCTCGCGAAGTGTGCGCTCCCGCTGATCATCTGGTTCTCGCTCGGACGGCTTGTCCGGTGGAGCCTGCTCCTGCTGGCCGCGACCGTCTCGCACGGCTCGTGGTACCAGGCCCGGCTGGTCCTGGTGATGTTCCTGTTCACGCTCGTCGTGATGACGTCCCTCGCCACGACCGTGGGCATGCTGTACGTCGTCCGTGAGGCGCTGCTGGAGACCCGGGCCCGGCGCGCCGGCGGCGAGGCCAAGGAGAGCCTGCTGGGCGCCCTCAACCGGACCGCACTCGTCTTCGCCGGCATCTACACGACCTGGGGGTTCGTCAGGGGCGACGTCCGCGCGTTCATGAACATGGACATGCTCAGGGCGCCGACCCAGCTCTTCGACGATGCGGTGAAGGGTGAGAACAGCGGCGTCATGGCCGGGCTCGTCAACCTCGACCCCAAGGTCTCCCTCGCGACGATGATGGTCGCCTACGGGGTGAAGTGGTACTTCGGCCGCCGCCATGAGGCGGGGAACGGCCGGTTCTCCGGCGTGCTCGCCACTTTCGGCGAGCTGGCGTTCGCCTTCTACGGCATCAACGCGCTCGCGGCCGCCGTGGGGGCACGCTCCGACTGGATCGGTCAGCGGTCCGCCATCGCCGCCTGGCACGACCTCATGGCCGGGGCGCAGGGGAGCATCCCAGGGTGGCAGCAGGTCTCGGAGTGGCTGGGGGAGGTCTGGCCGTACGTGATCGACGCCTTGGCCGTCCCGCTCGCGTGGCTGACGGTCGGCATCCTCGTCTACGGCGCGTACGCGGAGGACACGCAGACCACGATCAGGGGTACCCGGCTCGAACAGGCGGCGGTCCACCTGGAACGCACGCACAACTGGACGCGCCGGGCGCTGGCCAAGCTCAGTGCGGGCTGGACCGGCCGGTGGATCCCGCTGCTCAACTCGCTGCGGCTGACCGCGCGAGGCGGAGCTCCTCTGTTCGGGCTGTTCGCGCTCTGTTACGTGGGCCTGCACATCGGCGGCGACTACCTGGGCAGGGCGGGCGGCTATCTGCTGGCGAGCGACAAGCAGTACTTCTGGTTGGTGACGACCGAGCCGGTCGACTACGTGAAAGAACTAGTCGTCACGACAGTGACCATGTGCCTGATCGCCGCCACCTTCGACCTGGCGGCGACCAGGTCCCGGCTTGAGGGCCGGGGCGCGGTCACCGCCGGAACCTCAGAACCCGATCGTCCTTCTCCCCTGAGTTGAAGGCATCCTTCATGAAGTCCGCGGCGGACTGGTCGGGCACGTCCCGGTAGGAGCTCGGGCGGATGATGACCTCGACCTGGTCGGCCACCGAGGGCGGCACCACCCCCAGCATCTCCAGCCGGTACGGCGTGCCGACCTTGTTCTCCTTGACGTCGGTGGGCGTCTCGTTGTTCATCGTCTCCAACTGCCATTTGCGCCCGGCCCGGTCGACGAGCCGGACCTCCGCCGGTGCCCCGTGACGGATGGCGCCCTCGGCGTCGAGGGCGGTTCGCGTGGCGACGACCTTCAGCCACTGACGGTCGGACGTGTCCGGCTTGCCGGTGGGATCGGGGACCTTTTCGACGCTCACGCGCCATGACACGTGCTGCCATACGCCGGCCTGCCCAACCGGTACAACGCGGACGACGTCCTGCGGCGGCTGCAACATGTCGTAGGCACGGTAGCCGAGCCAGGAGGGAGCGCCGACGACGAGTACGACGGAAAGCACGGTTCCCCCGGCCAGGAGTCCCGTACGCCTCGTTCGCACAGGCGGTGCCGCCTCAGGCTCGGGGGAAGGCTCAGCGGAAGGAGGAGCCGCCGGCGGGGGCGTGAGGGGCGGGGGTGCCGGAGGCGGGGGCAGCCGGTTGGCCCGCAGCGCGGGGAAGGGCTGCGTCGACCTGTCCTCCCCCTCGGGCTCCGGAGGCGGCCACACGCGCAGGTCCGTCGGCGGGGCGAGTTTCCCGGGAATCGGGATGGACGGGGGCGCTGTCGGCATGGGCCGCGGCGGCAACACGCCGCTGTAGGTGATGTCGGAGGGCTGCTCGGGAGGGGGCGCGAACCAGTCGCGGGTGTCCGGGCCGTTCCTCGGCGGGTTTCCGTCCATGGGAGTCTCGGTCATCGGCTCGTGCCCGTCAGTGTGTGATAGTCCTCCGCCTGCGAGATCAGCCGGGAGCCGGCGTCGCCGGACAGCCCGAGGTCGATCTCCGCCTCGGGAGCGAGGCTGTCCACGAGACCCCCACCGGTGTCCGGATTGAAGACCAGGCGAGCTCCCGGCACGGCGTCCTTCGGCACCTCGTAGACGAGCAGGCCGGTCGACCAGAACCCCGGCTGCAGCCACTTGTTGAACAGCGTAAGAGTGTCGCTCACCTTGTCCGTCGGCCGGTAGAGCCGGCCATCGTCGGTCAACAGCACCGGAGGTGTGAGAGTACTCAGCTTCACGGGCGCGCGGGCGGTCGTGGCGGACACGTTGAGCAGGAGGAACAGGTGACTTGTACCCACCTTGAGCACCTTGTTCGAGAAGTCCTTCGTGTCCACCGCGTGGGCGGCGGAGACCGACACGACCTTCACCGAGAACCGGTTGGTCGCCACCGTCTCGCCGATCCGGCCCTTGTAGGTCAGGAAGGACGTGCGCTGCTCGAAGGACATCGCGAAGTTCTGCTGCGCGTAGACGGCCGCCGCAGCGAGCACGATGCCCGCCACTCCGGCGGCGAGACGCCGCCCCAGCCCGCGCCTGCGGGGCCGGCCGGCGGCGGCCCGGCGGGACGTACGGCTCTCGGCCTGGGCCAGCGCCATCAGCTGTCCTCCTTCCGCACCGGGAGGGTGATCCGCGCGGCGACCTCGGGTTCGAAGGGATCCTCGCCGTCCCCGCCCTCGCCTGCGAGCAACCAGTAGTGGGTCTGGTCGCGCAGCCCGAGCGGCTCGTTCTCGAACTTGCCGAGGTCGAGGCTGATCTCCTCGGGTGCGGTCGTGGTGGGCTGGAGCTCGTACTTCACCACGACCGTGGTGGTGATCCCCGGATGAAGCTGCTGGCTCTCGATGCCGTAGCTCAGCACCGAGGCCCGCGGGCCGTACTCGCTCTTCATCTCGGGGCGGGTCCGCAGCAGCGAGCCGGCGAAGGAGCCGGTCTGGCGGAAGCCTTTCCCGGGTTCCTGCACAATGCCGACCGAGGCGGTCTCGTCGCCCATGTTGGTGACCTTGACGACGAGTTCCAGGTAGCGCTTGGGGTCGCCGAAGCTGCCCTTCTCCGTGGTGTCGATCGCCTTGATGAACTGGGTGCGGAACTGCCCCTGGTCGATCGTGTCCCCGGGCGAGACCGTGGGCGGCGGTTCGTCCGGGGCCTCCTTGAGGCCGCCGAAGGCGGCGGTGACGCCGATGCCCACTACGGCCAGCACGGAGGCGACCGGGACCAGCACCGGGCGTCGCCGTCGGGCGCCATTGGGGGATGACGTCATGGCAAGCGATGGTAGTACGATCACAATCGCCCCATGGGCCCCATAGGTTCCAGGCGCCGGCGGGAAATAGGTCCGAATGGCGAGAAGGCCGCCCTGACAGGGCTTCCAGATCCTACGCTGTGACCTTAGGCGGACATGGAGGGCCCGTGGGCGACCCGCACCCCGAGCATGCCCAGTTGCAGGCGGACCGGATCTACCTGGGCTGGCAGTACGCTCTGCTGTACCCCGATCCGGGGCCGCCGCCGAAGCGGCCGGCGCGCGAGGACGTCGCCGAGCCTCCCGCCGAGAACAACGACTGGGTCCACCGGGAGCGCCTGCAGAAGGACCTGCTCAACCATCCGGTACGGCTCTTCCGCACGTTCATGGCCGTGCTGGCCGCCGGGATCCTCGTCCTCGGCGTGACCGGCCTGCTCACCTGGTCGTTCGTGCTGCTCGGGCTGGTCGCCGCGGGCGGTGTGGCGGCCATCTGCACCTACGCCATCCGGCAGGGCGACCGTACGGTCAACGAGCGGCTCGACGAGCGCCGCCGCAAGGCGCTGCGGGAGCAGGAGCGGCGGCAGCGGGAGATCATCACCGCCCAGGAGGAGCACGCCGCGAAGTACCGCGACTGGGCCGAGAAGAAGAACCGCTTCGACAAGCAGATCACCTGGTACGCCGTGGCGGTGCCCGACGAGATCGACCGGGTCGACGTGGCGGGCGGCACGCTGACCGGCTGGTCGGCGCTGGTCACGCTGATCGGCGCGACCCGCCTCTACAGCGGCGGCCACCTCACCGTGCTCGATTTGTCGGAGGGCGCGATCGCCAAGGACCTCATCGAGCTCGCCCGCCGGGGCGGGGACGACCCGCTGGTCTGGGTGCTCCCGGTCGACCTGCCCCGGCTCGACCTGGGGGCGACGCTCAAGCCCGAGGCGTTCGCCGACGTGCTGGCCCACGTGGTGAGCGTCAGCGAGGAGACCAGCAGGGACATCGGCTTCGACAACGCGATCCTGGAGCGCGTGCTGGAGGTCCTCGGCGAGAACGCCACGATCAGCCAGGTCACCGCCGCGCTGCGGGCGCTCGCGCAGGTGGGCGACCCGCGCGACGACATGAAGTACGGCCTGCTGACCGCCTCGCAGCTCGAACGCATCGGCACGCTGTTCGGCCGGGGCGTGGCCGACCGGGTCGTCATCGAGCGGGCCTGGGCGCTGGAGTCCCAGCTACGCAAGCTGGAGACGCTGGGCTCGGAGGCCGTACGGCTGCCGCCCGCGCGGCTGCGGGTGGTCAGCATGGACCGGCAGGCGGGCGTCTTCGGCAACCGGGTGCTCGGCACGTACGTCGCGACCGCGCTCACGCACATCCTGCGGCAGTCGCCGGCCAGCGAGCGGCCCTGGTACCACACGATCATCGTCGCGGGCGCGGACAAGCTCCGCGGCGACGTGCTCGACCGGCTCATGGACGCGTGCGAGACCTCGCGCACCGGGCTCGTGCTGACCTACCGCAGCCTCACCCCGACCGTACGGGAACGGCTCGGCCGCGGGCACGCCGCCGTCGCGTTCATGCGGCTGGGCAACGCCGAGGACGCCCGGGTGGCCAGCGAGCACGTCGGCACCGAGCACCGCCTCGAACTCGCCCAGCTCACCGAGACGTTCAGCACGGCGGTCCCCTCCCCGAGCGGGTTCTACACCTCCACCGTCGGCGAGGGCCGTACGGAGGGGGAGGACATGCGGGAGGGCGACCTGCGCGAGGACATCACGGAGTCGACCGAGTGGGGCCGGCGCGCGCCCACGGTGGCCGACGGGGTCCTGCAGCGGTCGCGGGAGTTCCTGGTCGAGCCGCACCAGCTCCAGCAGCTTCCCACGACGTCCGTGATCGTCACCTACTCGACGGCGGAGGGACGCCAGGTGCGCCTGGCGGACGCGAACCCGGCGATACTCACCTTCCCGAAGACGACGCTGGGGGAGTTCGAGGAGATCCGCCGCGCCGCCCTGACGCCGCGGGAACCCGAGCCCGAGCCGGAGCCGGCCGAGCCCACGCTGCCCGAGGTCCCCCCGAACCTCGGTCCTCCGCCGCCCCGCCTCGACTGGCGCAAGCGGCCATGACACGGTCCGCGGTCGGTAAGGGCATCGTCAACCGAGGTGTGCGGGCGTGATCGTTGAAGGAGTCTCTTCCCTGTTCGTCGTCGACTGAGGGGTCTCATTGCATCCGTTCCCTCTGAGCGGGCCGTGGTACCGGATCCAGGCGATCACCGCTCCCTCGCGCACTTCGTCCGCGGAGTGGGACTTCGTCACGGTGCTCCCCGCGGTCCTGTCCGCCGCGCAGCGCAACCGGCCGTTCGTCATCGGCTGGCTGTCGCGTGGGTCGGGTGCCCCGCTTGAGCTGATCACCAACGCGGGGCCGCTCACGCCGCCCAAGCCGCCGCGCCGGGCGGCCTCGGCCCCGGAGCCGCCGGTCACCGGCCCGCAGCCGCTGCTGTTCCCCGGTGGCGCGCGGGGCGTGGAGATCGGCGATGAGTGGCTGGCCGACCTCGCCGACCTCGTCTGGACGCCGTGCCCCGGCCGTCAGGCCCCGCCTCTCTACGGCAGGCGCGAGCCGGAGCCGGACGAGCCCAAGCGGCCCACGCTCTTCGAGTCGACGCTGGTCACGCTCATGTCCCGGCCGTTCGCCTGGGTGGTCGTCGCCGAGCCGACCGACCTGCTCGACGCCGAGGTCGCCCACCTGCGCACCCAGCTCAACGTGCTGCGCCAGTACGGCGACGCCTCCGAGCGGTCGCGGTTCGACGCCGAGCGGGCCGAGCGCAGGATGCAGGAGCTGGACGCGTTCCGCGAGGCCGGCCTGTGGAACGTCCGGGTGCTCGCCGGCGCGGCGGGCCCCGACGAACTGCGCCAGATCGCGCCGGTGCTGGTCGGCTCGGTGGAGATGAGCCACCACCCCTACCGGCTGCGCAGCGCCATGACACTGCCCGCCCTGTCGGGGGACGGCGCGAGCGAGTCGGTGTACGGCTTCGCCGAGGCGCTGGCCGTCGACCTGCAGGACTCGGCCGACGGCGCGGCGGCGCCGTTCGCGGCGACGGCGGGGGCGCTCGCCGCGCTCGCCGGGCTGCCGCGCCGGGAGGTGCCGGGGGTCCGGGTGCTCGACGCCGGCTTCTTCGACGTGACGAGCGAGGCCGACGTGGAGGGCTCGGAGTCGATCGACCTCGGCGCGATCGTCGACGGGCAGGACCGCGCCGTCGGCGCGTTCCGGGTGCCGCTCGCGACGCTGAACCGGCACGCCTTCGTGACCGGCGCCACCGGCTCCGGCAAGTCCCAGACCGTACGGCACCTGCTGGAGCAGCTCACGATCGCGGGCATCCCGTGGCTGGCCATCGAACCGGCCAAGTCGGAGTACGCCGCGATGGCCGGCCGCGTCGAGCACCTGGGGCCGCTGACCGTCATCAACCCCTCGGCGCCGGACAACGTGCCGATCAGCGTCAACCCGCTCGCGCCCGAGCCCGGCTATCCCGTACAGGCGCACATCGACATGGTCAGGGCGCTGTTCCTGGCGGCCTTCGACGCCGAGGAGCCGTTCCCGCAGATCATGTCGCTGGCGTTGCAGCGCGTCTACGAGGCCAACGGCTGGGACGTGGTGACCGGCGGCGGCATCCCGGGGGCCGCCGTGCAGCCGGCGGTGCCGACGCTGGAGCAGCTCCAGCAGCACGCGCTGGAGGTCATCCAGGAGATCGGGTACGGCAACGAGGTCCAGGCCGACGTCGAGGGCTTCATCAGCCTGCGCCTGCGCAGCCTGCGCGTCGGCAGCGCGGGCCGGTTCTTCGAGGGCGGCCACCCGGCCGACATCGGCGGCCTGCTCCAGCGCAACGTGGTGCTCGCGATCGAGGACGTCGCCAACGACGAGGACAAGGCGTTCCTCATGGGCACGCTGATCATCCGGATCGTCGAGCACCTGCGGATGCGGGCCCGTTCCGAGCCGCGGACCGAGGACGGCGTCGGCGGCCTGCGGCACGTCATCGTGATCGAGGAGGCCCACCGGCTGCTGCGCGACCGGGGCTCCCAGCGGGCCTCCACCCACGCCGTCGAACTGCTGGCCGGGATGCTCGCCGAGATCAGGGCGTACGGCGAGGGCATCGTCGTGGCCGAGCAGATCCCGACCAAGCTCGTCTCCGACGTGGTGAAGAACACCGCGCTCAAGGTCGTGCACCGGCTCCCGGCCGAGGACGACCGCGCGCTGGTCGGCGCGGCGATGAACCTCAGCGAGGACCAGTCGCGTCAGGTCGTGTCGCTCCAGCCGGGCTTCGCCGCGGTGTTCGCCGACGGCATGGACCGCCCGCTGCGCGTCCAGGTGCCGCTGGGCGAGGACCGCGAGCGTGAGACGCTCGGCCCGGTCCCGCCGATCTGCGGCCGCCGTTCGGCCGCCTGCGGGCGCGAGTGCCGCACGGGCAAGGCCTGCACGCTGGTGGAGTTGCGCGAGGCCGACCTGCTCGCGGTGGCCCCCGAGTGGGCGTGGCTGCGGATCTGGACCGACACGGCGGTCCTGGCGTTCGTGACGAACCGGTCGCTGCCGGGCGTGCCGCGTGTGCTCGCCGACATCTGGGCGGAGCTGCCGGTCAAGCGGCGCGAGTGCCTGCTGGCCACGCTGGTCGAGCGGTCGGTGTCGCGCCGCGCCTGGTCGCTGCGCACGTGGTTCGACCCCGCGCTGCTCACCGAGAAGGCCGCCGAGGTCGCGGCCGGGCTGCTCGCGGCCGGTCAGGCGGACGGCGCGGAGGGCGAGCCGCCGATGCGCGCCGGCGAGCGGCCGGGCGCGGCCTGGGTCATCCCGCAGGTCCGCTGGCTGCACGAGGTGGACCGGCTGTTCCCCTTCGGGCATCCCGCGCCCAACCTGCGCAGTCCCGCCCCGGCGATGGAGTATCCGCTGTTCGGCACCGACCCCGCCGGCCGGCCGTACCCCCACCAGGGGGTCAACGGCGCCGAGCCCGCCGAGGGCGCGGTGGCGGTCGGCGTGCGCACGGAGCTGCTGGGCCACCGGGCCAAGGCGCTGCGCCACCACCCGCTGTCGATGGAGGTGGACCGCAACCGCGCGCTGGCCTGGCGGGTCATCCTCGGCGACGACGAGCACGAGGGCATCCAGCGGGACGTGACGACGGTCGCCATCGGCGTCGAGCCGCGGGAGCGGATCAGATTCATCGCCCAGACGATGAGCGCGGGCTGGCTGGAGACCGTGCTGTCCTGGCCGCGCCGGTTCGTGCTGCCCTTCGACGGCGACACCCCCGCCGAGCTGTCCTTCGGATCGTGATTTCGGGCGGGGGCACTAGGATCTGGGCATGAGTCAGCTTCCGTTGCGGGCCCAGCTCGCCAGTGCTCTGGGCCGTACGGCCGCGACGCTGTCCAGGGCCACCGGGCGCGGCGACGGCTCGGTGATCGGCGGCAGGGTGGGCCTGATGCTGGAGCCCGACCTGCTGCGCAAGCTCGCGGCCGACCGCAAGCTCGTCCTGGTCAGCGCGACGAACGGCAAGACCACGACGACCCGTCTCATCACCTCGGCGCTGCAGGAGCTCGGCGACGTGGCGACGAACGCGTTCGGCGCCAACATGCCCGCCGGGCACGTGTCGGCGCTCGCCTCCAGCAAGGGCGCGCCGTACGGCGTGCTGGAGGTGGACGAGAAGTACCTGCCCGAGGTGCTGGACACCACCGAGGCCGGGATCGTCTGCCTCATGAACCTGAGCCGCGACCAGATGGACCGGGCGGCCGAGATCTGGCTGCTGGCCCAGAAGTGGCGCCGCGCGCTCGCGGGCCGGCCCGCCCACGTGATCGCCAACTGCGACGACCCGCTGGTCACCTGGGGCGCGTCCACCGCCGCCCGGGTGACGTGGGTGGCGGCCGGGCAGCGCTGGCGGGAGGACTCCTGGTGCTGCCCCGAGTGCGGCGGCCCGCTCGACCGGGCCGGTTTCGGCAACGGCGGGCAGAACCTGACCGCCGCCCAGCTCGCCGACACCAGCTGGGCCTGCCGCGAGTGCACCTTCCACCGTCCCGAGCCCAACTGGGTGCTCGACGGTGAGGACGTGATCGACCCCCGCGGGCAGCGCTGGCGGCTGGACCTCCAGCTTCCCGGCCAGGCGAACCGGGCGAACGCCGCCGTCGCGCTGGCGGTCGCCGAGACGCTGGGCCTCGACCCCGGCCGGGCGCTGCCCCGCCTGCGTACGGTCACGTCGGTCGCGGGCCGCTACACCACCGTCGAGCGGGAGGGCAGGTCGCTGCGGCTGCTGCTGGCCAAGAACCCGGCCGGCTGGCTGGAGGCCTTCGACGTCGCCGACCCGGCGCTGCCGATCATCCTGTCGGTGAACGCGCAGGGGCCGGACGGCCGCGACACCTCCTGGCTGTGGGACGTCGACTACCGCATCCTGCGGGGCCGGCCCGTGCTGGTCACCGGCGAACGCCGCCTCGACCTCGCGCTGCGGCTGGCCGTCGCGGAGGTGCCCTTCCAGCTCTGCGAGTCGTTCGAGCAGGCGGTGGCCGTCCTCGCCCCCGGCAAGATCGACGTGATCGCCAACTACACCGCGTTCCAGCAGATCCGAGCGGAGTTCGGCCGTGCCGTCTGAATTGTCCATCGTCTGGATCTATCCCGACCTGCTCAGCACGTACGGGGACCAGGGGAACGTCCTGGTGCTGGAGCAGCGGGCCCGGGCCAGGGGGATCCCCACCCGGACCATCCACGTGCGCTCCTCGGACCCCGTGCCGCAGCAGGGCGACGTCTACCTGATCGGCGGCGGCGAGGACCGGCCGCAGATCCTCGGCGCCGAGCGGCTGCGCCGCGACGGCGGCCTGCACGCCGCGATCCAGCGGGGTGCGGCCCTGCTGGCGGTCTGCGCCGGCTACCAGATCATGGGCACGGTGTTCGGCGGCGAGGAGGGCCAGCCGGTGTCCGGCGTCGGCCTGCTCGACATCAGCTCGGGGCGCGGCGAGCGGCGCGCGGTCGGCGAACTGGCCGCCGAGGTCGACCCCGCGCTGGGGCTGCCCACGCTGACCGGGTTCGAGAACCACATGGGCGTGACCAGGCTGGGGCCGGGGGTGCGCCCGCTGTCCCGGACGGTCGTCGGCACCGGCAACGGCGACGGCACGGAGGGCTGCTACACGGGCCGGATCATCGGCACCTACCTGCACGGCCCGGCGCTCGCCCGCAACCCCGCGCTGGCCGACCTGCTGCTGAGCTGGGTGACCGGGCCGCTGCCCGCGATCGACGACGGCTGGTACCAGGCGCTGCGCGACGAGCGCCTGCGCGCGGTGCTGCCCGCCTGACCCGCCCGCGCCTCCGGTCCCCGAGAAATCGGGGGCCGGCGGCCGGTCGCCGGGCGGGCCCGGAGCGGGATCAGTAGACGATCGCCTGCACGCCCTCGCCCAGGACCTCCTCGACGAACGTGGGGGCTCCCGCGATGCGGACCCCGTCGATGAGGTCGTCCACCGTGATGCCCCTGCGGGCGGCGCACTGCGTGCACAGTGTGACCCTGCCCGCGGCGAGGACGGCCGCGAGCAGGTCCTCCAGCGGCGCGGCCTCGGCCAGGGTGAACTCCTTGGCCCGCCCCGGCAGGGCGAACCAGGAGGACTCACCGGTCAGCCACAGCGAGACCGGGACACCGCTCGCCAGCGCCGCCGCCGCGACCGTGAAGGCCTGGTTGCAGCGCTCCGGGGCGTCCGCCCCGGCCGTCACCTTGATCACCAAAGATCGTGCCATAACGGAAGCCTAGTCCGCCGGGCCCCCGTGTGTTCTCCGCCACTCACTTCCCGCCGCGCACCAGGTCGGGACGGAACGCGAGGACGAGTCCGAGAGTGGTGTACCCCACCAGCAGGTGGGCCGCGCCGACGACGTTGGACACGGAGGTGCCGAAGATCGCCAGGGTCGGGAGGGTCACGACCACCCAGCTCTCGGCGACGAGCGGCCACAGGCGGGCCGCCCCGCGCCACCGGCCGGTGATGGCGATCTTGACACCGAGCACGAACATGCCCAGCATCGACAGCGGCCAGAACGCGTCGAGGATCCCGAGCCAGACCGTGTCACGCGCGGCCGGGAAGAGCCCGTGGACGAGGCTCCACACCATGGCCAGGGCCAGCAGCACCCGCTCGGCCCGCACCATGCCGCGCGCCACGCGGCTCACGCCGGTCGCACCGGTGCGGAGCATGATCGTGAGAAGGCACTGGGCGCCGATCTGGAACGCCAGGCCGGCCAGGTCGGTGATCATGAGGCCCGGGTCGCCCGCGACGTCGAAGCCGTAGACGAAGCTGACGGCCGACCAGGTCAGCGCGCCGGTGGAGAGGCCAAGGGCCAGCCGGCGCACCGTCGAGTCGGCGAGCCCCCCGGTGGGAGCGGCGGTGGGGGCGGCGGGGTCCGTGTGCGCCGGGACGTGGGAGGTGCTGGTCATCGGGCTTCCTTCGATTCGGGGGTGGAGCGGCGGTGGGGATCACCGCGGCGACGGGGACGATCCTGCTGAACCACCGCCCCGGGCCGTCAGGGCGCGGCGTCCCGATTCCGGGCCCGTCTCGTGTCCCAGGACGGACGGGACGCGCGTCCTAGGGACATCCCGTTCCGCCTGCGGCACACTGCTCTGGTGCGGTTTGTGATGGTTCGTCGGCCTGTGCGCCTGAACGTCGCCGGGCTCGCGTTCCTCGTGGTCGCGATGGCCGCAGCGGTGGCGGCGGCGCTGATCGGCCTGCGGGTGCCGCAGGCCCATCGGGTCCTGCTCGACCTGCCTCCGGCGGGTCCCGACGCGATGGCGGGCGTCGCGCTGGCCACCGCCGGCGCGGCGGTGCTCACCCGGCACGCGCGTCATCCCCTGGGCCGGCTCATGGCGGTCTTCGGCGCCTGGTGGGCGGTGGACGACGCGGCCGCCTCGTGGCTCGCCTACGCCACCCTGCACCACCCCGCACTGCCGGGCGGGTCGGCGGCCTTCTTCGTCTACCAGCGGCTCGGCGCGGGACTGTTGCTGCTGCTGCCGCTGGTGCTGCTGCTCTACCCCGACGGGAAGATGCCCACGGGCTGGTGGCGCGGGGTCACGCTGGTCAGCCTGGCGCTGACGAGCCTGCTCCCGCTGGCCCTGGTCGCGGTGCCGTCCGCCATCGCGCAGGCGACCACGGACTCCCGGCCGATCCCCGCGCCGCTGACCGCCCTCGACCTCGATCCGCTTCACGTCCCGCTGCCGGACGCCGTCTGGAGCGGCGTGCTCCTGGTGGCCCAGCTGTGCATCCCGCTCAGCCTCCTCGCGCCGTTCGTCGTGGTGGTGCGGCGCTACCGGAGGTCGGCCGGCGTCGGCCGGGCGCGCATGCGCTGGCTGCTGTGGGCGGCCGTGGCCGACCTGCTGGTCATGCTGACCATCCGGCTGCTGCCGAACGACTTCGGCACCGCCGGTCTCGACATCGCCCTGGTCCTCACGGCCGGATCGGTCGCGGTCGGGATCGTCCGGCCGGACCTCGTCGACATCGACCGGCTGCTCGGCGGGACCGTGGTGTACGGCGCCCTGCTCGCCCTGACCGTCCTGCTCGACCTGCTGGTCCTCGGCGGCGCGGGCCGTCTGCTGGGGCCGCGCCTGAACGAGGGGGAGCGCCTGGTCATCGCCGTCTTCGCGGTCGCCATCCTGTACGCGCAGCTACGGCACCGGCTGTGGCGGCTGGTGCGGCGCTGGGTCGTGGGCGAACGGGACGATCCCTACCGCGTGATGTCCGGGCTCGCCGAGCGGCTGGAGCGGGCCGACGACTCGGGGACGCAGCTTCTCACGCTGGCGCGGACGGTCGCGCGGGCCTTCCGGTCGCCGTACGTCGGTGTGGAGATCACGCAGGTCAGCGGTGAACGGCTGCTGGTCGAGGACGGCGAGCGTCCCGCCGGGACGCGCGCGCTACCCATCACCTACCGCGGCGAGGAGATCGGCCGGTTGCTGCTGCCCCGCCAGGCGCCCTCCCGCACCCGGCTCTCGTCGAACGACGAGCGCCTGCTGGCCGACCTGATCCGGCAGGCCGCCGCGGCCGCCCGCGCCGTACGCCTCGCCGAGGAGTTGCAGGGCGGCCGCGAGCGCCTGGTCGCGGCGGTGGAGGACGAACGCCGCCGCCTGCGCCGCGAGTTGCACGACGGCCTCGGGCCGGCCCTGGCCGCGGTCGCCTCCCGCGTCGACACCGCGCGGATCACCGCCCGCCGCTCGCCCGAGGAGGCGGACCGGATCCTCGGCCTGGCCCGGCAGGAGCTCACCGGGATGCTCACCGAGGTGCGGCGCCTGGTGCACGGCCTGCGGCCGCCCGCGCTCGACGACGTCGGGCTGGTCGGGGCGATCCGGCAGCAGGCGGAGCGGCTGCGGGCCCCGGGGCTCGCGGTCCGGGTCGAGGAGCACGGCGACCTGTCCGACCTCCCGGCGGCGGTCGAGGTGGCGGCGTACCGGATCGCGTCCGAGGCCCTCACCAACGTGGTCCGGCACGCGCGGGCCGGCGAGTGCGTGATCACGCTCACCCGCGACGGCGAGGCGGGGTGCCTCGACGTCGTGACGACCGACGACGGCGTCGGCCTCGGCGACGGAGTGGTGAGCGGCGTGGGCCTCGTCTCCCTGCGCGAACGGGCCGCCGAACTCGGCGGGTCGTGCAGCGTGACCTCCGCCGGGTCCGGCGGCACGCGGGTGTGGGCGCGGCTGCCCATCGGACCGCCCGCCACGAGGCGAGAGGCCGTGACGCGAGCGGTGACGACGGAAGAGGTGGGGATATGACGGGACAGCGCCCGGTGACGGTGCTCGTGGTGGACGACCACCCGGTGTTCCGCGAGGGCTTCGCGGCCCTGCTGGGCAGCATCGACGAGGTCGAGGTCGTCGGGACCGCCGCGACCGGCGCCGAGGCCGTCGAGCAGGCCGCCCGGCACGAGCCCGACGTCGTGGTCATGGACGTCTCGATGCCCGGCATGGACGGGATCGAGGCCACCCGCCACATCCTGCGGGAGCGGCCGGAGACCGGTGTCGTGGTGCTGACCATGTCCGAGGAGGACGGCACGATCTTCGAGGCGCTCCGCGCCGGAGCGCGCGGCTACCTGCTCAAGGGCGCGGAACCCGAGGAGGTGGTGCGCGCGATCACCACCGTGGCCGGCGGCGGCGTGGTGTTCGGGGCGGTCCTCGCCGGGCGGATCACCGACTTCCTGGCCCCGAGGCCGCGGAGCGGCGCCGCCACGGCGTTCCCCGGCCTGACCGCCCGCGAACACGAGGTGCTCGACCTGGTGGCCGCGGGACTGTCGAACGGCGAGATCGCCGCGCGGCTGTTCCTGTCCCAGAAGACCGTGCGCAACCACGTGCACGCGGTGCTCGGCAAGATCCAGGCGGCCGACCGGGCGGAGGCGATCATCCGGGGGCGGGACGCCGGCCTCGGCCGCTGAGGCCCCGCGGCCGGGCTGTGCGGTTCTGTCGGGAGGGCCGTCCACCGCCTCTAAGCTCGTCTCCATGGACGTACACCCCGACCTTGAGCCGATCGCCTTCCTCCTGGGCCGCTGGGAGGGGGCCGGCGTGATCGGCTATCCCACCATGGAGAGCGCCAACTTCGGCCAGGAAGTCGTGTTCGGGCACAACGGGAAGCCGTTCCTGAGCTACCGGAGCCGTAGCTGGCTGCTCGACGCCGAGGGCGACAAGGTCAGACCGCTGTCCACCGAGGCGGGCTTCTGGCGCATCCAGCCCGGGCGTCAGATCGAGGTGTGCCTCGCGCATCCCACCGGCATCGTCGAGATCTACGTGGGGGAGGTCGTCTTCCACAAGATCGAGCTGCGTACGGACGTGGTCGCGCGCACCACGACGGCCAAGGAGTACAACGCGGGCCACCGGCTGTACGGCCTGGTGAACGGCAACCTCATGTACGCCTACGACATGGCGGCCGTGGGGCACCCGCTGCAGTCGCACGCCTCCGCGGAGCTCAGGAGGACCGGCGACTTCGACGAGCAGGGATGACGAGAGCGGGGCCACGAGAGCGGGAACGGGGGAAAAGAAAGAACCCCGGGCGCGCTCCGCCTCCTGAGGAGGCGGGCCGGCTGGACCATGACCGAGGACGTTCGTCCGCGGCCGCCGGCTGCCCGGGGTTCCGGTGTCTGTCGAGGATTCGCCGGGACGTCGTACGACATCCAGACGGAGGGTCCAGATGGACGAGTCCTAGCGGACAGCCACCTCGCTAGCCCAATAATGATCAACCATTGTTTGGACCACCTCCCTTCTGCGTGCCTTCAAGTTATGCGAGCGATCCGCGAAGGGGCAAGCGGATTATCGGCCGCCCCCCGGGGCGTGGCGGAGGCCGGTTTCCGCGCCACGACCTAAACTTCTGGTCATGGCCGAGACTTGGCACGAGGAGCTGCGGGCCCGCGGCTACCGGATCACCCCCCAGCGCCAGCTCGTGCTGGAAGCGGTCACCGAGCTGGGGCACGCCACGCCGGAGGACATCTGCGCCCGGGTGCAGCGGACGGCCAGAGGGGTCAACATCTCGACCGTCTACCGGACCCTCGAACTGCTGGAGGAGCTCGGGCTCGTCACCCACACCCACCTGGGGCACGGCGCTCCGACCTATCACCTCGCCTCGGAGGCCGATCACGTCCACCTCGTCTGCCGGGGCTGCGGCGAGGTCACCGAGGTGGCCCCCCCGCTCGTGGACGGTCTCGTCTCGGCCCTCGACGCGGAGCTGGGATTCGCGACCGACGTGCGCCACCTCACCGTCTTCGGCACCTGCCGGAAGTGCCGCTGACCTTCCGGTATGCCGGTAATGTCCCAGATGTGGGCGGTGGTATGTCCTTCTGACGGTAGCGTTGCGGTGAGACACCTTGCCGTCGTCAGGAGTACACGTGACCGTTCCTGCGGACGCCGCCCGGCGGCGCATCGTTGAGATATTCACTTCCCAGGAGGAGCCGCTGCTGCGGCGGTGGAGCCAGATCTCCGGCGCGCCGATCGACGAACTCCGGGATCTGCACCAGGCGTTGCGCACGGCCCTCGCCGGCGACGGCGACCTCGCCGACGTACGCGGCCTGCTCGGCGAGCTGTCCCGCTCCCGCGCCCGGCAGGGCTACACCCCCTCCGACACCGCCCGGGTCGTGTTCTCGCTGAAGGAGGCGGTGTACGAACAGGTCGAGGCCGACGGGCAGACCGAGGCGCTGCGTGGCTTCGCCTGGCTGTCGCGGCTGATCGACGACCTGGGGCTGTTCACCTTCGAGACCTACTCCGCCGCCCGCGAGAAGATCATCATCGACCAGGCCGAGCAGCTTCTCGAACTCTCGACCCCTGTCGTGAAGCTGTGGGAGGGGATCGTCGCGGTGCCGCTGGTCGGCACGCTCGACTCCGCCCGTACGCAGGTGGTGATGGAGAAGCTGCTGCAGACGCTGGTGGACACCGGCTCGGAGCACGCGGTGATCGACATCACCGGCGTGCCCGCGGTGGACACCGAGGTCGCGCAGCACCTGCTCAAGACCGTCGTCGCGGCCCGGCTGATGGGCGCGGAGTGCGTGATCTCCGGCATCCGCCCGCAGATCGCGCACACCATCGTCACGCTGGGCATCGAGTTCGGCGACATCGTGACGAAGGCGTCACTCGCCGACGCGCTGGCGTACACGCTGACACGCAGCGGTGTGCAGGTCAAGGGCGCCGCGACCACCCGGGTCGCGGTCAGGGCGGAGCGCGACTGATGGAGCGTGTGCCGATCCTCAAGCTCGGCGACATCCTGATCGTCTCCATCCAGATCGACCTGGACGACCAGAGCGTGCTCACTCTGCAGGAGGACCTGGCCGAGACGGTGGTGTCCAGAGGGGCGCGCGGGGTGATCATCGACATCACCGCCGTGGAGATCGTCGACTCGTTCATCGGCCGGATGCTCTCCACCATCGCCGCGATGACGCGCATGCTCGACGCGGAGACCGTGGTGGTCGGGATGCGGCCCGCCGTGGCGATCACGCTGGTGGAACTGGGACTGTCGCTCGGCGGCGTGCGCACGGCCCTCAACCTCGAAAAGGGAGTCGTGATGCTGGAGCACGCGAGGAGCGCCGAGGGGTGAGCGGGCCGCAGGAGATGCCCATCGCCACCAACGGTGACGTCGTACTGGTACGCCAGAAGGTCAGGAGCGTGGCGGCCGAGATCGGGCTCTCCCTGGTCGACCAAACCAAGATCGTAACCGCCGCCAGCGAGCTGGCCAGGAACGTCCTGGTGCACGCCGGCGGCGGGCGGGTGGAGGTCGAGAAGGTCTCCACCGGGCTACGGCCGGGCCTGCGTCTGGTCTTCTCCGACGAGGGCCCCGGCATCTCCGACATCGCGCAGGCGATGACCGACGGCTTCACCACCGGGGGCGGTCTCGGGCTCGGCCTGAGCGGGTCGCGGCGGCTCGTCGACGAGTTCGACCTGGTCTCCGCCCCGGGTGAGGGCACCCGCATCACGGTGACCAAGTGGGCCCGTTGAGCGGCCCTGACGAGCCGCCCGGTGAGAGCCGCGTGACCGGCCGTCACGAGGACATCTGGGTCCGCGCCACGGACCCCAGTGTGATCGGCGCCGTCCGCAGGTCGGCGGTCGCGCTGGCGACGGCCGCAGGGTTCGACCAGAACCGAACGGGCCAGGTGGCCGTGGCGGTCACCGAGGCGGTCTCGAACCTGGTCAAGCACGCCGAGGACGGCGTCGTCCTGGTGCGCCCGCACGGCGAGCGGGCGGGCGTGGTGGAACTGGTGACCGTCGACCGCGGACCGGGCATCGCCGACCTCGCCCGCGCCCTGCGGGACGGCTTCTCCACCTCGGGGACCCTGGGCATCGGGCTCGGCGCCATCGCCCGGATGGCCTCGGCCTGGGACGTGCACAGCATGCCGGGCCGGGGCACCGTCCTGGTGACGCACTTCACCGCGGACGGCTCGCCCGGGCCGCCGCCGCGCGTGAGCGGGATCCGCCGCCCGATCGGCGAGGAGACGATCTGCGGCGACTCCTACGCCGTGGTCGACACCGGCGGCGTGATCACGGCCGTGCTCTGTGACGGGCTCGGCCACGGCGCCGCCGCCGCGCACGCCTCCCGCGAGGCCGTACGGGTGTTCCTGGACGACCCCCTCGCCCCGCCCGTCGCCGCGCTGGAACGCGTGCACCGCGGGCTGAGCCACACCAGAGGGGGTGCCGTGGCCGTCGTCAGGGTCGAGCGGGAGACCGTGTCGTACGCCGGGCTGGGCAACATCTCGGGCTGGATCGCGCACGCCGAGGGCCGCCAGGGCATGATCTCCCTGCCGGGCATCGCCGGGCACAAGAGCAGGCGCCCGCAGCAGTACGAGTACGCGCTGCCGCCGCACGCCACGGTGGTGCTGCACTCCGACGGCCTCACCGACCGCTGGGACCCGGCGTCCTTCCCCGGCCTGTTCGCCCGCTCCCCGGCCGTGATCGGCGCCACCCTGCTGCGGGACGCCGGCAGCCGCAGGGACGACGCCTGCGTGGTGACGTTGAGGCAGGGGCCGTGACCGGCGAGGTGCTCACGCGCGCGGACGTCAGCGGAGACCAGGACGTCTTCGCGGTCCGGCGGCTCGGCAGGCGGATCGCCGAGCTCGTGGGCATGGAGTCGCAGGACCAGATCCGCATGGCGACCGCGCTCAGCGAGATCGGCCGCGAGGTGCTGGCCTCGGGCGCCGAGGGCCACGTGACCTTCAGCCTGGCGGAGGACCGGCTGGTCGTCACCGTCGAGTACGGCGAGGGGCAGAGCCTGCGGCCCAGCGAGGGCCTGACGCTCGCGGGCCGCCTCGTCGACGAGGTCACCCTGGCCGCGGAGGAGGGACGCGTCACGCTCGTGAAGCGGGTGCCCGGGCACCGGCGCAGCCTGACGGTCGCCGACGTACGGGCCGGTCTGGCCCCGCTGGCGCCCGCCACCGCCCTGGACGAGCTGCGCGAGCAGAACAAGGAGCTGGCCCGGACGCTGGAGGAGGTCCTGCGACTCAACGCCGAGCTCGCGGAGACCAACCAGGGCGTGATGGCGCTGTACAACCAGTTGTCGGCGGAGCTGGAGGAGACCAACCGGGGCGTCGTGGCGCTGTACGCCGAGCTGGACGAGAAGTCGTCCCAGCTGCGCAGCGCCGCCGAGGCCAGGCAGCGGTTCTGGGCCAACGTGAGCCACGAGCTGCGAATGCCGCTGACCTCGATCATCGGGCTGGTCCGGCTGATGGTCGGCGCGGGGGGCGAGCCGCTGACCGAGGAGCAGGAGCACCAGGTGAACCTCATCGGCGGCAGCGCGGAGACGCTGCTCGTCCTGGTGGGGGAGCTGCTCGACCTGGCCAAGGCGGAGTCGGGCCGGCTCGACCCGGAGCCGTCGCTGGTGGACGTGGTCGCGGTGGCCGAGGCGCTGCGCGGGACACTCCACACCGCCGTACGGGCCGAGGGGGTCGGCCTGGTGATCGACGTGTCGCCCGAGGTCGGCGAGATGCTCGTCGACGAGGTCATGCTCACCCGGATCCTGCGCAACCTGCTCAGCAACGCGCTGAAGTTCACCCAGGAGGGTGAGGTGCGGCTCAGCGCCGAGGTCGACCCTGAGATGGCCGAGGTCGTCTTCACCATCTCCGACACCGGCGTCGGCATTCCCGAGGAGCTCCTGGAGCGCGTCTTCGAGGAGTTCTTCCAGGTGCCCGGCCCGCTCCAGCTCAAGGCGAAGGGGACCGGCCTCGGCCTGCCGTACGCCCGCAGGCTCGCCGAGGCGCTCGGCGGCGACCTGGAGCTGTCGAGCACCGAGGGGGAGGGGACGACGGTCACGCTGCGGGTGCCGCACCGGATGGCGAGCCCCGAGATCGGCCACGTGCTGGTGGCCGACGACGACGCGGGGTTCCGCGCGCTGGCCCGGCGCCTGCTGTTCGGCTTCGCCGCCGTCGTGGACGAGGCCGCCGACGGGTACGAGGCCCTTGAACGGATGCGTGAGCACGTCCCGGACGTCGCCCTGGTCGATCTCTTCATGCCCCGGCTGGACGGCGCCGCTCTGCGGCAGCGGATGGCCGAGGACGAGATCCTGCGGGAGGTGCCCGTGGTCACGGTGTCGGGAGCGCTGGACGAGCAGGAGAGCGGGCACCTGTCGCTGAGCAAGCACGGGCTGCGCCGGGACCGGCTGCTGGAGACGGTCAGGGAGGCGGTCGCCGAGCGGCGCGGAGGTGGGGCCGGTGATTGACGCCGCGGCGACCGTGCTCGTGGTCGACGACATCCCGACCAAGCGCTACATCCTGTCGAGCTGGCTGCGGCGGGCTGGGCACCGCGTCGTGGAGGCCGGCGGCGGCGAGGAGGCGCTGGCCCTCGTCGCCACGCTCAGGCCGGACCTGGTCGTCCTCGACGTGCGGATGCCCGACCTCGGGGGCATGGAGGTCTGCGAGAAGATCAAGGCCAACCCCGAGACCACCTCGATCCCGGTGATCCAGGTGTCCGGCAACGCGATCACCCCGGCCGACCGCGCCGAGGGGCTGGAGCGCGGGGCCGACGCGTACCTCTCCGAGCCGATCCAGCCCGACGAGTTCGCGGCGACGGTCCGGGCGATGCTGCGCTACTACCGGGCGCGGCAGCGGGCCGAGCGGATGGCGGCCCGGCTGAGCATGCTCGCCGAGAGCACGCTGCTGCTGAACGAGGCGGACGACTTCGAGCGGCTGCTGTCGGTGGCCGCCGAGGGCTGCTCCCGGCTGGTGGAGCGGTCCGCGCGGGTGCTGGCGGTGTCGCCGGACGGGAAGCTGCGCAGGTTCTCCGCCCGGCCCGGCGAGGCCGCCGCGGCCCGGCCGGTGCGGCCCGACACCCTCGACCGGCTCAGCGCCATCGCCGTCGGGGACTCGACCGGAGTATGGGCGCTCGACCTGGACAGCGAGAGATGGGCCGCCGTCGTCCCCGACAAGGATGTGGCCGGTGGCGTGTCGGGCGTGCTGTGCCGGACCAAGTCGGGCAGGCCGCCGGTCTTCCTGGGCGTGGAGTCGGACCCGCCGCTCGACGGCGACGAGGTGAGCCTGCTGCGGCAGTTCGGCCAGGCGGTCGCCCTGGCCGTCGACGCGGCCCGCGCGTACGCCGAGGAGCACACGATCGCGCTGACGCTGCAGCGCAGCCTGCTGCCCGAGAGGATCCCGCCCGTGCCGGGCCTGCGGATCGCCGTGCGGTACCAGCCCGCGGTGGACAACGTGGAGGTGGGCGGGGACTTCTACGAGGTCCTGCCCCTGGGCGACCGGGTGCTGATCGCGCTCGGCGACGTGCAGGGCCACTCGCTGCACGCCGCCACCGTGATGGCGGAGCTCCGGTACGCGCTGCGGGCGTCGGTGATCGAGGCGGTCGATCCGGCCCGGTCGATGAGCCTGCTCAACGCGGTCCTGCGGCGTTATCACCCCCGGATGACGGCGACCGTCTGCCTGCTCCTGCTCGACCCGGAGACCGGTGAGCTGGAGCTCGTGAACGCCGGGCACATCCCGCCGCTGATGGCGGGCCGGGACGCGGTCTACCACAGGTTCGGGAACCTGCTGCTGGGCGTGGCCGAGGAGCGGTACCGGGTGGACCGGCTCCACCTGGCCGAGGGCGCCACGATGGTGCTGTTCACCGACGGGCTGATCGAGGACCGCGACAAACTGCTCGACGAGAGCCTGGAGATCGCCCGCCAGCAGGCCGAACACGTGGGCGACGACCTGGAGAGCTTCTGCGACCGGCTCATCGCCACGTTCGGGGCCCGCGAGGACGACGTGGCGCTGGTCGCCTTCCGCCGCGTGCCGCGATGACGTCACGCCGGCCGCTCATGGCCCGTTGTCCACAGGGGCGAGCCAGGGCCGCGACGGTCGCGGGGGACCGAATAGCCTTGGGGCATGCGGAGCCCTTTGCTTGACACATCCGGCGCGGTGGCCGCGCAGGCGCCGGACGAGACGGTGGCGGCCCACTACGGCGACCCCTACGCCGAGCAGCGCGCGCTCGCCGAGGGGCGGGCGCTGGTCGACCGGAGCGACCGCGAGGTCGTGCGCATCGCCGGACCCGACCGGCTGAGCTGGCTCAACAGCCTCAGCTCGCAGAAACTCGACACGCTCCAGCCGGGCACGCCCGCCCAGGCGCTGCTGCTGGACGGCCAGGGCCGCGTCGAGCACCACCTGACCCTGGTGGACGACGGCGAGGCGGTGTGGGCGCACGTGGAACCGGGCACGGCGGCCGAGCTGGTCGCCTTCCTGGAGAAGATGCGGTTCATGCTGCGGGTCGAGGTCGCCGAGCTCACCTCGGACTACGCGGTGGTCTCCGTCGCGCCGCCCGCCCCCGCGGGTGAGCCGGTGGCCGAGGAGGAGAGCCGGGCGGAGGGCCGGGCGCTCCCTGAGGGGACCGTCGTGATGGGCAACGGTGACCTGCTCGTGCCGCGCGGGCGGCTGGCCGGTCTCCCGGAGGAGCTGGGCCTGCGCCCCGCCGGTCTGTGGGCCTACGAGGCGCTGCGCATCGCGGCCCACGTGCCCCGGCTCGGGTTCGAGACCGACCACAAGACGATCCCCCACGAGGTCGGCTGGATCGGCGTGGCGGTCCACCTGAGCAAGGGCTGCTACCGGGGGCAGGAGACGGTCGCCCGGGTGCACAACCTCGGCCACCCGCCCCGCCGCCTGGTCTTCCTGCACCTCGACGGCAGCGTCGACAGCCTGCCTCCCCACGGCGCCCCGGTGACGCTCGGCGTGAGCACCCCGGTCGAGGCGGAGCCGGAGGCGGCCGTGGAGGGCGCGGCCGAGCCAGGCCAGCTCGGGTTCGTGGGCTCATCGGCCCGTCACTACGAGCTGGGCCCGATCGCCCTCGCGGTCGTCAAGCGGACGGTGCCGGTGGACATCGACCTGCTGGCCGGTGGCGTGGCGGCGAGCCAGGAGGTCGTCGTGCCGCCGGACGCGGGCCGCAACGTGCACATCGACCCCGCCCTGCGCCGCCGCGTCCGCTGACGGCGCCCCTGCCGATCACCCGCGTCCGCCGGCTGGGACTCCCTCGGCCGGTGAGGATCACGCCTCGGGCGGAATCTGAGCCTCGTGCGGAATCCGTGCCGCGCCCCGGCCGCGGCGGCTCAGACGTCCAGGACGAGGGTGATCGGGCCGTCGTTGGTGAGGGTCACCTTCATGTCGGCGCCGAAGAGGCCCGTCTCGACCCGCGCGCCGAGCGTCCGCAGTTCGGCCACCACCGCCTCCACCAGCGGCTCGGCCACCGGGCCGGGGGCGGCCGACTGCCAGGTGGGCCTGCGGCCCCTGCGGGCGTCGCCGTACAGGGTGAACTGGCTGATGACGAGCAGCGGGGCGCCGACGTCGGAACACGACTTCTCGCCGTGCAGGATCCGCAGCCCCCACAGTTTGGCGGCGAGCCTCGCCGCCTCGGCCCGCCCGTCGGTGTGGGTGACGCCCACGAGCACCAGCAGGCCGGGCTCGTCGATCGCTCCGACGACACGCCCCTCCACCACAACCGACGCGGAACTGACCCGCTGTACGACGGCACGCATGCCCCCGGATTCTGCCATGTCCCGGGCCTTCGTAGACTGCGCCCCATGTCGGAGATAGTGGTGGAGGTCGTCCGTTCGGGGTTCGTCGAGTCCGTGCACCGCGCACGCGTGCACGTGATCGGGGCGGACGGTTCCCCGGCCCTCGTGCGCGGGGACACGGCGAGTCTCGCCTCGCCCCGCTCCGCGATGAAGCCGCTGCAGGCGCTCGCGATGGTCCGGGCCGGCCTGCCGCTGGAGGGGGAACTGCTCGCGCTGGCCGCCGCCAGCCACAGCGGGGAGCCCTTCCACGTCGACGGCGCACGGAAGATCCTCGCGGGTGCGGGACTGGACGAGTCCTTCCTGCGCTGCCCCGAGGACCTGCCGCTGGACGAGGAGGCGAGCCGCCAGGTCCTGCGGCAGTACGGCGAGGCCCGCCGCGTCTTCATGAACTGCTCGGGCAAGCACGCGGCGATGCTCGCCACCTGCGTGGTCAACGGCTGGCCGGTGGACGGCTACCCGCATCCCGGGCACCCGCTGCAGCGCGCGATCCGCGCCACGGTGGAGGAACTCACCGGCGAACGGGTCGCGGCGACCGGCGTGGACGGCTGCGGGGCACCGCTGTTCTTCGTCTCGATGGCGGCGGTCGCCCGCGCCTTCCGCCGCCTCACGCTCGCCCCGGACGGCACCCCGGAGCGGCGCGTCGCCGACGCGATGCGCGCGCACCCCGAGTGGACGAGCGGCACGACCCGGGCCGAGGCCCTGCTGATGCGGGCCGTTCCCGGGCTGCTGGTGAAGTCGGGCGCGGAGGCGTTCGACGCCTTCGCCGACGCCGAGGGCCGGGCCGGCGCCGTGAAGATCGTGGACGGCGGCGGGCGGGCCCGCGTGCCGGTCACCGTCGCCGCCCTGCGCGCGGCCGGGATCGACGCCCCCGAGTTCGCCGGGCTCGCGACCACGCCGCTGTTCGGCGGCGGCGTCCCGGTCGGGGAGGTCCGCGTCCACGCCGCCTGACCCGCCAGGCGTGGGAGAGGTCCGCGTCCACGCCGTCCGACCCCACCGGGCGTGAGAGCCGCCTGATCCGCCCGAGTCGCGGCCCGCTGCGCCTCCCACCCCGCCCGAGTGCCCTCCGCCCGAATCCCCCCGCCCTCTGGTCCGGGGGCGGGGGGATCAGAGGGAGCGGAACTGGCGGGAGGACGAGATCGCGCCGGAGGTGGTCAGCGTGAACGTCCGCATCGAGTCGGCGAACCTGGACAGGTCCCACTCCGCCGGCCCCTGGTACCAGTACAGGTGGTCGGCCTGCCGGCCGTCGCCCGTGAACGTGCCGACGATCCCCGCCCACCGGTCCACGTTGTCGAAGATCACCGCGTACGGCAGGTAGCGGGAGAACAGCTCCACCCGGCGGTCCGGGGGCACGTCGTCGGCGCTCGCGTGGGCGAGGTACTCCCGGAAGCCGAGGGTGTGCGCCAGCGCCTCGGCACCCTTGGCGGTCTTGGCCGGCATGTACTGGCCGCCGAAGGCCAGGGCCGCCCCCGCGATGATCAGAGCCGGTCCCAGCAGGCCGTACGACGTGAACCAGGCGAGCAGGACCGTGGCGACCACCCCGAGCGCGAGCACGACCACTCCGAGGGTGGTCCAGCGCGACCGCACCGAGTCGGGCCGCCGGGCGAACCAGCCCTGGTCCACCACGTCCTGGTAGAGCGCGTCGCGCACCGCCGTGAGGCGGGTGGCGAAGGACCCGTGCAGCTGCGACAGCAGCACCCTGTCGCGGCCGTCGAAGACCGCGTCCCAGAGCGCGCGCTCGTAGGGGAGCAGGTCGCCGATCGGGGCCCCGGGCAGCTTGACCAGGCACCAGTCGGGGGACTCGTACGTCTGCCGGGGCTGCTCGTCGATCCGCAGGAAGCCGCGCACGGCGAGGTCCACGAGGGTCGCGGTCACGTCGACCACGTCGGCCTGCTCGTCGACCAGCGTGCCGATCTGCCCGGGCCGCACCCCGTCCGGCGGGGTGAAGCGCCCGCCGTGGCCGCTGACCTGGGTCAGCCAGTCGCCTGTCGTCCCGCCGCCTGCCGTCCCGGTGCCGGCCGTCTCACTGCCGATCACCCGGGCGTCGCGCCCGCGCGTCCAGTACAGCAGCCCCACGCCGCCCAGCAGCAGGACCAGCAGCGCCGCGAGCGACCCGCCGGTCACCGCGTTCAGCGCGAACGCGTTGGACAGTTCGAACCTGCGCTCCAGGATCGGGGCCGCGCCCGTCGCGCCCTTCGGATAGCCGACGACGACGGTGAGCGTCTGGCCCTGCCGGAGGTCCTGCTGCTCGAAGACGGCGGTGGCGCCGGTCTCGTCGACCGACGCGCCGGTGCAGGCCGTGGCCGCGCCGGGCTCGCCCGCGAAGCAGGACAGGTTCTGCACCCTGCCCGGGCCGGTCACGGTCACCACCGCGTCCCGCACCGGGCCGGACACCGCGAACCAGCGCAGCTCCTCGCCCCCGTCGGCGACGGGCGAGACGGCGCCGGTCACGTCGTACTCGACCGTGCCGCCGAACGTCAGGGTCTCCCCGTCGTACGAGCCGCCCTTGACGTTGGAGAGGCGGTAGACGCGGTCGTGGCCGTCGTCGAAGCGGGTGCGGGTGATAGGCGTGCGCCGCACGGTCCCGCCGGCGGGGGTGACCGTCTCCTTCACGTGGAGCACGCCGTCCTTGCGGAGCTCCAGGGCCACCTCGTCCTTGTCGGCGGGCGCCGCCGCGGCGCGTGCGGGCTGAGCGGGTGCGGGCGAGGCGTGCGCGGGGGAGACGGCGAGGACGGCGAGGGCGGCGAGCAGTGCCGCCGGTCCGAGCCGGCGCGCGAGATCCAGCATGAGCCGAAACCTTATCGGTCCCATCCGACACGTTTCGCGGGGTCGGTAGGGTTACCGTCCATGGGACACACCCGGTTGTACCGGAACGGCGTCCTGGAGGCCGAGGGCTTTCCGGTCGCCGACGTCTCCGAGCACGTCAGGGATCCGGCGGCCGTGGTGTGGTTCGACATGTGCGACCCCACCGAGGAGGACCTCCACGCGATCAGCGAGGAGCTCGGGCTGCACGCCCTGGCGGTGGAGGACGCGCTGCAACGCCGGCAGCGGCCCAAGCTGGACGTCTACGACGGCCACATGTTCCTGAGCGTCTACGCGTCCGCTTTCGACTCCGGGACCGGCGAGGTGCGGGTCGCCGACGCCGCCGCCTTCATCACCTCGAACGCGCTGGTCACCGTGCGGCAGTCGGACGAGTTCTCCGTCGAGGAGGTGATGCGGCGCTGGGACGAGGGGGCGGAGCTCGCCCGGCACGGCGTCGCGTTCCTCCTGCACGGCCTGCTCGACTACGTGGTGGACAGCCACTTCGCGACCGTCGAGGCGATGGACGAGCAGGTGGAGGACCTGGAGGACACGGTCTTCGGCGAGCGGCCGGTGAGCCGGGAGGAGCAGCGGCGCACGTTCGAGCTGCGCAAGAGCCTGGTCACGCTCCGCCGGGTCGTGATGCCCATGCGGGAGGCGGTGAACACGCTTCTGCGCCGCAACGGCATGGTCGGCGACGGGGAGATGGCGCCGTACTTCCAGGACGTGTACGACCAGGTGCTGCGCGCCACCGAGTGGACCGAGTCGCTGCGCGACCTGGTGGGCAACATCCGCGAGACGCAGCTGACCATGCAGGGCAACAGGATGAACCTGATCATGAAGCGGGTGACCAGCTGGGCCGCGATCATCGCGGTGCCGACCTTGATCACGGGATTCTACGGCCAGAACATCCCGTTCCCCGGCTTCGGGCATCACTGGGGCTTCTGGACGTCCAGCGTGCTGATCGTCGTCGCCTCCGCCACGCTCTACCGGGTGTTCCGGGCGCGCGACTGGCTCTGAGGCGCCACCCCCGTCACCAGGGTCCGTACGGCCCCTGGTTGCCGCCGCCGCCCTTGTGCTCGTTGACCGCGGGCTTCACGTCGGCGAGGTAGATGCCCGCCGCGATGACCGCCGCGATCGTGAAGATGCTCAGCGCGCCCAGGTACTGGACCGCCGCGGCGAAGGTGAACAACGTCGCGAAGCCGAGAATGATCAGCCAGAGCTGCTTGGTCTGCTTGCCCGCCGCGGGGAAGGCCCGGGCCGGGATGCGCACGGCGTGGACCAGCGCCACGACGCACAGCAGGAAGGCCGCCAGGGAGAGCAGCCAGAAGATGATGGAGAGGATTCCGTGGAGCCCGAACATTGGTTCTCCGCATGGTCAAGGTGGCCGACGACCCCAAGACTAATGGGCGCCGCCGACAGGTGGCGTGGACGGCGGCGGCCCGCCTCCCCCAGGGGAAGGCGGGCCGCGGTGTCGCCGGCGTGGGCGGAAGGTCAGCCGCGGTTCGCGGTGGTGGCGCGGGTGCGGCCGCCCGTGGTCCGCTTCCCGGTGGTGGCCCCGCTGGTGACCTCGGCGGCGATCGCCGGCTCGGCGGTCTCCGAGACCTCGGTGAGCTCCAGCGCGGCCTCGCCGCTCACCCGGCTGACGACCTTGCGGCCACGGGTGGCGAGGTCGTCGTACAGGCGGTTGATCTGCGTGGCGGCGGCGTCGGCGTAGCCGCGGGCCTTCTCCGGCAGCTCGCGCGCGACGGTCTCGGCCCTGTCCTGCACCGTGGAGGCGTAGGCGCGGGCCTTCTCCACGGCGAAGTCGCCGGCCCCGGTGAGGGCGTAGAACGGCTTGCTCTCGGTGATCTTCTTGGCCTGGGTGACGATGGTGGTCATGGGTTATCCTTCCTGCGAATCCGGCGTCAAGCCGTCACGCGAGGGAACCGGGTCGTCCCCGAGATGCGCGGCCGATTGCGGCGGCTGCGCGGCGCCGGCCCGGTTCTCCTTGCGGAACGACTCGTAGATATCGACGAGCACCTGGCGTTGCCGCGAGGTGAGTGCCACGTCGGCCCGGATCGCGGCCAGCACGTCGCTGTGTGGCTCGCGGTCCTCGATGAGGCCGGCCTGGATGTACAGCGCCTGGGCGGAGATGTGCAGACCCTTGGCGATCTGGTTCAGTATCTCCGCGCTCGGCTTGCGCAAGCCCCGTTCGACCTGGCTCAGGTAAGGGTTCGACACGCCGGCCTGCGCGGCGAGCTGGCGGAGTGAGATCTTCGCCTGCTGCCGCTGCTGGCGGATGTACTCACCGAGCGAGCCGACCTTGGGCAGTTCCATGTCCCCAGTCTGCATCGCACTGCTTGCAATTGCAAACTGAGTGGCTAACTTCAGCTAACACCCAAGCGTTGGTCAGGTAACGGCCGGGCCGGGAGGCGGTCTCAGCCGGGGAGCAGCCAGAGCAGCGGCGCGCTGGTCGCGAGCACCACCGACCCGATCAGGATCAGGAAGCGCTGCGCGGCGGGAAGCGACACCTCGGGACGCACGAGCCGGTCGACCCTGGCCATCACGCTCGACGACGCGGACGCCCCCAGCGCGCCCTGCGGCGTGGGCAGCGCGGCCGAGGTGCCGAACCGCAGCAGGGCCGTGGCCAGCCTGCGGGGGCAGCAACGCCGGCGGGCGCGGTCGTCGGCGGCCATCTCGATCAGCAGCTCGACCGACGCCTGCGCGTCGCGCACCAGCTTCGACCACGGCAGGGCGCGGCGCAGTGCGGCGAACGGCAGCAGCACCAGGTCGTGGCGTTCGCGCACGTGCGCGGCCTCGTGCGCGAGCACGGCCTCCAACTCGGCGGACGACAGCAGGTGCAGGGTGCCGTCGCTGATCACCACCTGCGACTTCAGCCCGGGCAGGCAGTACGCGGCGGCGCCGGGGAAGTCGACCACCCGCACGCCGGGCACGGCCGGTTCGTCCCTGGCCACCAGCGCGAGCAGCAGCCGGTGCCTGCGGCGGGCCCGCAGCGTCTGCGCCCCCGCCGCGAGCGGCAGGGCCACCAGCACCGCGAGCAGCGACAGGCCCGCGATCAGCGCGGCCAGCCGGACCATGTCGTACGGGTCGCGCACGCTGGACCCCACGCTCGCCAGGAATCCCGCCAGGAACTCGGCCAGGCCGTGCACGACCCCCTTGCCGTAAGGGCCGAGGGCGAAGGCGAGCAGGGCGCCGGTGGAGGCGAGCCCCCAGGTCACCCCGAGCGACTGCCAGAGCAGGATCGCCGTGCGCGGGGCGCGCCAGGTCCAGCGCGCGAAGGTCAGCCGCCACGCGGCCAGCGCGCAGGTCGTCGCGAGCGCGGCTAAGACCGCCGCCGCGATCACTCTTCCCCCAGCTCCGTGAGCGCTTTCCGGAGGATCTCGGCCTCCGTGCCGGAGACGGCCTGGGCGAAGCGGGTCAGCGCCGCGTCCCGGTCGCCGGTCATGTCGAGCGCTTCGAGCATCAGCTCGGCGACGTACGCGTCGCGGCTCGCGGCGGGCTGGTAGCGCCAGGCCCGCCCGTCCCGGGTGCGGGTGAGGAACCCCTTGCGGGAGAGCCGGTCGAGCACGGTCATCACGGTCGTCGGCGCGAGATCGCGGTCCTCGATGAGACGCCCGACCTCGCGGGCCGTGAGCGGCGCGTTCTCCGCCCAGAGAATGTCCATGATGCTGCGTTCGAGCTCTCCCAGTCCCTTCACACCTCCAAGGCTACCTGGGGTAGTACTACGTCCTGTAGAGAGGTGACGCACATGAACATCGTTCTGGTCGAGGGAGACATCACCGAGCAGCGGGTCGACGCGATCGTCAACGCGGCCAACTCGTCCCTGCTGGGCGGCGGAGGCGTGGACGGGGCCATCCACCGGCGCGGCGGTCCGGCGATCCTGGAGGAGTGCCGGGCGCTGCGTGCCTCCCGGTACGGCCGGGGGCTGCCGGCCGGGCAGGCCGTCGAGACCACCGCCGGACGGCTGCCCGCCCGATGGGTGATCCACACGGTCGGGCCCGTGTACTCGCCGGACGAGGACCGATCCCATCTGCTCGCCTCCTGCTATCGGGAGTCGCTGGCCGTCGCCGGCCGGTTGGGCGCCGCCACCGTGGCCTTCCCCGCCATCTCCACCGGGGTCTACCGGTGGCCGATGGAGGACGCCGCCCGCATCGCGCTGACCACCGTACGAATGACCACCCTGCGGCAGGCCGGGTCAGCCGTCCGCGAGGTGCGGTTCGTACTGTTCAGTAACGCAGCCTATGCCGCGTTCGAGACCGCTCTCGCGGAGCCGGCCTAAGCATTGGGCCAAGGATTCAGAGCCACCGGAGCATGTAGATCTCGTCCCGCTCGTCGCCGGGCGCCAGCCGGATCGAGCGGGGCACCCGGCCGACCTCCCGGTAGCCCGCGCTCGCGTAGAAGGCGTCCACCCCGGTGCCGCCGCGGCAGGTGAGCTGCAGCGCCTCCAGGCCGAGGGACCGCGCGGCGTCGTCGGCCGCGCTCAGCAGGGCCCGGCCGTACCCCTTGCCCTGGTGCTTGGGGTGGACCATGACCCGCAGCACCCACCGCCAGTGCGCCCGCAGGCGCGAGTCGTTGTCGGCCAGGATGAGCCAGGCGGCGACCTCGCCGTCGTCGCCGAACCCGGCGAGGAGGCTGTCCGGGGCTCCCGGCCCACTCGCGGAGCGGGTCCGGGCGAACGCCTTCTCCGCCGTCGGCCTGATGACGTCCGGCGTCACGGGAGGCACGAAGCCGACGGCGCCGTCCGCGTTGGTCACCTCCGTCCAGCAGAGCAGGAGCTGCTCGAAGAGCTCGGGGGTCATCTCCGGGTCGAGGACGAAACGCATGGCCCGGACGTTACCAAGCACCGGGAGAGGCGCTCGGGGCGATACCGCTCCACGGCAGGGTCAGCTCGCCGAGCCGCCACCGTCCCGGGCCCCCGGCCGGCGGCAGGGTCTCCACCGGCCAGTCCCGCGCCACCAGCTCGGCCGCCCTGATCCAGCGCTGCCGGGCGCCGTA
Source organism: Microbispora sp. H10670 (assembly GCF_014161385.1). Classification (NCBI taxonomy): domain Bacteria; kingdom Bacillati; phylum Actinomycetota; class Actinomycetes; order Streptosporangiales; family Streptosporangiaceae; genus Microbispora; species Microbispora sp. H10670. The sequence goes on along the minus strand of NZ_JABBWW010000004.1, from coordinate 328,002 downwards.
CGCGCCGAAGGGGGCGCAGGTCGCCCAGGCGCGGTCCCAGTCCGCCAGGAACGCGTGGACCGGCTGCCCGGGGACGTTGCGGTGGATCAGCGTCTTGGGCAGCCGCTCGGCCAGGTCGGACGGCCGCCCGAAGCCGGTGAAGCGGGCCGCGAAGGTCAGCGTCCGCGGCCCCTCGGCGCCGAGCGCCACCCAGGTCGCCCGGTGGCCGATCTCCGAGCAGGTGCCCTCGACGACCACTCCCGAGGGGTGCAGGCCCGCGCGGAGCAGGTCCCAGTGCGCCCACGCCTCGTCCTCGCCGTACTGCCGCAGCACGTTGAACGCGCGGACGATCAGCGGCGGGCGGGGGACCGGCAGCTCGAAGCCGCCCCTGACGAACGACAGCCCCTCCCGCTCGTACGGCCTGGCCGCCGCGACCCGGCCGGGGTCGATCTCGACGCCCACCACCTCGACGACCGGGCAGACCCGGCGCAGCCTGGTGAACAGCTCGGTCGTCGTGACGTGGGACGCGCCGTAGCCGAGGTCGACCACCAGCGGCGGCGCCGTCCCCGCGCGGCCCGAGCGCAGCAGCGGGCCGTACACGGCGGCGATCCAGCGGTCGCAGCGGCGCAGCCGGTTGTGCCCGGTCGTGCCGCGGGTGACCGCCCCGACGGGCCGGCCGGGCCGGACCGGCCTCATGACCCGGACGTGACCCGGTGCACCTTGTGCTGGGCGGCCTGGGCCCGGGGCCGCACGACCAGCCGGTCGATGTTGACGTGGGCCGGGCGGGTCACCGCGAAGGCGATCACGTCGGCGATGTCGTCGGCGGTCAGCGGGCCGGGGACGCCCTCGTACAGCTTGGCCGCCCGCTCGGCGTCGCCCCCGAAGCGGGTCAGCGCGAACTCGTCGGTCTTCACCATGCCCGGGGCGACCTCGACCACCCGCACCGGCTCGCCGCACAGCTCCAGGCGGAGGGTCTCGGTCATCGCGGTCTGCGCGTGCTTGGCCGCGCAGTAGCCGCCGCCCCCCTCGTACGACACGAAGGCCGCCGTCGAGGTGAGCATCACCAGCACGCCGTCACCCGACGCGACGAGCTTCGGCAGCAGGGCCCGGGTCACCCGCAGGGCGCCGAGCACGTTCACGTCGTACATCCGCTGCCAGTCGTCCACCTGGGCTCCCGCCACCGGCTCCAGCCCGAACGCGCCGCCGGCGTTGTTCACCAGGACGTCGCAGCGGTCGAGCGAGCCGGCCAGCGCGTCCACCGACGCCTGGTCGGTCACGTCGAGCGTCACCGGGCGGACGCCCGGCACCTCGGCCGCCAGCTTGTCGAGCCGGTCCCGCCGCCGCGCCGCGGCCACCACGCGGTAGCCCTCGGCGGCGAGCCGCCGGGCCGTCGCCTCGCCGATGCCGCTGCTGGCGCCGGTCACCACCGCGGTCCTGACCTCCGGATCGGTCACCGTCGGATCGGTCATCGTCACCGACATCCTCCCTCTACGCCGCTCCTCTGGGCGCCCCCGGGAGTCCCCCTGAGGCAGCCGCCATCCTCTCAGGACCCCCGGCGCTCACAGGTGTCGGGGAATCCGGTGATGATTTTGGTGGTTGTAAGCCTTTCGGAGGTGGTTCGGGTGTCGGTCTTTCGGCGTCGGGTCAACCGCGTCGCGACCATAAGCGTGCACACGTCCCCGCTTGACCAGCCGGGCACGGGCGACGCGGGCGGCATGAACGTCTACATTCTCGAGGTCGCCAAGCGGCTCGCCGCGCTCGGCATCGAGGTGGAGATCTTCACGCGGCGCACCGCACGCGACCTGCCGCCGGAGGCCGAGCTGAGCCCCGGCGTGCTGGTCCGCCACGTCACGGCGGGGCCGTACGAGGAGCTCGGCCGCGCCGACCTCCCGGGCCAGTTGTGCGGCTTCCTGTCCGGCGTCCTGCGCACCGAGGCGATGTACGACCCCGGCCGCTACGACGTGATCCATTCCCACTACTGGCTGTCCGGCCAGGTGGGCTGGCTGGCCAAGGAGCGCTGGGGCGTGCCGCTCGTGCACACCATGCACACGATGGCCAAGGTCAAGAACGCCCTGCTCGCGGAGGGCGACAAGCCCGAGCCGGCGATGCGGGTGCTGGGCGAGGAGCAGGTCGTGGAGGTCGCCGACCGCCTGGTCGCCAACACCGCCGCCGAGGCGGAGGAGCTGATCGACCTCTACAAGGCGCCGCGTGAGCGCGTGGCCGTGGTCAATCCCGGCGTGAACCTCGCCGTCTTCCAGCCCGCGTCGAAGGGCGCCGCCCGGCGCCGCCTCGGCCTCCCGCAGGACGCCCACGTGCTGCTGTTCGTGGGCCGCATCCAGCCGCTCAAGGCCCCCGACGTGCTGCTCAGGGCCGCCGCCCGGATGCTCGTCGAGGACCCCTCGCTGCGGTCGCGGCTCGTCGTCGCCTGCGTGGGCGGGCCCAGCGGCAACGGCCTCGCCCGTCCCGCGCTGCTCAGCGACCTCGCCGCCGAGCTCGGCATCTCCGACGTCGTACGGCTCGCGCCGCCCGCCCCGCAGCACGAGCTCGCCGACTGGTACCGGGCCGCCGACGTGACCGTCGTGCCCTCGCACAACGAGTCGTTCGGCCTGGTGGCGCTGGAGTCGCAGGCGTGCGGCACCCCCGTCGTCGCCGCCGCGGTCGGCGGGCTGCGCACCGCCGTCCGGGACGGCGTGTCCGGCGTGCTGGTGGACGGGCACGACCCGCACGACTGGGCGCGGGAGCTGGGCCTGCTGACCGGGCGTCCCGAGCGGCTCGCCGCGCTCGCCGCCAGCGCCGTGGAGCACGCGACCGCCTTCGGCTGGTCGGCGACCGCCGCCCGCCTCGCCGAGGTCTACGCCGGCGCCAAGGCCCAGCTCCACCGCACTCCCATCGCGGTCAGCTCGTAGTCTGGCGAGATGAGAACCGAGCTCGAAGCCGTGATCGAGTCGGCGCTGGAGTCCGCCGAGCTGTCCTACGAACAGCCCAGACCGGGCGCGTTCCTGGTGAAGCTGCCGGGCCGGCACAAGCTCGCCACCATGACCTGGCTCGTCGTCGGCGACCAGGCGCTGACCGTCGAGGCGTTCTTCTGCCGGCAGCCCGACGAGAACCACGCCGAGTTCTACCGCTGGCTGCTGCACAAGAACGGCTCGATGTACGGCGTCCACTTCGCCGTGGACGCCGTGGGCGACGTGCACCTGGTCGGCCGGCTGCCGCTCGGCGCGGTGACCGGCGAGGAGATCGACCGGATCCTCGGCTGCGTGCTCACCTACTCGGACGAGTCGTTCGACCGTGCCCTTGAGCTGGGCTTCGCGTCGTCCATCAGGCGCGAATGGGAGTGGCGGGTCAAGCGCGGCGAGTCGCTGGCGAACCTCCAGGCGTTCGCCCGCGTGGTCGACTCCTGACCAACGGGCCGTCAACCGTACGCCGATAGGATTGGCCGCATGGCTACTTTGGTGCTGCTGCGGCACGGTGAGAGCGAATGGAACGTCAAGGGCCTGTTCACCGGTTGGGTGGACGTCACCCTCTCGCCGACCGGCGAGGAGGAGGCGCGGCGGGGCGGGCAGCTGCTCCTCGAGGCCGGCATCCGGCCCGACGTGGTGCACACCTCGGTGCTCACCCGGGCGATCAGGACCGCCAACATCGCCCTTGAGGCGGCCGACCTGCTGTGGCTCCCGGTGAAGCGCTCCTGGAGGCTGAACGAGCGTCACTACGGGGCGCTCCAGGGCAAGGACAAGGCGCAGACCCGCGCCGAGTTCGGCGACGAGCAGTTCATGCTGTGGCGCCGGTCGTACGACGTGCCGCCGCCGCCGATCGCCGACGACGACGAGTACTCCCAGCTCGGCGACGGCCGCTACTCGCTGCTGCCGTCGGAGCTGGTGCCGCGCACCGAGTGCCTCAAGGACGTCGTCGGCCGGATGCTGCCGTACTGGTACGACGAGATCGTCCCCGACCTGACCGGCGGCCGCACGGTGCTGGTCGTCGCGCACGGCAACTCCCTGCGCGCGCTGGTCAAGCACCTGGAGGGCATCAGCGACGAGGACATCGCGGGCCTGAACATCCCCACCGGCATCCCGCTGCGCTACGAGCTCGACGACGACTTCCGGCCGGTCGGCAAGGGCGAGTACCTCGACCCCGCCGCCGCCGCGGCCGCCATCGAGGCCGTCGCCAACCAGGGCAAGAAGTAACTCCCGCTTCCGTCACCACGGCCGCGCCCCTCCCGAGGGGACGCGGCCGTGTCCGTGTGCGGGTCGCCCCGCACAGCGCGCGGCCTACTTGTAGACGACGGTCTTCTTCGCCCTGCCGGGGAAGACCTCGATCAGGATCCGTACGGCGCCGTCGGGGGGATCGGGCACCTGGTAGACGAGCTCGCGGCCGCGCAGGTGGACCCTGACCCGGTAGGAGCCCGGCCCGCGAGTGGTGAGCCCGGTCAGTCTCCGTCCGTCGCCGTCGACGAGCTCCAGGGCCCCGGCCGGGCTCTCGTACCCCACCTCGACCACCTCCTCCCAGCCTCTGGTCTCCACGGGCGGGCGCCGGGTGTAGGACTCGACGGTCACGCAGGCGTGCCCGGCCTCGTCGGCGGCCCAGATCGCGAGCGTGCCCCGGCCGCTTCCGACCAGGTCTCTCACCAGGTCCGGCGGATTGCCCTCGTAGCCGTCCTCCCAGCCGTCGATGGTCCAGAACTCGGTCCACATCGTGGCCCGGCGCTGCCGTACGGGCCTGATCTCCGGCCGGTGCCGCGGCAGCGCCGCGCACACCTTCTCCTTCTCGGCGACGTAGGCGTCCGACTCCGCCTGCCGCCGCTCCTCCTCCGCCTGCTGCCTGTTCGCCACGGCCGGGCACAGGACCGCGAGCTTCATCGCCAGGGACGCCTCCGGGGCCTCCTGGACGACCCGCGCGCCGATGTCACCGCCGTGCCGCTCGGCCAGCGCGCACAGGTGCCGCCCCTGGGCCAGGACGGCCGCGTCGGACGCCTCGTCCCACCCCTCGACACCGGAGTCGTACGAGGGGTCGGACGGGAGGCCGTAGCCGCGGACCGCGCAGAGGAAGTGCCGTTCCCCCGTGGTCAACCCTTTCACGGTGCCGTCGCCGAAGCCGGCGCAGTCGAGTTCCGAATCGGTGCTCACCCTGCCGGAGGCGGCTGACGCCGCCGGAAACAGGACGACCGCGGCCACCGCCAAGGCGGCCGCCGCCGTACGGGCGATCGGGCCGCGCCGCACGAACACGCGCCGTGGAACGCGTACGGCGAGCAGGACGAGCAGCGGCGGAAGGGCGTCGTAGAGCCCCCACCCGACCTGCGAGGAGAACACCTCCGGTGGTCCCCACATCTGCGCGCACCCGGGGCCGAGCGCGGCGTCCAGCGTGGGGAGCAGGAACTCGGGGAGGGCGAGGACGAGCAGCACGACGGCGACGCAACGGCCGATGATCCTGCCGAGCCGGGCCCGTCCCCTCCGGACGCCGAGCCACCAGCCCGCGAAGCCCAGGACGACCAGCGGGGCTCCGTTGGCCGCGAGGAGGAGGAAGTCGATGACCGGGTATGCCGGGATATAGACCCGTTCGTAGATCTCCCACCCGGGGCAGGAGAACCCGAAGGACACCGTCGAGAAGAAGCTTTCGACGGTTTCGCCGCCGGTCAGGAGCGACGCGATCCAGAAGTAGAGGGTTGGGGCCGCCGAGATCAGCACCGCCGCCGCCCAGAGCACCCATGATCGTCTCGGCACGGGAGCGCAGACTACGCGACCCGTGCGACAGAACCGATGCGAGAGCCCCGGCCCCCCGAGGACCGGGGCTTTCGCGGCTTCTTCTCGCCGTCCCCGTACGCCGTGGCGCGTCAGCCGGTGAGGGCGTCCGCGTCGCGGGTGCCGGTGACGAGGTACACCACGTCACGGGCGACGCGTACGGCGTGGTCGGCGTACCGCTCGTAGTAGCGGCCGGCCAGCGTGATGTCGATCGCGGCCTCGATGCCGTGCTCCCAGTCCTTGGAGAGCAGGACGCGGAACAGGCGGCGGTGACGCCGGTCCATGGCGTCGTCGTCCTCCTCCAGCTCCTTGGCGAGGTCGATGTCCCGGGAGGCGATGCAGCTGCCCGCCTTGGTGATCAGGTTCTCGGCGATGGCGCCCATCTCCACGAACGTCTCACGGAGCTCGGCCGGGATGGCCGACTCGGGGTGGCGCATCCGCGCCAGCTTGGCGATGTGCTCGGCCAGGTCGCCCATCCGCTCCAGGTCGGCGGCCATCCGCAGCGCGGTGATGACGGTGCGCAGGTCGACCGCCACCGGCTGCTGGGTGGCCATGAGTTCGTAGATCGAGGTTTCCAGCTCCATGTGCAGCCGGTCGACCTCGGCGTCCTGGGCGATGACGCTCTCCGCCAGCTGCAGGTCGGCGTCGAGCAGGGCGGTCGTCCCCCTCGACATGGCCGACCGCACCAGGCGTGTCATCTCCACCAGGCGGTCGGTCAGACCGGCCAGCTCTTCGTGATAGGCGTCGCGCATGGCCGCCACGCTACGCGCGCGCCGATGAACGAATTCCGACCGCCGGATGAACTTTTCCGGAAAGAGGAGGGTCGTGCCTGGTCGGACAGGTGGAGGAACCCGAAATGCCGCCTAGGCTGCTGAATGTGAACGAGTTGCTGGCGAGCCTGGCGGCGATGGGCGGATTCGTCCTCGGCTCCTTCGTCATGCTCGCGATCCGACGGCAGACGTACAAGCCCCCAGAGCCCGACCCGGTGGACGACACCCTGCCTCCGGGCGTGGCGTCGGTGCTGGCCGTGCTCCCGTCCTCGGCGGTCGTGCTCGACCGCGAGGACCGGGTGCTGCGCGCGAGTTCGGCGGCGCGTGCCTTCGGCCTCGTACGCGGAGAGTCGCTGATGGCCGCCGAACTGCTCGCGCTGGCCCGAAAGGTCCGCCGGGACGGCGAGATCCGCGAGAGCGAGATAGAGACCGCCGGGCGCAAGTTCGGGCAGGAGTCCACGTCGTTCGCGGTCCGGGTGGCCCCGCTGGGCTCCCACGGGCAGGTGCTCGTGCTCGCCGAGGACCAGACCGAGCGCCAGCGGGTCGAGGCCGTACGCCGGGACTTCGTCGCCAACGTCAGCCACGAGCTGAAGACGCCGGTCGGCGCGCTGAGCCTGCTCGCCGAGACCATCGAGGACGCCGCCGACGACCCAGAGGCCGTCAAGAGGTTCTCCGGACGGATGCAGCACGAGGCCGCCCGGCTGACGTACCTGGTGCAGGACCTCATCACGCTGTCGCGGATCCAGGGCGGCGAGCCCATCCCCGCGCCGGGGCAGGTGCCGGTGGACGAGACCGTCCACGAGGCCATCGACCGGTGCAACACCAAGGCGGCGGCGAAGGACATCACGCTGGTGGCGGGCGGCACCGAGGGGCTCAAGGTCTGGGGCGACGAGGAGCTTCTCGTCACCGCCCTGCGCAACCTCATCGACAACGCCGTCGCCTACAGCCCGGACCACACCCGGGTCGTCATCAGCGCCCGACCGGCCGGGAACGCCGTCGAGGTGAGCGTCAGCGACCAGGGCATCGGCATCCCCGAGAGTGCCCAGGAACGCATCTTCGAGCGGTTCTTCCGCGTCGACGCGGCGAGGTCGCGGGCCACCGGCGGCACCGGGCTGGGGCTCGCGATCGTCAAACACGTGGCCGGCGCCCACGGGGGCGAGGTCACCGTGTGGAGCAAGGAAGGCTCCGGATCCACCTTCACGCTTCGCCTTCCCGCGTTCGGCGGTCAGGCGGTCCCCGTACCAAGCACGATCATCCCCCAGGAGGCCGCTAAGTGACTCGGGTACTCGTCGTCGAGGACGAGGAGTCGTTCTCGGACGCCCTGTCGTACATGCTCAGGAAGGAAGGGTTCGAGGTCGCCGTGGCGGCCACCGGCCCCGAGGCCCTGGAGACCTTCGACCGCAACGGAGCCGATCTCGTCCTGCTCGACCTGATGCTCCCGGGCCTGCCCGGAACCGAGGTCTGCCGGTCGCTCCGGCAGCGGTCCAAGGTGCCCGTCATCATGCTGACCGCCAAGGACAGTGAGATCGACAAGGTCGTGGGCCTGGAGCTGGGCGCCGACGACTACGTGACCAAGCCGTTCTCGTCCCGCGAACTGGTGGCGCGCATCCGCGCGGTGCTGCGCCGTCAGGGCGACGTCGAGGAGATGGAGTCGGCGGTGCTGACCGGCGGGCCGGTCCGCATGGACGTCGACCGGCACATCGTGGCGGTGCGCGGCCGCCAGGTGCAGCTTCCGCTCAAGGAGTTCGAGCTGCTGGAGGTGCTGCTGCGCAACGCCGGTCGGGTGCTCACCCGCGGCCAGCTCATCGACCGGGTCTGGGGCGCCGACTACGTGGGCGACACCAAGACACTCGACGTGCACGTCAAGCGGCTGCGCGCGAAGGTCGAGGCCGACCCGTCCAACCCGCGCTGCATCCTGACCGTGCGCGGCCTGGGCTACAAGTTCGACCCCGCCGAGGAGTGACCCGTACGGCATGAGCCCCTGTCCGGTCGCGGACAGGGGCTCTCGTGTTCCTCCGGGTGTCCTGCTGGGTGGCCTGCTGGGTGGCCTGCGCTCTCTCGCGCCGGCTCACCCGGCAGGGGCGCTCGGGGAGCCGGAGGGCGCGGCCTGGCCGGCCCCGGGCAGCGCGGTGTCCGTCGGCGCCGGGCTCGCGCCGGCCGGGGCCGAGGCCGCCGGTGTGGGCGTCGCCTGGGCGGCCGGGGGCAGCGTGGCGTACTCCCGGCTGCGGGTGACGACGGGCGCGATGACCGGGATGTCGCCGGCCTTCTGGAACCGCAGCGTGAGCTGGACGGTCTCGCCGCCGCGCAGGGCCGTCTTCAGCCCCTCGATCGTGACGCCGGGGGTCTTGGCGAGCGTGCCGGGCTCCAGCGTGATGGGGCTCGGCACCTTCACCGAGGTGGCCTTCTGCTCCTCCGGCACGATGCCGACGAGCTGGTCCGCGGCCCCCGTGCCGTTCAGGAGGGTGAGGTGGATCGGCGCCGACCCGCCGGCGGCGATCTGCTCGCCGGAGTCCGGCCCGAGGATGAACGCCTGCGGGATCTTGACGCCGTTCATGCCGTAGGTCTGGCCGGAACCGTCATCGGAGATGAGGACCCCGGCCTCGCCGGGGGCGTAAGGCACATTGGTGTTGGCGTCGAAACCGGCGCCACACGCGGCCAGCGCAGGGATGGCGGCGGCGAGGAGCGCGGCAACGGCGATCGCCCTGCGACGGCTGCTGCTGGTCACGGTTCGAGGTCTCCTTGGTACGCACGTGTATGGGCAGCAATCACCTTATCCGCGCCGGTCCCCGGTCCGGCGTCGGCTCCCGCCCGTGGCCCGTAGCACCGCAGGTCACCCCTTGTGTCGCACCGGCCCATTCACAGAGTGGATTGCTTGTCAAGCCCCAAAACGGGGCTTTGACCTGCAGTTATGTTTCTTTCACTGTTCCGGGAGGCGGGAACCGCGTGGTACTCTGGAGTACAGCGGAAGGGGTACTCGTCACATGACTTTCCAGGTCGGCGACACTGTCGTCTACCCCCACCATGGGGCTGCTCGGATCGAGGCCATCACGACCCGAACCATCAAGGGTGAGGAAAAGACCTACCTGGTGCTCAAGGTCGACAAGGGCGACCTGACCGTACAGGTACCAGCAGAGAATGCCGAGCTCGTCGGTGTGCGCGACGTCGTCGGCCAAGAAGGACTCGAGCGGGTCTTCGACGTGCTGCGCATGCCGCACACGGAGGAGCCCACCAACTGGTCCCGCCGCTACAAGGCCAACCTTGAGAAGCTGGCGTCGGGAGACGTCAACAAGGTGGCCGAGGTGGTGCGCGACCTGTGGCGGCGCGACAAGGAGCGCGGCCTGTCCGCGGGTGAGAAGCGCATGCTCGCCAAGGCGCGCCAGATCCTCGTCAGCGAGCTCGCGCTGGCCGAGAAGACCAACGAGGACAAGGCCGAGGCCCTGCTCGACGAGGTGCTCAACTCCTGAACACGACATTGCCAAGGGTGGGCGTCGGAGTCGACGTCCACCCTTTCGCATCTGGGAGAGATCTTCATCTCGCCGGGCTGCTCTGGCCGGGCGAGACCGGGCTGGCCGGCCACTCGGACGGTGACGCGGCGGCCCACGCGTGCTGCGACGCGCTGCTGTCGGCGGCCGGGCTCGGAGACGTCGGCGCGCTCTTCGGTACCGCCGACCCCCGCTGGGCCGGCGCCGCGGGCGTCACACTCCTGGAGGAGGCGGCCCGTCAGGTGCGGGCGGCCGGCTTCGAGATCGGCAACCTGGCGGTTCAGATCATCGGGAACCGCCCGAAGGTGGCACCCCGCCGCGCGGAGGCGGAGAAGGCCCTCGGGGCCGCCGCGGGGGCGCCGGTGAGCGTCAGCGCCACCACGACCGACGGTCTCGGGCTCACGGGCCGGGGTGAAGGGATCGCGGCCGTCGCGACCGCCCTGATCGTGCCGGCGTGAATGTCCCGTTCCAATCGGACATGCCAACCTGATTGAGGCCCGGCGCGTCTCACTAACACGTGGGCGGCGGCACGAACCAGGCGCGGAATCGAGCCGCCGCCCTCTTTTTTCTTTCGTGGGATGCATATTCCCGTCCCATGGGGTAGCCCACAGTTCGAGGATGAAAGGGTCACCCTCAACGGGAGGTCGATATGACAATCGAGTCCATTCTCGGCGCTATCATCATCGGCGCGATCGTCGGCGCCGTGGGCCGTCTGATCCTGCCCGGGCGGCAGCCGATCGGCTGGCTGCTGACGATCGTCGTCGGCATCGTCGCGGCCCTCATCGGTACCGCGATCGCGCAGGTCATGGGTGTCGCCACGACTGATGGCATCGACTGGATCGAACTGGTCATGCAGGTCGTACTGGCCGTCGTCGGTGTCGGCATCGTCGCCGGCCTGAAGCGAGGGTCGCGAGTGTAAGACACTCGCCTGGTAGGGCGGCTCCCGCCCCAATCAACGGCGCAGGCCCGTCCGGCTCCCCAGCCGGGCGGGCCTGCACCGCGTTCGGGCCGCCGCGCGTCTGCCGGTGACGCCTGTCAGGCAGGCGGGCGGGGGGTGCTGCGCATCCGGCCCGACGGCGGTGCCGTGGGCACGGACTCCTCGCCGTCCTCCGCGGCCTCCTGCCCGGTGTCCTGTGCGGTCTCCGTGTCCTGTGCGGTCTCCTGCGAGGACCGCTCGCCGCCCTCGGCGACGTACGGGTCGTGCCGTCTCGCCTGCTCGTCCGGCTCGGCGCAGTCCGCCGCGTGAGCGGGATCGGGGACGTCGCGGATGGTGCGGAGCGGCTGGGTGTCGATGCCCGCCTCGTCCTGCGGGTCTTCCCCCTGTGAGCCGGCCACGATGTCGTCCGTCCCGGGAGTCTCCTCGGCCGGCTTCGGCCGGGGATGCACGAGGACGTCGCCGGTGTGGGGCCGGACGAGATCGCCCCAGCGCACCGGCCGGTTCCGCCGCGGCGGGGCCGCCTGCTCGGCCGGGCGTGGGCTCTCGGGGCTCGCGGGGATCTCGGTGCTCGCGGGGATCTCGGTGGAGCCGGTGCCGGCCGGGCCGGGGTTCCCGGGCGTGTCGTCGGCCGGGCGCTCCGGCGCGGGCGAAGCCGCCTCGGCGGGCTCCTCCACGGGAAGCTCCGTCACGGGGGGCGTCGGGGGCGCCGCCGTCGGGGGCACAACGGCCAGGGCCTCGGGGTCGTCCCGCTCCTCGTCGGTCTCGGGGGCCGTTTCGGATCCCGTCTCGGTGACAGTGCCGTGGACCGCCTCGGCGGGCAGCCGTACGCCGTCCTCGTCGGTGTCAGGGGTGACGACGCCGGTCGCTTCGCCGTCGGCTGGAGCGGTGGCCGGCAGGGGCGGGGCGTACTCGGGTGGTGCGACCGTCTCGGAGACCGGGCTGACCGGCAGCGGAGGGACGTAGCCGGGGGGCGCCACGGCCTCGGGCACGGGATTCATCGGAGCGGCGTGCTCCTCGGCGGGAGGCGGCGGGGGAGTGCGCCGTTCCTCGCGGACGACGGGATAGGGGGCGGTGGCGGCCGGCAGGGGGGCGCGCCGGCTCATGGGCTCGCCGTCGAACGGCAGGAGGCCCTCGTCGGAGTCGCCGTCCAGGTCCAGGTCGGCCCGGTTGGTCCGCACGTGTTTCAGCAGGAGCAGCAGCAGCCACAGGCCGACGGTGAGCATCACCCAGGGCAGCAGCGCGACGACGAGCGCCGCGGCCTCGGGATCGAAGGAGACGCCCATGGCGGTCGAGGCGTTCGCGGCGGCGGCGGACGCGAGGAGGACCAGCAGGACGAAGCCCGCCTGCACCCGGACCAGGAGACGCGCGCCCCGCAGCAGGGGCACGCTGACCAGGGCGACGACCAGCAGGATGTCGAACGCGGCGGGATAGAGGTAGGCGAGGCGGGGCTCGGCGCGTCCGGAGACGGCCAGCGTCCGCAGATCCTCGAAGGAGAGCGCGCAGGCCGCTCCGGCGAGCATCGCGAGGGCGGCGCCCGCGAGGCCGACGGCAAGGCGGCGCAGCACCAGCGGGATACCGGAATAAGTGTTTCGGGACGGGCGGGAGGCCCTGCCTGCCGCGCCGGGGGGAGTGACGTCCATGGCGTTTCGAGCCTACAGAATCGGACCGGCGGGTTGATCGCACTGGGGTGACGGCCCGCTTCGTGTCGTGAGCGGCGTGCCGCGGCGGAGATCGTCCGGGCTTCGCCCGCGTGTCCCGCGGCGTGTGTCCGGGACAGACCGTGAGAGATTCGGCGGGGCCACGAGATCAATACCGGTTTTGCTGCGGCTTAAATCGGGACTTATGTGACGTATGTTTCACTGCTCCGCCAGGCCGAGGCATTCACCGGCGCCCAAGTAGCCCTGTGCTGTGGCGTCAGGCGTTAGCCTAGCCTTCGTGAGCCTGCACCTCTACGACACCAGCACGCGTACGGTCCGTGAATTCGTACCGGTCGAGCCCGGCCGGGTCTCGATGTATCTGTGTGGTGCGACCGTTCAGGCTCCGCCGCACATCGGTCACATCAGGTCCGGCGTGAACTTCGACGTCCTGCGGCGGTGGCTGCTGCGGCAGGGCTACGACGTGATCTTCTGCCGCAACGTGACCGACCTCGACGACAAGATCATCAGGGTGGCCGCCTCGGAGGGCGTGCCCTGGTTCGTCGTCTCCGAACGCAACCAGCGCGCCTTCACCTGGGCGTACGACCAGCTCGGCTGCCTGCCGCCGACCGTCGAGCCGCGCGCGATGGGCCACGTGCCCGAGATGGTCGAGCTCATGCGGCGCCTGATGGACAAGGGGCACGCGTACGCGTCGGGTGGCGACGTCTACTTCGACGTGGTCTCCTACGCCGACCGCTACGGCAAGCTCTCCAACCAGAAGCTGGAGAACATGCGGGCGGCGGGCGACACCGACACCGACTCGCTCAAGCGCGACCCGCGCGACTTCGCGCTGTGGAAGGGCGCCAAGCCCGGCGAGCCGACGTGGCCGACGCCGTGGGGCCGGGGCCGCCCGGGGTGGCACCTGGAGTGCTCGGCCATGGCGACCAAGTATCTCGGCGGCACGTTCGACATCCACGGTGGCGGCGTCGACCTGATCTTCCCGCACCACGAGAACGAGATCGCCCAGTCGCAGGCGGCGGGCGACGGCTTCGCGCGCTACTGGCTGCACAACGGCATGCTCAAGCTCGGCGGCGAGAAGATGAGCAAGTCGCTCGGCAACTCGCTGCTGATCCCGGACATGCTGCGCAAGGTGCGCGCCGTGGAGCTCCGCTACTACCTGGTCGCGGCCCACTACCGCTCCGCCATCGACTACTCCGACGAGGCGCTCCAGGAGGCGGCGGCCGGTTACCGCCGGATCGAGGGGTTCGTCACCCGGGCGGCCGAGGTGATCCACGACGTGGACGCCGCCGCGCCGCTGCCGCAGGCCTTCGTGGACGCACTGGACGACGACCTGAACGTCTCCCAGGCGCTCGCCGTGGTCCACGAGGTCGTCCGCGAGGGCAACGTCGCCCTGGCCCAGGGCAACAAGGAGCAGGTCGCCCGGCTGCTCGCCGAGACGCAGAACATGCTCGACGTGATCGGCCTCGACCCGAGGTCGGAGCAGTGGCGTACGACCGGCGACTCCGGGCTGCGGGAGGTCGTGGACGCGCTCGTGGCGGTGGCGCTGGAGCAGCGGCAGGCGGCCCGTGCCCGCAAGGACTACGCGGCGGCCGACGCGATCCGCGACCAGCTCGCCGCCGCGGGCATCGTGGTCGAGGACACCCCGCAGGGCCCGCGGTGGGAATTGGCACGCTGAACGTGGCCCTACGCTAGAGACCATGGCGGGTAGGGCTTCAGGGAAGCCGTCGAAGAAGCAGGGGCCGACCAAGGGCACGGGCGGCAAGGTCAGGCGCTCTCTGGAAGGCAAGGGAGCGACGCCACCCGCGCACATGCGGCACTGGTACAAGGACAAGGCCCGCGCCGAGCGGATCGAGCGGGAGTCCCGGGGCGGCGGCGCCTCGTCCTCGCGCACGCCGAGCCGTACGCGCAGGGACGACGCGCCCGAGGTCATCGGCGGGCGTAACCCGGTGGTCGAGGCGCTGCGGGCCGGCGTACCCGCGAGCGCGCTGTACGTGGCGCAGCGGATCGACAGCGACGACCGGGTCCGCGAGGCCATCAAGATCGCGGCCGACCGCGGGATCGCGCTGCTGGAGGTCGGCCGCGACAGGCTCGACCGGCTGACCGAGAGCACGGTGCACCAGGGTGTCGGGCTGCAGATCCCGCCGTACGAGTACGCGCATCCCGAGCAGCTCGTGGAGCTGGCCAGGGACGCGGCCGAGGTGCCGCTGATCGTCGCCCTGGACGGCGTGACCGACCCCCGCAACCTCGGCGCCATCGCCCGCTCCGCGACCGCCTTCGGCGCGCACGGGATGCTCGTCCCGTCACGCCGCTCCGCGGGCGTCAGCGCGGGCGCCTGGAAGACCTCGGCGGGGACCCTCGCCACCCTGCCCGTCGCCCGCGCGTCGAACCTCACCCAGACGCTCCAGACGTACCGGGAAGAGGGCCTTTTCGTGGTCGGCCTCGACGGCACCGCCACTGTGGACATCGCCGACGTCGAGCTGGCCTCCGAACCGCTCGTCGTGGTCGTCGGGTCGGAGGGCAAGGGCCTGTCGCGCCTGGTCAGGGAGTCGTGCGACCAGATCGCCCGCATCCCCATGAACGCCGCCGCCGAGTCGCTGAACGCGGGCGTGGCCGCCGGGATCGCCCTCTACGAGGTCGCCCGCCACCGCCGCCGGTGATTCCGTCGTGACGGTACGGCCCCCGGCCCACTAAACTCGTCTGGTAGCAGGCCGCCTTAGCTCAATCGGCAGAGCATCTGTCTTGTAAACAGAAGGTCTGGGGTTCGATTCCCCAAGGCGGCTCTCGTACGACAGGCCCCTGATCAGCGTCATCGCGGTCAGGGGCCTTGTGCTTTGGCGGCTCATCCGGTCCCTTCGGCGTCGTTGGGAGCCACCCTGGGAGCCACCCGCTTCCGTAGCCCCAGCAGAGCGCCGGCAATGGCCTCAGCATGCGGCCCGGGGGCCGGTCTCGGCCGCCGGCAGCTCGGGCCGCCCGCCGTACTCCGCCTGCATATGCCAGCACCGCATCATCGCGACCGGTTCACTGCGCTTGGGTCAAGAGGCACGTTCGCCGGCGGTCGCCGAGTTCGCCGATCTTCTTGCGTAGCACGCGCGCATCCCTCGTCGGGAGGACATGGATGACGGCGTCCAAGAACTCGCAAAGCTCCAGCGGATCTGGACAGCAGAGCATCTCCCGGTTGTCGGACTCATCACGAGGGCTTGTGACGCGCGGTCAATCCCCGTAGCAGTGCAACATCAAATCGGGCTCTGCACGCCAGTTCATCAGCAGTTTCCGCATGGCCGTCACCAACTCACGCTGTGCGTCATCGCCGGCAGCTGCCTCCAGACGATCGATATCGGCCTCAAGCTGAGGTAGCTCGCGGCGACTGAGAATGGTGTCCGACCACGGGTCGAGTTGCCCGAGAATCGGCAGCCTGCTGCCCCCGGCATTGGTCACCAGCAGCAGTAGCTTCTCCACCTCCATGTCCAGCAGCCAACCTCGCTGTTGCGCTGTCCCCCACTCCTCGGCGTCGGTACGGCGGTGTTCACGACGCTGCGCACGAGTAGCCCGACGTAGGCTCTTCGGACGAGGCTGCGGAGGACGCAACATCAGCAGCAGTCCCATACCGGCGACGGTACTGGCTCTGGTGCATGAACTTCACTGGCTGGCACACATCCCGTCGGCCGGGGGCACCTTCCCGAATTTCTTCAAACTGGTCCACCACAGTGCTTGCGCAGGAGCGAGTCGGGCGCTGTCGCTGAGAGCATCACCATGAAAGTGTCCGCCGTGCTTGGTCGGTCGGGATGGCCCGCTGGGGATTTCCACCGAAACCGCTGTGCGCGAATGGGTCCGTCAAGGTTCCCGGGCAAGCCCCCGGGGAATCGCCCGCACCCTATCGAGGTCCGAGCCCCGTCTTCCCATCGATGAGCTCACGGACGATGTCGAGATGGCCGGCATGACGTGCGGTCTCCTCGATCATGTGGAGGACGATCCGACGCAGGTCGGTGATCTCGTCGCCGAGCGGAGCGAGGTGCCGTCCGCGCGGGGGTGTCGACAGTGGCATGGAGGCAAGGACCGCGTCGGACCGCTCGCACTGGTCGCGGTAGAACGCGAAGACCTCGGCCGGCTGTCGCGGAGTGGTCAGTGGCACATCGCCATCGGGCCAGGGCAGTGGCTCGGCGGAGCCGGTCGCGATCTCTTGGAACCAGTGCCTCTCGGCGTAGCCGAGATGCTCCACGAGACCCAGCGGCGTCCATTTCGAGGGCAGGAGAGGAGTCGTCAAGGCTTCGTCGTCCAGTCCCTCGATGATGGCGAGAACGCTGGCGCGTTGCGCCTCCAGGAACATCATCAGTGTGTCCTTCTCACTGTCATCCACTGGGTCCACGCCCTCTCTGATCACCTGATGAAGGGTCGGCGAGAAACGCCGTGCGGCATCGTCATCGGCAGGTGCCGAACGGTAGCAAGCGACACCGACATCTCTCAGGCACCGGCGTTCGACGACCCGCGAAAACTGGCTCTGGCCGCGTCGGCCGGCGGTCCGGCCGCCCGCGGGTACGCCGCCCTGACAGCCCGGTCAGCCGACCGTGACGCGATTACCCGCCACGGTCTCGCCGGGTGCCGTGCCGGTATTACCGGTTCATTCGGCGCGCGGAATTGTCGGTAGGCGTGGCTAGGGTCTGCTCGTCCTTGTCGTCATCGACAGATGGGAAGACTGTGGGATTACCCAGTAGGGCCGGGCGTCGGATCGGAGGGCTGGCGGGAATCGCGGTTCTGTCGGCCGGTGCTTTCGTTCCCGCCGCACAAGCCGCACCCCAGCGAGCATTCTCGGGTACGGCTTCCGCCCAATTCGCATCGGCCGACAATCCGGTGCGGAAGCTCACCCTCTCATTCGAGCGAACCACTGCGTCGAAGTGTCCGGTGACCTTCAAGGTCTACGGGACCTTCGAAGGACTCCCTCCGGGCCTGCAACTCATTCAATACCGCATCGTCGGCACCGAGCAATGGAAGAGCCTCAAATCCCCGTTCAAGCACAACGGTAGTTTCACCGCCCTGCTCGCGACGCTCGACTGGGAATGGGACCCCGAGACACAGACGTCAGGACAGACGTCAGTCCAGATCGAGCTCAGGCAGCCCGACGGTCTCGTGTCCAACAAGCTTTACTACTTCGAGTGTGGCATGGTCGGCGCGGACGAAACCTTCGGCGAGACCTCCGAGCCCATCGTTCGGACGCCCAGCGGCGGCCCGCTGGCCGAACTGGTCGCCGATGCCAACCTCGACGCGGTCCAGGCCCGGTCGGGCGCGGAGGCCGCCCTGGTCAGCAGGTACGGATTCCACCTGGACCTCGACGCGGGCCCGGTCACCTACGAGGAGGTGTTCGCGACGCTTCCGGCCGGGTTCGCGGTGGATGTGTGGGAGATCACCGGCGCCGCGCTGAAGTCCGTCCTCGCCTACCCGAACGCGCAGGGCTGGGTGCTCACGCCGTCGTCCTCGCTCCGCTACACGTTGCAGGGCGGCGCCGTCACCGAGATGACGTTGAACGGCGTTCCGGTGGCCGACGACCAGGTCATCAGAATCGCGGCCAACTACGTCCTGGTGGGCGGCTACGAAGGTTTCCCCCGATGGCCCGGAGTCACCAACGTCTATCGCGGTGGCCCGGACGACAGAGGGGCCCTGGCCACCTATCTGGTGAAGAACTCGCCGGTCGGCGCACCGGCCGGCGACCGGGTCACCGTTCGATGAGCATCACGTGAACGAGCTGATCGCCGGGTGGAATTCGTTCCGCCCGGCGATCAGTGGACCTGAGTCGGTCGCGGCCGTGAAGGACCTTTTTAGGGGACGCTCCAGAGGAACCACAGGTTGTACTGGTAATCGCAGTGGTACCAGCTCCACATGTGATTCTGGACGCCGTAGTCCCCGTACCGATAGCAGTCGGAGGAGTAGTAGTAGACGTTGCGAAGCGTATCGGCGTGCGCGGGGGCGGCGTTGGCGACGACCACCAGCCCACTGACCAAAGCGCCGGCGACGGCCAAAGATCTGAGTTTCCGCACTTACCCTCCTTGGAGTGGATGTCGTGCCGGACTGCCACTGGAAGCATTGCAGTGCGGGTGATATCAGTACAGGTCACGTTCCCCGCCGTCGTTCCCCGACGGGGTGACCTGCGGCTATACGGGGCAAGGACTGAAACTTTCCCTGCGAATCTTCCGTGGATCAACATGAGGGCTGTCGGTCCGCCGGCGCTCGCGCAGCCAGGGCGGTCACAAAGCACTACGGAGCGGCCTACGTCCCTGAGAGTGCTCTGAGGACCCGATGGAGTGGAGACGCAGGGCCTTCAATCCTGCTCCTTGTCCCAAGTGACCACTTTTACTATCGGTGCCTCGTACAGATGGGGAAGCGGCAGCACATAGGCGATGCGGCCGTGCTGGGTCTCAATACAGAAGGCCTTGGACGAAGTCGACAGATTTGTGTATTCTCCATAATCCCTCTGTCCTGCGCCCTCTCGGCGAAGCAGGTCGACGCATTCACGGTAGGGATATTCTCTGGGCAGAATGTCGATGAGTGGAGTGCCTCGCACACCGTCTCCGAGGTGTAAAGACCGCTGATCGGTGAAATCGAGATCGAGAATGCCGTGGTCTCCCGTAACCACCATCGGGCTTTGGTCCAGATCCACCGACCCGGGCAGTCTGCTCACTCCGTCGTAGTAGACGGCGGGATCGCCGGTTTCCACGCGGGTATCCGTTGCCGTGCGGCGAGGCGGCGAGGAGGGTGGCGTCTGCGACAGGGCATTCAGTGGGCCGGTGGCCGAAGAAGGGGTGGGCGGTGGCGCGGTGCCTGGCTCTTCGGGACCCATGACAGCGATCACGATGGCGGCGGGAATGAACAATGCGGCCAGCAGGCTGAGGAGAACTTTCACGCGTTGATTGCTTGCGAAAGCCCCGGCTATCCCCGCCAGAACGCCGGCGATTCCAATGGCGAGTGCGGACCACTCGGCTCTACCCACCGCGCCTCGCCTGATCTGTGGCCTGAGTCGATCGAACCAAGCTTAGGTGTGTCCCGCGGGTTGCAGAAGTTTCCGGGGAAAAGATGCCTCTTCGTGATGACACGTGGTTCTCGTCGAGCCCTCTCTTCGGCAGTGACTTCCACGCTTTCAGAGTCGCGACGGCACGTTCGCCGAGGGGTCGCGATATGCGGCAATGGTGGGGGAGGGCTACGACGAAGTCCTCCAGGTCGCCGCGAGATGCGCGCGGGCACGCCCGTCAAGGGGGGCTCGTCCGTAAGCTGAAGGTGTGTCCCCTGAACTCGTCCTGCTCGACGGCGTCCGCTGGCGGGGTGCGCGCGTGGTCGGCTTCCGTGCGCAGACCCTGCTGGCCGTGCTCGCCACGCACGGGCGTGCGGGGGTTCGTGACGAGCGCCTGATCGAGGAGCTGTGGCCTGAGGAGGCGCCGGCCAACCCGGCGAAGGCGCTGCAGGTGGTCGTCTCGCGGACCAGGGCGGCGACCCACGCCGATGTCGTGGTCCGGATTCCGCATGGTTACCGGCTCGGGCTCACCGCCGACCAGGTGGACGCGCTGCTGCTCGCCGCGCTGGTGGAGCAGGCACGCGCCGCGCTGGGCGAAGGCGATGTGGCGCTCGCGCGCAGCCGCGCCGAAGAGGCGATCGATCTCGGGAAGAGCGGATCGGACGGCGCGGTGGGCCCGCTGGCCGAGCTCAGGGGCGCCGCGGCGGGGTGGGCGGCCGAGGCGCGACGGGTGGCGGCGATCGCGCGTGGCCGGAGCGGCGCGCACGAGGGCGCGCTGCCGTTGCTGGAGGAGGCCGCCGCCGATCGGCCGCACGACGAGGAACTGCTCGCCTGCCTGCTGCGCAGTGAGGCCGCCGTACGGGGTGCCGCCGCCGCGCTGGAGCGCTATGAGCGGTATCGCGCGGCCGTGGCGGAGCGGCTCGGCGCGGAACCCGGGCCCGAGCTCACCCGCGTGTACGCCGAACTCCTCGTCGCCGACCGGCCGGTGCGTGAGGGCATCCTGTTCGACGGCTCCTCGCTGCTCGGCCGCGACGGCGACATCCGCGCGGTGCACGCCCTGCTGCGGACCAACCGGGTGGTCTCCATCATCGGCCCCGGAGGGCTGGGCAAGACGCGGCTGGCCCACATCGTCGGCAGGAACGCCGCGCAGCCCGTCGCGCACTTCGTCGAGCTCGTCGGCGTCTCCTCGCCCGAAGGAGTGGTGGGCGAGGTCGGCTCGGCGCTCGGGGTCCGCGACTCGGTCAGCGGGCGTCGTGCCCTGACCGCCGAGCAGCGCTCCGACGTCCGCGCCCGCATCGCCCAGCATCTGGGCCAGGCCCCGGCGCTGCTCATCCTGGACAACTGCGAGCATGTGATCGAGGCCGTCGCCGACCTGGTGGGCTTCCTGACCGTGACGACCCGCGACCTGCGGGTGCTCACCACCTCGCGCGCCGCCCTGTCGATCCCGGCCGAACGCGTCTATCCGCTCGGCGCGCTGCCGGCGCGTGACGCCGTCGAGTTGTTCCGCCAGCGCGCCACCGCCGCCCGCCCCGGCGTACGGATCGACGAAGGCGTGGCCGAGGAGATCGTCGCCCGCCTCGACGGGCTGCCGCTCGCGATCGAGCTCGCCGCGGCCAGGGTGCGGGTGATGTCGGTGGAGGAGATCGCGCGGCGGCTGGCGGACCGGTTCGCCCTGCTGCGCGGCGGGAACCGTACGGCCCCCGACCGGCACCAGACGCTGCTCGCGGTCATCGACTGGTCGTGGAACCTGCTGGACGAGCCGGAACGGCGGGCGCTGCGGTGGTTGTCGCTGTTCGGCGACGGCTTCACGCTGGCCACGGCCGAGCAGGTGCTCGGCCCGGACGCCCTGCACGTCCTGGCCGCGCTGACCGAGCAGTCGATGCTGAGCCTCTCCGAGACGACGTACGGTCTCCGTTACCGGATGCTGGAGACCGTCAGGGAGTTCGGGCGGATGCGGCTGAGGGAGGCAGGCGAGGAGGCGGACGCCCAGGCGGCGCAACGGGCCTGGGCGACGGCGTACGCCGTCGAGAACGGCAGTGCGATGTTCACCTCGGCGCAGTTCACGGCGGTCGACGCGATGCGGGCGGAGGAGGGCAACCTCGCCGATCTGCTCCGGCAGGCACTCGGCGAGGCCGATCCGGTCGCGACGGTCCAGTTGCTGGCCGGCCTCGGGGCGCTGTGGTCGATCCGCGGCGAGCACTCCCGGCTCCTCGTCCACCTGGACGCGATCTGTGAGGTGGTCACCGCCTGGACGCCGCCCCCGCACCTCGTCGAGGTGACCAGGGGCGCCATGCTGATCACACTCATGAACAGCATGGTCACCGATCGGCGGGTGGATCCGGTACGTGACGTCATCCAGACGCTGCCCGTCGGCCCCACGACCGACCCCCGGCTGGCGGCGATGGCCACGGTGCTGTTCGCGTGTCATACGGGCGACGGGGCCGAGATACACCGCCGGCTGATGGAGCTGCGCCGGAGCCGCGACCGGCACGTCGCCTCCATGGCGACGCAGATGAGCGTCTACATCCTGGAGAACGCGGGAGACGTGACCGGGGCGATCGAGGCCGCCGAGCAGACCCTGACGATGCTGCCCGTGGACGACGGGCCGTGGCTCGCCGCGATCCTGCACGCCGCGCTCGCCCATCTGGTGATGCGGCGCGGCGATCACCGGGGGGCGGTCGAGCACGCGCGAACCGCCATTCCGGTGTTGCACCGGCTCGCGGCGACCGAGGACGAGACCCAGCTCCGTACGGTGCTGCTGGCCTCCGCCCTCGCCGGTGGCGATCTCGGCACCGCCGAGGCCGAGCTCGCCGAGATCACCCGGATCAACGCCCGAGAGGCGGTGCTCGGAGTGTCGGCGATCGCCTCGATGTGCTCGGCCGAGCTCGCCCTCATCCGCGGCGAGACGGCCGCCGCTCTCGGGGAGTATCGCCTGGCCGTCGAGCGGGCGCGTGACCTGCGCCTGCCGAAGAGCAACCAGCCGGCGGAGACGCCGTGGGTGATCATCGCGGTGTCGGTCGCCCTCACGGCGTACGCGCACCACGCGTCGCCGGAGGACGCCGGGTACGGCGAGACGCTGTTCTCCATCGCCCAGGGCTACAACCCGCTGGCCCTGGAGGGGTCCTTCTCCGACACCTGGAGCCCCGCCCTGTGGAGCGTGGACGACCCCGCCTTCGACTACCCGCTGTGCGGCACGGTGCTCTTCGGGCTCGGCGCCTGGGGGCTGCTGCGGGGAGCGATGGCTCCCCATGAGGCGATCGGATTGCTGGTGCTGGCCGAGCGGTTCACGTACCACAACAGCATGCCCAGCATGGCCATCGAGCTGATAGAGCCGTACGCGGAGCGGGCCGCGCCCGGGACGATCGCCGCCGTCCGGGCCGAGTACGGCGATCGGCGCGGTGCGGACCTGCTCCCCGAGGCGCGGAGTCTCGTCGAGCAGGTCTTCGGCCGCGACGGACGAACGTCACATGTGCCGCTTGTAGCTGCGTACCGACAGCGGCGCGAAGATCGCGATGACGATGGCGCACGCGAGGAGCGTCCAGCCCACCTCTCCGCTGACGAGTGCGTGGTTGGCGAGGTCGCGGGTGGCCGTGACCAGGTGTGAGACCGGGTTGATCCGGACGAACGCGGCCAGCCAGCCGGGCAGGGTCTCGACCGGGACGAACGCGTTCGACAGGAACGTCAGCGGAAACAGGATCATCATCGAGATGCCCTGCACGGCCTGGGCGCTCCGGGCGATCGTGCCGACCCAGGTGAAGGCCCACGCCAGCGACCAGCCCGTGACGACCGCCAGCAGGATCGCGGCGAGCACTCCGGCCGGCCCGCCGTCCGGGCGGTAGCCCATCACCAGGCCCATGGCGAAGGTCAGCGTGGCCGCGATCGTGTAGCGCAGCAGGTCGGCCACCATCGGGCCGGCGAGCGGCGCGATCCGGGCGATCGGCAGCGACTTGAACCGGTCGAAGACGCCCTTCTCCATGTCCTCGCGGAGCTGGGTGCCCGTGGCCATGCACGTCGTCAGCACCGTCTGGGCGACGATGCCGGGGATCATCAGGGGAAGGTAGCTCGCCACGTCGCCGGCGATGGCGCCGCCGAAGATGAAGGCGAACATGGCCGTGAACAGGAGCGGCTGCAGCGCCACGTCGAAGAACTGCTCCGGGTTGCGGCGCATCTTCTTGAGCGCTCGCCACGCCATCATCAGGGTCTGGCTGAACGTGTCCCCGATGGAGACACGCGGCCGGGCTGCCGCCACGCGCTCGGCGGCCCGGACCACCTCGCGGGAGGGTGCGATCACGGTGCTCATCGGTTCTCCTTCTTGCCGTTCTCGGCGTCCCCGTCCGTCCCGTGGCCGGTGAGGGCCAGGAACACCTCGTCCAGGCTGGGCTTGTCCACGCTCACCGAGGTGATCGACACCCCGGCGGAGCGCAGCGCGATCAGTACGTCCGCGGCGAGGTCGGCCTGGTCGAGGGCGACGTTGAGGCGGCCCTTCTCCGGGCTGAGGACCGGCTCGGATCCGAGGACGCGCCGTACGACCTCCACGGCGGCGGGGACCTCGCCAGGGTCGGCGAGCAGCAACTGGAGGGTGGAGTCGCCGACGGCGGTCTTCAGCTCGTCGGGGGTGCCCTCGGCGACCTTGCGGCCGTGGTCGATGACGGCCACGCGATCGGCGAGCTGGTCGGCCTCGTCCAGATACTGCGTGGTCAGCAGCACCGTGCAGCCGTCGGCGACCAGACCGCGGATGGTGTCCCACATCTGGCCGCGCGTACGGGGATCGAGACCGGTGGTCGGCTCGTCGAGGAAGATCAGCGGTGGCCTGGTGATCAGGCTGGCCGCCAGGTCGAGACGCCGGCGCATGCCGCCGGAGAACTGTGAGATCGGTTTGTCGGCGGCGTCCTCCAGGCCGAACTGGCCGAGCAGCTCGGTGGAGATGCGCCGGGCACGGGGCGCGGCGACGCCCTGCAGGCGGCTGAAGAGCCAGAGGTTCTCGCGGGCGGTCAGGTTCTCGTCGACCGACGCGTACTGCCCGGTGACGCCGACCAGCTGCCGGATCACGTGCGGGTTGCCGGCCACGTCGACCCCGAAGATCTCGGCACGGCCCTCGTCGATCTTCAGGAGGGTGGCCAGCATGCGCAGCGTCGTGGTCTTCCCGGCGCCGTTCGGGCCGAGCACGCCGAAGATCTCACCCGAACGCACGTCCAGGTCGATGCCGTCGACGGCGCGGTGCTCGCCGAACGTCTTCACGAGCCCTCTCACCCGTACGGCCAGATCGGTGCCCCCGGCCGCGGACGGGCCGCCCCCGGAAGGTCGGAATTCTGTGATGCTCATGGCATCACTCTCGGCGGCCCGGGTTTCACGGCGCCTTCGACCAGGTTTCACCCGTTGCCGCTGCCCTCACCCCGCCGGGGACACCGAAGGCGTACGGGTCAGGCGTTGACCTCCAGGGCCACGCGTACGGCCGACTCCAGGGCGCCCTCGATCCAGGAGTGCTTGAGCGAGGTGTGCTCCCCGGCGAAGTGCAGCGGGCCTTCGGGGACGGCGATGGCGGGGTGGATCTCGGTCATCTGGCCGGGGGTGAAGACCGCGGCCTCGCCGAAGGCGTAGCGGTTGCGCATCCAGCTCTGGGTCTGGCCGTGGCCGGTGTAGAACTCCGCGATCCGGTCGCCGTGCACCTCCTGCAGCCCGCGCAGCGCGTAGCCGTACCGTTCCTCGTCGTCCATGGAGTCCCAGCGGGTCGCGTCGTCGGCCCACGAGTAGCTGGCCAGCACGACCCCGCCCTCACTGCCGGGCACCGGATGCGAGGGGAAGTACATGAACCGGTTGGCGTTGTCGCAGACCGATCCGCCGCCCGTCACGTGGGTCACGGGCCCGGGGCGGTAACGGCCGCCGAGTTCGCGCTTCCAGTCCTCCTCGGTGAACTCCCACCACCGCCTGCCGAACTCCAGCAGCACCTTCGTCGCGGAGTCGTAGTGCAACTCCATGATCGAGCGGCGCTTGGCGTAGGACAGGGCCGGCGCGATCTCGACGTGGCGCAGCGCGGAGAACGGCACGGTGATGATCGCGACGTCGCCCTCGAACGTCTCGTGCCGCCCCTGCCGGGTGAACTCGTCCTCGGTGCTGCCCGCCTCGCTGACGGTCGAGATCCGCACGCCCCGGCCGGAGGTGTCGATGCGCATGGCCCTGCGGTCCATGCGGATCTCGTCGCGCAGCCCGGGCTCCAGCGCGTACGGCAGCGATCCGCTGCCGCCGGCCATCTCCCAGTAGGTCACGCCGGGGTTGACGAGGCTGCGGGTGAGGAACGTGTGCATGAACGACAGCGGCAGGCGAGAGGTGAGGTTCTCCAGCGTGCCGATGGCGTCGATCGCCTCGTCGCTCAGCTTCGCGTGCTCCTTCAGGTAGGCGTACATCGAGTAGCCGTCGAAGTCGTGCAGCAGCCGGGCCCAGCCGTCGACGAGCTCCGGCAGCGGCTTGTCGACCCGGTCGCCGCCCCGGACCACGGAGAAGTAGTCCCTCGCCGGGTCGAGTGCCTCGTCGAGGATCCGGGCCGCGGTCCGGCTGTCCTTGAGCCCGAACGTGGCGTTGACCCTGCGCGGGTCCGCGGCGTACTCGTCCCGGCGCTGGGTGACGCCGTTCACGTGGACGAAGGTGTGGTTCATGCGCGGCGGAGCGGTGAAGTCGCCCTTGGGCGGGGCGGATCGCCACACCTGTCCCTGCCGCGAGGCGTAGACGACCGGCGGCACCGGTCCCTTGGGCGGGACGCCGGGCGTCACGTCGACGTTGTAGAAGGGGCGGCGGGTGATCCCCAGCTTGTCGATCAGCGCCAGCGTCAGCGGATGGAAGTCGGGGATGCGCATCGCCCCCGCCTCGGCGTACTGGCGCCGGTCGCGGAACCCCGTGCGGAAGGTCTTGATCCGGCCGCCGATGCGGTTCCCGTTGGCCTCGATGACGGTGACCCGGTGCCCCGCCTGCTTGAGCAGCGTGGCGGCCACGAGCCCGGAGATGCCGGCCCCCACGATCAGCACCCTCTTGGACGTACGGGCCCGGGGGAGACCCTTGTCGATCAGCACCTGAAGGTACCGGTGCTTGAGGTCGGTGCCGTTCTCCTCCACGAGCAGGAGATCGCGCGCCACCCGAAGACAGGTCTGCCGGCGCTCTCCCGCGTACGGCGCCCGCGCCGCCGATGCGGGGGCGGCCGTGCCCAGGGACGGACTGACGACGGACGTCACCGCGCCCAGCCCGGCCAGCTTGGCGAATCCTCGCCGGTCGATTGTGACCACGAACTCCTCCTCCACGTGATGGTTGCGGAGAGTGAGTTTCGAAGTCGTGGCCGTGCGGCGACGCGCGACGCGCCGCGAAAAGGTAACTGGTGTCCCAGGAAATGGTCAGGCGCGGGTCAAGGGCGGCTCCTCGTCGAGCAGCCGTTCCCAGAAGATCTCGTCTCGCCACGCGCCGTCGACGAGGATGTGCGCGTGGGCGATCCCCCAGGGCCGGAAGCCGTTGGCGCGCAGCACGTGCTGCGAGGCGAGGTTCTCCAGCCGCGTGTGCGCCTCCGCGCGGCGCAGCCCGAGGTCCCGGCGCATCACCGCGAGGGTCTGGCCCACCGCTCGGGTCGCATGCCCTTGGCCCTGGCCGGCCGTCGCGACCCAGTAGCCGAGGAAGCCCTTGCCGAAGGGGCCGCGCAGGATCGTGCTCACGGTCACCTGGCCGATCACCTCGCCGCCGGCCACGATGACGGCGGGCCACCGGTCGCCCCGGCGATGGTCGGCGAGCAGTCCCTCGATGCGGGCCCGCTGCCCGGCCGTGGTGTAGAACTCGTCGGGCTGCGCGGGCTCCCACTGCGCGTACGCCCGCCTGTCGCGGGCCCGATGCGCGGCGATGATCTCGGCGTCGTCCACCCGGACGAGCCGGATCGAGGTGGTCTGATCCGCCATGCGGTCTCCTTCTCCGAATCGAAACATTCTCCGCTTCCGCGTCCACGACGAGCCGGCGCTGGACCTGCGGGGCTGATCCGACCGCATTGACAGGGGGAGAACGGGCCGGTTCTAATGATCGGCGTGCCGCGTGGCGCCGATCAAATGGACGCTGCCCCAGGGAGGCAGCGGTAGGCCGATCGGCAGCCGGGCCGCACCTTCGTGAAGGGACCTCCGCCGTGAGTACACACTCCGCATCTCCCGCCTGACGCCGCGCTCCGTGCTCGCACGTCGCGGCTGAGCCGCCACGCCCGTGTACGCCACGGGCGAGCGCACTCCCTCGCCGCCGTCGGCCACGGCCGCTCGTCCGCCGTCGTTCGCCGGCCTGTCGTTCGTGAGCCGTCGTTCCTCACGGTGAGCGCCGTGCCGTCGATCCGGTCCTTTTCCGGTCCTCTGACGTCCGGGAGTCTCCGCCTGCCGGCCTTTCCGCGCGCGGGTGTGCCCCGAGCGGCCTGCCGGTACGCGCCGTCACCGCGCCCGTCTTCGTGTTCGTTCTTCCGATCTCTTGGAGTTCATTCAGTGCCCGAATCGTTCAACCAGTCCGTCATCGACGAGTTCCGCGCCAACGGCGGCAGGGTCGGCGGCCCTTTCGAGGGCGGCGACCTGCTCCTGCTGACCACCGTCGGCGCGAAGTCGGGAAAGGAGCACACCGTTCCGCTCGGTTACGTCCGCGACGGCGACCTGCTGCTGGTCGTGGCGTCCGCGGGTGGCGCGCCACGCCACCCCGCCTGGTATCACAACCTGCTCGCGCGTCCGGCCGTACGGGTCGAGGTGGGAGAGGAGGTCTTCGACGCGATCGCGGTGCCGGCCGAGGGCGCGGCGCGCGAGCGGTTGTTCGAGCGCGTCGTGCGGGTGGCCCCGGGATACGGCGACTACCAGGCGCGTACGGCCCGCACCCTGCCGGTCGTCGTGCTGGAGCGCCCGGAGGTGCCCGCCGAGGTGCCCGAGGACGTCACCACCATGGCGGGCAAGCTGCTGGAGATCCACGCCTGGCTGCGCGCCCAGCTCCGGCACGTACGGGAGGAGGCCGAGGCCCACTTCGCCGCGCAGGCACACAGCCGGGCGGAGCGAAGCGACCTCGGGCTCGGGTTGCGGCTCAGGCAGCACTGCCTGGCGTTCTGCCAGGGGCTGGCGCTCCATCATCGGGGTGAGGACGCCGCGGTCTTTCCCACGCTCGCGGACCGGCATCCCCACCTGCGCGACGCCCTCGGCCGTCTCGGCGAGCAGCACCAGGTGATCGCACGCGTCCAGGGGGAGCTGGTCGCCCTGCTGGACGGGATCGGCACGGCCGAACCCCGGCGGTTCATGGCGGAACTCGACCGTATGTCGGAGGAACTGCGGGCGCACCTGGACGACGAGGAGCGGTCGCTCCTCCCGGTCCTGGCGCTGATCCCGTTTCCGCCGGTGCCTGCGGCGCCGCCGTTCCGCGCGCCGGCCGCGCCGGAGGACTGACGGTCGCGCCGCACGCGGCTGCGTCGCTCCTCCCGCGCTCGGGGACCGTACGGTTCCCGGGCGCGGGTCCCCCGGCGTCGCTCAATGCGGCAGCATGACGGAGGTGGAAGGGAAAGGATCACCGCTGTGGCGTGACCGGAACTTCATGGTCTTCTGGGGATCGCAGACGCTGTCGGTGGCGGGCGACTCGTTCGCCCTGATCGCCGTCCCGCTGCTCGTGCTGCACGTGACCGGGTCGGTGGCGCGGATGGGGCTGCTGACCGGCCTCGCGAGCGCGGCGTCGGTGGCGGCGGGGGTCTTCGCCGGGATCCTCGCCGACCGGCTGGACCGCAGGCGGCTGCTGATCTGGTGCGACCTCGCCAGGATGGCGTTGTACGGGATCGTGCCCGTCGCCTGGGCGTTCGGGCCGAAGATCTGGCTGCTCTACGTGGTGCTGCCGGCCGCCGAGGCGATCGGCATGGTCTTCCAGGTCACGTACGTCACGGTGGTGCGCAACCTGGTCGAGCCGGGCCGGATCACCGAGGCGAACGGGCGGCTCGGCGCCACCTCCGCCGCGGCGGGGATCGGCGGGCCGCTGCTGGCCGGGGTGGTCGCGGGCTGGGCCGGGCCGACGGCCGCGATCGCGGTCAACGCGGCCAGTTTCGGGATCTCCGCGCTCGGCGTCCTGCTGATCAGGTTCGGGCGTCGGCCGTCACCGTCCTCGCCGGAGGCGTCGGGGGCGGGGGAGGCCGGCGAGGACCGGGAGCGCCAGGAGGCCCGGGGGCACTGGCGGGAGTTGCTCGCCGGGGCCCGTTTCCTTTGGCGGCAGCCGGTGCTGCGCGCCCTGACCGTGCTGCTGTCGTTCTTCATCTTCCTGACCCTCGGGCTGACCGACGTGCTGATCTACCACCTCAAGCACGACCTCGGCCGGCCGGACGGGGCCGTCGGAGCCGTGCTCGCGGTCGCCGCGCTCGGCACCGTCGCCGGTTCGCTCCTCGTCGGCCCCGTACGCCTCAGGCTGGGGTTCGGCGCGTCCTGGATCGGGGCGATCGCGGTCGCCGGGCTCGCCATCGTGGGGCTCGGCGCGTCCGGCGGTGTCGTGGGGGCCGCGGTGGCGGCCGCGGTCTACCTCGGCTGTGTCAGCGTGGCCGGGATCGCCTCGATGTCGCTGCGTCAGCAGGTCACCCCCGACCACCTGCTCGGCAGGGTCACCTCCGCCTTCTGGACCATCCACTTCTCGCTCGGGCCTGCGGGGGCGGCCGTGCTGACCTGGGGCGCGCAGCGCCACGGGGTGGCGGTGGTCTGCCTGCTGGCGGGGGCGGCCTGCCTGCTGATCGCGCTCGCCGCGTTCTTCACCCCGATCCGGCAGCCGAACCCCGAGCTGTCCGGCGCCGCGGGCTGACGTTCACCCCTCTCAGCCCCCGGCGCCGGAAGAGGTGCCGGAAGGGGCGCCGAACGCGGCGGTCAGGGCCGCGCGCAGGGCGTCACGCTCCTTCTCGTCGAGCCGGGGCGAGTCGGAGGCCCAGGCCACGTAGCAGTCGGGCCGCACGAGCAGCGCGGCAGGGGCGTCCCGGTCCGCCTTGCCGGTCACGAGGTCGACGCGGTCGCGCCACCCCTCCAGCGCTCCGTCCAGCGCGGCGGCCGGCGCGGCGTCCGGCGTCAGGTTCAGGAGCAGCGGGCGGGCCGCCCTGGTCAGCTCGGCCAGCCGTACCGGGCCGGTCTCCGTCTCCAGCGTGAGATCGGGGGCGGGCCGGCCGGCGAGAGGGTGGTCCCCACCGAGGTCGTACCTGATGTCGGCGCCGGACATCATGTCGGCGATGTGCTTGATGGTGCGCTCGTCCCGCAGCAACTCGGTGAACAGCACGCGCAGCGCGGTGACCTCCGGCCCGGGCGCGATCAGCGCCGACTGGGCCTGCGTGTGCATGACGACGCGCTCGGCGGCCGGCCGCCGCTCGGTCTCGTACGTGTCGAGCAGGCCGGGCGGCGCCCACCCGCGGATCTCGGCGGCGAGTTTCCAGCCCAGGTTGACCACGTCCTGGAGACCCAGATTGAGGCCGGGGCCGCCGATCGCGCTGTGCACGTGGGCGGCATCGCCGGCCAGCAGCACGCGGCGGTCCCGGAACCGCTCGGCCAGGCGGGTGTTGCCGCCGCTCAGGCGGCGCAGCAGGTGCGGGCCGTCCCCCTCGGGCGGGCCGAGCGGCAGGTCGGCGCCGAGCACCCGGCGTACGCTCTCCCGCAGTTCGTCGAGCGTCGGCGGCCGGTCGCCGCCGCCGTCCCGGTTCCACTCCGTGGTGTTCACGAGCGTTCCGGTGGGGAACGGCGCGTACACGAACAGGCCGTGATCGGTGCGGTGGTGCATGAACGGGGGGATCAGCCCGTAACCGGGTACGTTCAACCCGCCGGTGGCCGCGTCGACCAGCTCCGCGGGCACGGTGACGTGCGCGCCGATGGAGACCGAGCCGTCCCTGGTCACTCCGGGAAAGCCGATGCCGCACAGCTTGCGGACGCGGCTGTGTCCGCCGTCCGCGCCGACGAGGAACCGGGTACGCAGCGTGTAGGGGCCCTCGGGTCCGGCGATCTCCACGGTGACCCCGTCCTCGTCCTGGGCGAGCCCCGTCAGCTCGTGACCCCGGAGGATCTCCACGCCGAGTTCCCGGGCGCGCTCCTCCAGGACCTGCTCCACCCGGCGCTGTGGCACCGCCAGCCCGTACATCGGGTTGTCGTCGAGCCTGCTCAGCTCCAGGGGCAGCGCGCCGAAGACGAAGGCCGGGCTCGGCCGGGGCGGCTCGGCGCCGCCGCTGAGGCGCTCGTACAGGCCGCGCCGGTCGAGGGCCCGCACGACCTGGCCGACCAGCCCGTTGGCCCGGTTCTCCTTGGTGTTGTCCGGCAGGCGCTCCAGCACGATCGGCCGTACGCCGCCCAGGCTCAGCTCGCAGGCGAGCATCAGCCCGTTCGGCCCGGCTCCGGCGATCAGGACGTCGACGGTCATGGTGGTTCCTCCTGGTTTTCCGGGCATGACGAAGTTTTCGGGCATGGCGCATCGAGCCGACGGCATCGGTGGACGACGGTGCCCGCGGATCAGGGGATGGGGAACGGCCGGGCGGCGGGCCGGAGACACGGCACGTCACTCACCCCGAGTACGGCCGTTCCGGTGCTCCTGGAACTGGATCGGTGAGATCCGGCGGCCTGCGGATCTCCGGTGACGACTACGACGATCGGGGTTCGGGCAGGCCGGCGGCGAGCAGGCCGAGTGCGTCCTCGACGAGTGATCTGACAGGCACGGGCGGGTCGGCCCGCAACCACTGGTCCATCGCCACCCTGATCGCGGCCCCCGCCGCGCCCGCCACCAGGCGTGGGTAGAGGTCGTGGGCGATGTCGGTGCCGGTCCGCTCGGCGATCGCGGCGGCCAGTTCCTCCTCGGCGACGGCACTGGCCTTGAGCATCTCGCCCTGCAGCGAGGGTTCGCCGATCATGAGCCGGATGCCGGCCTGCCACTGCTGGTCCGGCCGCCGGTCGTCGTAGTCCGCACCCATCGCGAGCTGGGTGATCACGGCGCTCGTGATGGCCTCCCACAGGGGCTCCGACACCGGACGGCGGCGCAGCTCCTGCGCGATCAGGCGGGCGCGGTCGAGGTGCCTGGCGGCGATCGCCTCGCCCTTGCTGGAGAAGTAGTTGTTGAAGGTCCGCGGCGCCACCCCCGCGGCCGCCGCGATGTCCTCCACGCGAACGTTCTCCAGCCCGCGCTCCGCGACAAGCTTGATCGCCGCCCAGCTCAGCGCGATGCGCGTCTCCTGCTTCTTGCGCTCGCGCAGCCCCGGGCGCCCGTCATCCCCGCTCACACGGACCACCATACAACTAATTGCGCGCTACGCAAAGATGCGTAGCGCGCAAGTTTGCGGAATATGCAATTTTCGGGCGAGTGGCGCGGGCGTGTCAGTCGCGGGCGCCGGCCAGGCGGACGAACTCCTCCAGGGAGAACCGGCCGTCGGCGTCCACGTCGGCGTCCCGGTCCAGCGCGGCGATCGCCTCCGGCGGCAGGCCGGGGAAGTAGGAGAGCAGCTCCGCCTCGGTGATGAAGCCGTCGCCGTCGCGGTCGATCGCGTCGAATTCACGCTTCAGGGTCTCGAACCGCTCGTGACTGAGCTCGTGAGTCACAGTGACCTGCCTTTGCCGTGAGTTGGCTGGAACTCCAGACAACCTATGCGGTGGCCTGCCAAAGATCGACGGCCGGTTCCCCTGCCGGGCCCGGGGACGCCGTCCCGGAGAGGCGTGACGCGCCGGGCG
The DNA here is from genome assembly GCF_014161385.1 of Microbispora sp. H10670. Taxonomy (NCBI): domain Bacteria; kingdom Bacillati; phylum Actinomycetota; class Actinomycetes; order Streptosporangiales; family Streptosporangiaceae; genus Microbispora; species Microbispora sp. H10670. The sequence goes on along the minus strand of NZ_JABBWW010000004.1, from coordinate 294,771 downwards.
AGCGGCGCAGGCGCTGTTCGCGAGGGTCAGGGGCACATAATGAAAGGCGATGGACACGGAGAGTGACCGGCGCGTCGACCGGGGGGCCCGCGGGATGATCGACGTCAGCGTCGTCGTCCCGGCGTACAACTGCCGGGCGTCCCTCGACCGCTGCCTCACCTCGCTGCTGGTCCAGCGGGTCGCGAAGGAGATCGTCGTCGTGGACGGCGGGTCCCGCGACGGGACCCGCGAGCTGCTCGACCTCTACGCCGCCTGTCACCCGCGAGTGATCACCGTGATCCACGACCGGCACCCCTGCACTCCGGGCGCCGCCCGCAACAGAGGGCTCGCCCGCGCGGCCGGGCGGTACGTCTTCTTCTGCGACGCCGGGGACCGTCTCGCGCCGGACGCGCTGACGCCGTTGGTCGCCGCGGCCGACCGGAACGGCTCGGACGTCGTCGTCGGAAGGGTCTCCGGCGCTCGCGACGGGCTGCGGGACAGCGCCGACCGGGCCTCCTTAGCCGCGGTCTACGACGACCTGACGTGCTTCAAGCTCTTCCGCCGCGCCTTCCTGGAACGGCACGCCCTCCGCTTCGACGAGACGCAGCGGACCGGCGAGGACATGGCCTTCACCGTGCACGCCTACTGTCACGCCCGGGTCGTCTCCGTGGTGGCGGACCACGACTGCTACCACGCCGAGGCCACCGGAGCGGAGGGCGCGGGAACCGGAGGCGCCGAGGCGGGGTGCGTGGCCGACCCCCTGACCCGGCTGCGCCTGGTCCGCACGCCCATCGAGGTGATGGCGCGGCACGTGCCGCCCGGCGCGCTGCGCGACCGGCTGCTCCTGCGGCATCTGCGCCGTGACGTGCTGGCCCTGCTGGGAGCGCCGTTCCTGGACGACGACGAGGCGGACCGCGAGAAGATCGCCGTCGAGGTGGCCGACATCTGCGGCCAGTGGCTGACGCCCGGTGTGCGGGCCGCCCTCGACGACATGGACGTCGCCAGGCTCGCCGCGCTCGACGACACCGCCCGTCTCGTACGGCTCGCGCGGGTCGAGGCCGCGCCGCTGCGCCACCGCCTGACCGATGTCTCCTGGCGCGGCGATCATCTGCTGGTCGGCGGACATGCCTGCCTGGCCGGACCACCCGCCACCACCAACGCCCCCGCCCCCGATGCTCCCGCCGCCGCACCGGACGTGGGCGGCTTGGGCGGGGTGGTGGGGCTGGTGCTGCGTGAGCGCCTCTCCCGGGAGGAGCGGGCGCTTCCCGCGCTCCACGCCACCGGCTTCTTCACCGTCCTGATCGACGTGGCCGCGTTGCCGCCGGGCGTGTGGGACGTCCACGTGTTCGTCGAGTGCGAGGGCGTGCGCAGGCCGGCCCGGTTCGGCTCCAGCCGCGGCCCGGGGGCCGGCGTCCCGGGCCCCCGTCTGGTGAACGGCGTCGCCGTGGTGCCCTTCCTCACCCGGTCGCACGGCCACCTGTCGATCGACGCCGGAGGGCACGCGGCCGGCGTCCCGGCCGCCGCACGGCTGACCCGGGCCCGCAGGCGGGCCCGGCGGCTGCTGGTCGAGGGGCACGTGCGGGTCGGCGAGGAGCCCGCCGCTCCGGCCGTACGGCACCTGGTGTGGCGTGAGCGGGGGCCGGGACGGGAGTACCGGGAGCGAGCGGTGGCCGTCTCGTCGGAGGGGTTCGCGGCCGAGACGGACGTTCCACCGCCCGGCACCTGGGACGCCTACCTCGAACTCGACCTCGGCGGGCCGCCGGTGCGCCTCCCGGTCAAGGTGGAGGCCGCGATGGACGCGCCCGCCCGGACGATGCGGTGGTGGCGTGGCCCCCTGCGGTGGACGGCCAGGCCGTACGCGACGGCGGTCAACCGGCGGCTCAGCCTGTCGGTACGCGTGGACACCCCGCTGACCCTGGTCAAGCGGGCGATCCGGACCGTGCGCCGGCGCTAATTGCGAATTATTTGCAACTACAACCCCGTGCTCTAAAGTGGATTTGAGAACTGCCCGTTTCAGAGGGGTTTGATCGTGCACGTACCCGATGGGTTTTTCGACGTTCCCGTGTCCGTCGGCGCCGGGGTCTTCGCGGCTGCCGGCGTGGCCGTGTGCCTGCGAGGCGCCCGCCGGGAGCTCGACGACCGCACCGCTCCCATGGCGGGCCTGGTGGCCGCGTTCGTCTTCGCGGCGCAGATGCTCAACTTCCCCGTCGCCGCGGGCACCAGCGGTCACCTGCTCGGCGGGGCGCTGGCCGCGATACTCGTCGGGCCGTACACCGCCGTGCTGTGCGTCGCGGTCGTGCTGCTCGTCCAGGGGTTCTTCTTCGCGGACGGCGGGCTGACCGCCCTCGGCGTCAACATCACGCTCATGGCGATCGTCACCTCGGTCGTCGGCTGGGCGGTGTTCCGGCTGGTCACCCGGACCGGCCCGCGCCGGCGCGGCACGCTGGTGGCCGCGTCGTTCCTCGCCGCGCTGGTCTCGGTGCCCGCCGCGGCGCTCGTCTTCACGGTTCTGTTCTGGCTCGGCGGCACCGCGCCGATCGACCTGGGCGCGGTGGCCGCCGCGATGGGCGGCGTACACCTGCTCATCGGGCTGGGGGAGGGCCTCATCACCGCGCTCACCGTGAGCAGCGTGCTGGCCGTACGGCCCGACCTCGTCTACGGCGCGCGCGGGACGGCCGGGCCGCTGGTGCTGCGTACGGCCGATGGGGAGGTCGAGGTCGGCGGGCGGCCCGCCGAGACGCCCTCGGCGGGGATCGGGCTGCGTCCGGTCCTGGCGGGCGGCGCGATCGTGGCCGTGCTGCTGGCCGGCGTTGTGTCGTTCTACGCCTCCAGCGCCCCCGACGGGCTGGAGAAGGTGGCGTCCGACAAGGGGCTGAGCGCGCAGGAGAAGCCGCACGCGGCGGGGGACGCCCCGCTGGCCGGATACTCCGTGAGGGGCCTGAGTGACCAGCGGCTCTCCGGCGGGCTGGCCGGGGTCGCGGGCGTCGCGCTGACCGTGGCGGCCGGAGGCGGGGTCTTCTACGCCGTCCGGCGACGCAGGCGCCCGACCGGCGGGGTGTCGCCCGCGGGCGCTCCGTGAGCCCTTTCCGAGTGTCCCGTGAGCTCTTCCACGCCTCGTGAGCACCCGCGTGCGCCTCTCCGCGAGCCCTGCCGCCCCTCACGCGCGGCGGGCGGCGGCGGGTCGGCCATGATGGCGGTGTGAGTGCGAAGTGACGAGCGAAGTGATGGACGCGAAGTGACGGTGGCGAAGTGACGGGCGCCGGATGAGCGCCGGGCACCATCATCCGATCTACCGGCCCGCCGACACGCCCGTCCACCGGCTGCCGCCCCAGTGCAAGCTGGTGGCGGTCGTCGCGTTCGCGGTGTGCGTGGTCGCCACGCCGCGCGAGCGTTTCTGGGCGTTCGCCGTCCACGCGCTGCTGCTGGCCGCGGTCGCGGTGGTCGCGCGGGTGCCCGCGGGGGCGATCGCGCGGCGGATGGTGATCGAGGTGCCGTTCGTGCTGTTCGCCCTGGCGATCCCGGTGATCGGCACCGGTGAACGGGTCCAGGTGCTCGGGGTGTCGCTCAGCCTCCCCGGCCTGTGGGCCGCCTGGAACATCCTGGCCAAGGCGACGCTGGGCGTGGTCGCCTCGATCCTGCTCGCGGCCACGACCGAGCCCCGGATGACGCTGCTCGGCGCCGAACGGCTGCGGCTGCCCCGGCTGCTCGTGCAGATCGCGACGTTCATGCTGCGCTACCTCGACGTGATCCTCGACCAGATGCGGCGCATGCGGGTCGCCCGCGAGTCGCGCGGATTCGTCGCCCGGGACCTGCGGCAGGCCCCGGTGCTGGCGAAGTCGGCCGGCGCCCTGTTCATCCGGGCGTACGAGCGGGGGGAGCGGGTCCACCTCGCGATGCTGAGCCGGGGCTACACCGGCGAGATGCCGACGATTAGGGATATATCGGCGTCTGGGCGAGACTGGGGGACGGCGGCTATCCTTCCCTGCCTCGCCGCGGCGACGGCCCTACTGGCGTGGAGCACCACATGACCTCCGGCAGCCCCTCGCTCGTGGTGAGCAGGCTCGCGTACGCCTATCCCGACGGGACGCAGGCGCTGTACGGCGTGGACCTGACGATCCGGCGGGGGGAGCGGGTGGCCCTCCTCGGCCCGAACGGCGCGGGCAAGACCACGCTGGTCATGCACCTCAACGGCATCCTCACCGCCGGGCACGGCACGGTGGAGGTGGGCGGCCTTCCGGTGCGGGCCGACACGCTGCGGGAGATCCGCCGCCGCGTCGGGCTGGTGTTCCAGGATCCCGACGACCAGCTCTTCATGCCGACCGTCCGCGAGGACGTCGCGTTCGGGCCGGCCAACCTCGGCCTGCGCGGCGCCGAACTCGACCGCCGCGTCCGTGACGCCCTGGAGCGGGTCGGCATGCTCGACGCGCTCGACCGGCCGCCGCACCACCTGTCCTTCGGCCAGCGGCGCAGGGTGGCCGTGGCGACCGTGCTGGCGATGGAGCCGGAGATCCTCGTGCTCGACGAGCCCTCCTCCAACCTCGACCCCGCCTCGCGCCGCGAGCTCGCCGAGATCCTCAGAAGCCTGGACGTGACCGTGCTGATGGTCACCCACGACCTGCCGTACGCGCTGGAGCTGTGCGAGCGGTCGCTCGTCATGTCCGATGGGGTGATCGCCGCGGACGGGCCGACACACACGCTCCTCGCCGACGGGCGGCTGCTCGCCGACCATCGGCTCGAACTGCCGTACGGCTTCGCCGTGCCCGCTCACCCCGGGTGATGAATAAGTAAAGTGGGCGCAGCGGAGGAGGTCACACGTTGAAGCTGCGGCTCGCGCGCCAATCGCTCTCCAACGCCGTCGTGGTGGCCGTAGAGGGTGAGCTCGACCTGTTCACGGCGCCGTTCCTGCGCGACGAGGTGCGTGACGCCATAACGAACGACAACCCGACCCTCGTGCTCGACCTCGGCGAGCTGTCGTTCATGGACTCCAGCGGCCTGAGCGTGCTGATCGAGGCCTGGCGGCTGGCCACGAGCGAGGGCGGCGGGGTGAGCCTCGCCTCCCCGCAGCCGCCGGTCGCCCGCATCCTGCGCACGACCGGGCTGGACCGGCGGATCAAGGTCTATCCGGACGTCGATACCGCGATTTTGCGCCACCCCGAGTAGAACTTCATTCGGTTGTCGCGTTAGGGTCCGGCTATGGATCTGAACGGAGCAGCAGCAATCATCTCGGGCGGCGCCAGCGGCCTCGGCGAGGCGACCGCCCGCGAGCTGGCCCGTGTCGGCGCGACCGTGGTCGTGGCCGACCTGAACGCGGAGCGCGGCAAGGCGCTGGCCGACGAGATCGGCGGCGTGTTCGCCCACACCGACGTGGCGGACGAGGCGTCGGTGCAGGCCGCGGTGGAGACGGCGGTCGCCACCGGGAAGCCGTTGCGCGCCGTGGTCAGCAGCGCGGGCATCGGCTGGGCCCAGCGCACCGTCGGGCGGGACGGCTCTCCGCACGACCTGGCGTCCTACCGCAAGGTGATCGACGTCAACCTGATCGGCACGTTCAACCTCATGCGCATCGGCGCGGCGGCCATGGCCAGGACCGAGCCGGCGGACGAGGACGGCGCCCGCGGCGTCGTGGTCAACACCGCGTCGGTGGCCGGCATCGAGGGCCAGACGGGCCAGGTCGCCTACTCCGCGTCCAAGGGCGGGATCATCGGCATGACCCTGCCCGCCGCCCGCGACCTCGCCGTGGTCGGCGTCCGCGTGCTGACGATCGCGCCGGGCATCATCGACACCCCCATCTACGGCAAGATCGGCGACCAGGACGCCGAGGCGTTCAAGGCCAAGCTGATCGGGCCGGTGGCGTTCCCGAAGCGGCTGGGCAAGGCGTCCGAGTTCGCCCACCTGGTCCGCACGCTGATCGAGAACGACTACATGAACGGCGAGGTCATCCGCTTCGACGGCGGCATCCGCTTCCAGCCCAAGTGACAGGTGAGGTCAGGTTGTCCGAGGTTGACTCCGGGCCGGCCACCGCGCCGGACGAGGTGCTCGTAGAGATCGTCGACGGCGGGGTGGCCGTCGTCACCATCAACCGGCCGAGGGTCAGGAACGCCGTGAACGGCGCGGTGGCGCGCGGCATCGCGGCCGCCCTCGACGAGCTCGACGCCAGCCCCGAGGTGTCGGTGATCGTCCTGACCGGGGCCGGTGGCACGTTCTCGGCGGGCATGGACCTGAAGGGGTTCCTCACCGGCGACATGCCCACGGTCGAGGGCCGGGGCTTCGCCGGCATCACCGAGGCGCCGCCGAAGAAGCCGATCATCGCGGCCGTCGAGGGGTACGCGCTGGCCGGCGGGTTCGAGCTGGCGCTCGCCTGCGACATCGTCGTCGCGTCCGAAGACGCCAAGTTCGGCCTGCCGGAGCCCAGGCGCGGGCTCGTGGCAGCCGCGGGCGGGATCATGCGGCTGCCGCGCCGGATTCCGTACCACGTCGCGATGGAGATCGCGCTGACCGGCGAGCACTACCCGGCCGCCCGGCTGTACGAGCTGGGGCTGGTCAACCGGGTCACCTACCCGGGCGAGGCCCTGCACGGCGCGCTCGAACTGGCCCGCACGATCGCCGCGAACGCGCCGCTGGCCCTCGCCGCGACCAAGCGGGTCGTCGTCGAGTCGGCCGACTGGTCCAGGGAGGAGATGTTCCGGAAGCAGGGCGAGATCATCGGCCCGGTCTTCACGTCCGGCGACGCGATGGAGGGCGCGGCGGCCTTCGCGGAGAAGCGCTCTCCCGTCTGGAAGGGCGAATAGCCGCCGACAGGCATGATCGGGGTGGTTCCGGGCAGTCCGCTCGTCCATGGGCGTGACTGCGTACGGTGAATCCATGAGTGTATCCGAGCCCGGGCTGCCCCCGTCCGGCCGGTCGATGCGGGAGCGCGCGTCCGAGCTGCTCACCGGCGCCCTCGGCAGCGCGATCCTGATGATCGTGCTCGTGTCGGCGATGTGGGCGATCGAGATCCTCGACTACGTCGAGAACAACAGACTCGACAGGTACGGCATCGTCGCCCACGAACCGGACGGGCTGCCCGGGATCTTCTTCGCCCCGTTCCTGCACGCGGGCTTCGCCCACCTGATGGCCAACTCCGTGCCGCTGCTGATCCTGGGGTTCGTGGCGGCCATCCGGGGCATCGGCCGGTTCCTCGCCGCGAGCCTGATCGTCATCCTGGTCAGCGGCATGGGCGTCTGGCTCACCAGCCCGCCCGACACGCTCACGATCGGCGCGAGCGGCCTCGTCTTCGGCTACTTCGGCTTCGTCGTGGCCCGGGGCCTGTTCGACCGCCGGGCTCTCGACATCGTCCTCGGCGTCGTGGTCGCCGTGTTGTACTACTCGATCCTGTGGGGGGCTCTGCCCACCCAGCCGGGCGTCTCCTGGCAGGGCCACCTGTTCGGCCTCATCGGCGGCGTGATCGCCGCCTGGCTGCTCCGCCGCCGCCGGGCCTACTGAGGCGCGAGCTCAGGACCCGGGCGGCGGCCGCCGGGAGAACCGTCAGAGGCGCTCGACCACGTAGTCGACGCAGACCGTCAGCGCCTCGACGTCGGCCGGGTCGACGGCCGGGAACATCGCGATACGCAGCTGGTTGCGGCCGAGCTTGCGGTACGGCTCGGTGTCCACGATGCCGTTGGCCCGCAGCACCTTCGCCACCGCCGCCGCGTCCACGGAGTCGTCGAAGTCGATCGTGCCGACGACGTTGGAGCGCTGCGCCGGGTCGGCCACGAACGGCGAGGTGTACGACGTCTTGTCGGCCCAGGTGTACAGGCGCGAGGCGGAGTCGGCCGAGCGGGCGGTGGTCCAGCCGAGGCCACCCTGGCCGTTCATCCAGTCGAGCTGGTCGGCCAGCAGGAACAGCGTGGCGACCGCCGGCGTGTTGTAGGTCTGGTCCTTGACCGAGTTGTCGATCGCGGTCGGCAGGCTGAAGAACTCGGGGACGAACCGGCCGCTCTCGGCGATCTCCGTCACCCGGGCCAGCGCCTTGGGCGAGAACAGCGCGATCCACAGGCCGCCGTCGGAGGCGAAGCTCTTCTGCGGCGCGAAGTAGTAGACGTCGAAGTCCTCGGCGGCGACCGGCAGGCCGCCCGCGCCGCTGGTGGCGTCCACGAGGACGAGCGACCCGTCGTCGCCCACGCGCTTGATGGGCATGGCGACGCCGGTGGAGGTCTCGTTGTGGGTGAGCGCGTAGACGTCCACGCCCTCCTCGGTGACCGGCAGCGGGTGGGTGCCCGGCTCCGACTTGATCACCGAGGGGTCGGCGAGCCAGGGGGCCTTCTTCGCGACCGTCGCGAACTTCGAGGAGAACTCACCGAAGTTCAGGTGCTGCGACTTCTCCCGGATCAGCCCGAAGGAGGCGATGTCCCAGAACGCCGTGGTGCCGCCGTTGCCGAGCACGACCTCGTACCCCTCGGGGAGGGAGAACAGGTCGGTGAGCCCGGCGCGGACGCGGGCGACGAGGTTCTTGACGGGCTTCTGCCGGTGGGACGTGCCCATCACCTTCGCGCCTTCGCCGGCGAGGGCGGCGAGCTGCTCGGGGCGTACCTTCGAGGGCCCGCAGCCGAAACGGCCGTCGGCGGGCTTGATGTCAGCGGGAATCACGATGTCAGCCACGGTTCAAGCGTAGTGAGACCTGCGAATGCTCTAGACCATGGTCCGGATTATGAGACACCTCACGACCTCGGCAGCGGACCGTCGCTTGAGGCAACGGGGGCATGCCGTCCTTGGCCGGGCTTGTCTTTTGGTCCCCCGCGGGCCCTTTCCTGTCTTCTCATCTTCCAGGCATTGGATGCCCAGTGCTGTGATACTGGTCGTGTGACTCGTCGAGTGCCTACCTCCCCCGGCATTCCGCTGTACTGCACCGCGGTACGGGCGCGCTCGTAGGGCGAGCGGCCGTGCGTAGGTCTTTCACGTTCCTGCTGCGCCCGACCCGCCATCAGCGCATTGCGCTCGCCGCGTGCCTGGAGGATCACCGGCAGCTCTACAACGCGGCGCTTGAGCACCGTCGTACGGCCTATCGGATGGCGGGGGTGAGTGTCGGGTACGGCGACCAGTCGGGGGAGCTGAAGCACATTCGCGCCGACGACCCTGATGGGCAGGGCCGGTGGTCGTTCTCCTCTCAGCAGGCCACTCTGCGCCGATTGGAAAGGGCGTTCGCGGCGTTCTTCCGCCGTGTCAAAGCCGGTGACAAGCCCGGCTTCCCGCGGTTCAAGGGCCGCGGGTGGTTCGGCACGGTGGAGTGGCCCAAGGACGGCGACGGCTGCCGGTGGGACTCCCAGCCTGAGCACCCGACGGCGACCTACGTCCGCTTGCAGGGCGTCGGCCACGTCCGCGTCCACCGGCACCGGCCCGTGCGCGGGCGGGTGAAGACGATCGCGGTGAAGCGGGAAGGTGACCGCTGGTACGTGGTCGTGGCGTGCGACGAGGTCCCCCCAGGACCTCTGCCGGCGACCGACGCGGCCGTGGGCCTGGATATGGGTGTGGCGTCCCTGGTCACCACCTCGGACGGGGAGCATCTGGCCAACCCGCGTCATCTGGCCGCGTCCGCTGACAAGCTGGCCGCCGCTCAGCGGGACCTCGCCCGTAAAAAGCGCGGCTCCCATCGCCGTCGTAAGACTGTGGCCAGGGTTTCCGCCCAGCATGCGAAGGTCCGCCGTCAGCGGCTGGACGGCGCGCACAAGGTTGCGCTCGGGCTGGTAGGAGCCTACGGCGTGATCGTGCATGAGGACCTGCCGATCGTGAACATGACCCGGTCGGCGTCCGGCACGATCGAGGCCCCAGGCCGGAACGTCGCCGCCGAAGCCGGGCTCAACCGCAGCATCCTGGACGCGGGTTGGGGGGTGTTCCTGCGTGTGCTCGCGCACAAGGCTGAAAGCGCCGGTCGCGAGCTGATCGCGGTGAACCCCGCCGACACCTCCCGCACGTGCGCCCGCTGCGGGCACGTCGCCAAGGAGAACCGCCACACCCAAGCCAAATTCGCCTGTACGGCCTGCGGGCATACCGCGCACGCCGACGTGAACGCGGCAACCAACATCCTCAGGGCAGGGCTTGCCCTTCGCGACGCCGTACAAGCGGCTTAGCGAGAAGCCGCTCCCTTCGGGGAGCGGAGGAGTCACGGTCGAGTTTCAAGCGCGCACCACCCCGAAAACGGACTCCGCCTCCCGGGAGACATCCACGTGGCCGACGTGCACGGCGTCATCGAGAAACTCGTCCGCAGGCCATTTTTCTGGCTGCCGGACCAGCCGCTTCCCCTGGTGTTCGTCGTCGAGCGGGACGGCGACGCGTTCGAGGCCGCGCGCCGTCTCGCCGCGCCGTTCGAGGACTGCCTCCCGTACGCGTCGGTGGCGGCCGGCCGGTACGGCACGCTGCACGAACTCGTGGACGCGCTGGCCGGGGAGCAGGGGCAGCTCGGCCGGCCGGTGGGCGGCTCGTTCCTGCCGCCGCCGCGCTTCTCGCTGGTGCAGTTCGTGCTGTGGGCGCGCAGGCAGCGCGGCCTGCCGCCGGAGCCGGACCGCGGCGGAACGCCGCTCCCGCGCTGGCCCGACCCGCAGTCGCGGGGGAGCCTGGAGGAGTTCAAGGAGCGGCTCAAGCTCTGGCGGGGCGGCAGGCACGGCGGGCACCAGGGCCGCAGGACGGCGGCCGACTTCTTCGGGCGCGCGGCGACGACCTGGCTGCCGGTGGGCACCCTGGCCGCGGTGCTGCTGAGCACCCAGGTGGCCGGCGACCACGCGCCCTGGTGGCTGGACAGCGCGCCGGACCTGGTCGGCGTGCTCCCGTGGGCGCTCGGCCTGCTCGTCTTCGCGGCCGGCACGGTCGTCCAGGGGCTGCTGTCGGTCCGTGGATCGTTCTTCAACGGCTGGTTCCGGCGGCAGCCGTACCTGACCAGGAAGCCGTTCGAGCGGCTGTCGCAGTACGCGCTGCGGGTGGCGAGCGCGAGCGACGAGGACGCCGACCGGTTGCTGGTGCACGCGTTGTGCCAGGACCTCCACCAGGCGTACCAGAAGTGGATCATTCCGTGGCCGAGCTGGGGCCGCGGCCTGTACGGCCTGCTGGTCCTGGACGCCACCCTGCCGGGGTGCGCCAACGAGCGGTTCCTGCGCGTCCTGGAGGAGACCACCGAGGAGACCGGTCTACTGCCGCCGATGCTGGTGCTGGCCGCGGTGCCGGAGTCGAAGGCGGCGGAGGCGAGGGCGGTCACGGGAGGCCGCCTGACGGAGTTGCCGGCGCTGGCCGACGCCTGGCGGGCCCGGGTGCGGCGGCAGGTGCCGCCCCTGCGCCTGCTGGCCGCCACGTCCGGCCCGGCGCCCGACGACGACCACCGGCCGCGGCTGCTGCCCAGCCGGATGCGGGCGATCGGGTACTGGTGCGTGATCGCGCTGCTCGTCGTCGGTCCGGTGACCCTGGCCTGGAGCATCTACCAGGACCAGAAGGCGCGCTGTGGCGGCCTGTCCTGGGCCGAGCTGGTCGGCGACGAGTGCGTCGGCGTCGTCAACGCGGACGGCCGGGCCCCCGAAGACGTCTTCGGCAGGAACATCGGCGCCGTCGTGAAGCGGATCGACGAGAACAACGCCGCCGCCCGGAACGTCGGAGCGTACGTGAACGTGGTCCTGTTCGGGGAGTACTCGATCAGGAGCCCGCGGCCGGACGGCGAGCCCGCCGAGCCCGGCGAGGACGCGCCGGAGGAGGACAGCAGGGTGTCCGGGGCGCTCGCGGAGCTGAAAGCCGTGGAGCAGTACCAGCGCACCGTCCGGAACGTTCCCCGCCTCCAGGTCCTGATCGCCAACGCCGGGACGGACTTCCGCCAGGGGCGCCGGGCCGCCCGGCTGGTCAGCAGGCTGGCGGCCGAGGACCCGCACACGCTCGGCGTCATCGGCTTCCCGCGCAGTGTCAAGGGCGTCGAAGAGGCGATCAGCGTGCTGCATCAGGCCAAGATCCCGATGCTCTCCACCACCGCGACCGCGGACGACCTGGGGTACGTGCCCGACGTCACCGGTGCCGGCGAGATCGGGACGGCGCCCAGGCGGCCGTCCCCCTACTACTTCCGCATCGGCCCGACGAACTGGCGTGAGGCGCAGCTCGTCGCCCGGTTCATCCGCCGGACGCTGCTGCCCGGGAAGTCCTCGCCCACCGCGGTGATCGTCCAGGACCGGTCACCCGGAGACAGCTACACCAACAACCTCGCCCGCGACTACAAGGAGGCGGCCGGCGACCAGGGGATCGAGATCTCCGAGCGCGACGAGGTCTACTACACCGTGGACGGCGGCGGGATCGCCGAGGCGACGTCGGTCGCCTGCGGGCGCCATCCCGACGTGATCCTGTACGCGGGCCGGGCCACCGAGTTCCTCGGCTTCGTCGACGCCGTCGAGAAGTGCAGCGACGGCCAGGTCAAGGTGATCGCGGGGGACGACGTGATCAAGGTGGTCACCGACCACGGCAAGGAGATCGGCGACTACGGGCGCGTGCAGGTGTACTACGCCGCGCTCGCGAGCCGGGAACTGTGGCGGGATCCGTCGCGGGACCACGGCACGCAGCCGACCGGGTTCATCCAGGCCCTCTTCGGCCGGACCTCGACCGAGTCGGAGGACAACCTCATCCTGGGCTACGACGCGGTCGAACTCTTCTACGACTCGGCCAACCGGGCGTACCAGGGCAGGAGGCTGCCCAGCAGGGGAGACCTCCTCTACCGGCTCGCGCTCGTCTCGGGGCGGCTCGCCAGGAACGGTTCGAGCGGAGTGATCGACTTCGGCGGCCGGGAGGCCCACGACCCCGTGGACAAGACCATCGCGATCATGCGGGTGCAGGCCGGTGGCGGAGTGAAGGTGGCGGTCCGCTGCGGGCGCCTCAGCCTGCGGGAGTCCGCGCCGCCCGGCGGAGTCTGCGACCACCTCCCCGACGTGTACGGCGAGGACGGCGAGCCCCGCCGCTGAGCCCTGACGCTGAGCTGAGCGGGCGCGGGGGACGGCCGAGGGTCCGCGGCCCTCTCGGAAAGCCGCGGGCCCTCGGCAGCCCCTCGGGCGGCTCAGACCCTGCCGACGACCTCGCCGGCGCCGGGCACGTCGTTGATCGAGCGCTGCTTCGGGCCCACGTAGTTCGCGCTGGGGCGGACCAGCCTGCCCGTGCGCTTCTGCTCCAGGACGTGGGCGGCCCAGCCGGCGGTACGGGCGCAGGTGAACATCGAGGTGAACATGTGCGACGGCACCTCGGCGAAGTCGAGGACGACCGCGGCCCAGTACTCCACGTTGGTGGCGAGAACCCGGTCCGGCTTGCGGGCGTGCAGCTCCTCCAGCGCGGCGGTCTCCAGCGCGGCGGCGACCTCGTAGCGCGGGGCGCCCAGTTCCTTCGCCGTACGGCGCAGGACGCGGGCACGCGGGTCCTCGGCCCGGTAGACCCGGTGGCCGAAGCCCATCAGGCGGTTGCCCTTGTCCAGCTCGCTCTGGACGTACTTGCGGGCGTCGCCCATCTGCTCGACGCCCTCGATCATGTGCAGCACCCGCGCCGGGGCACCGCCGTGCAGCGGGCCGGACATCGCGCCGACCGCGCCCGACAGGGCGGCGGCGACGTCGGCGCCGGTGGAGGCGATCACGCGGGCGGTGAACGTCGAGGCGTTCATGCCGTGCTCCGCGGCGGACGTCCAGTACGCGTCGATGGCCTTGACGTGCTTGGGATCGGGCTCACCGCGCCAGCGGACCATGAAACGTTCAACGATGCTCTCGGCCTCGTCCACGCGCTTCTGCGGGACCATCGGCAGCCCCAGGCCGCGGGCCGACTGCGCGACGAACGACAGAGCCGTGACCGAGGCGCGTGCGAGATCGTCGCGGGCCTGGTCGTCGTCGATGTCGAGCAGCGGGCGGAAGCCGTACGCGGGCGCCAGCATGGCCAGCGCGCTCTGTACGTCTACTCGGATGTCGCCGGAATGGACGGGAACGGGGTACGGCTCCGCCGGGGGCAGACCCGGCTGGAACTTGTCGTCGACGAGCAGGCCCCAGACGTTCCCGAAGGAGACGTTGCCCACGAGTTCTTCGATGTCGACGCCCCGGTATCGCAGGGCGCCCCCTTCTTTGTCCGGTTCCGCGATCTCGGTCTCGAACGCCACCACGCCTTCGAGCCCGGGTTTGAAGTCGGACATTCTCGGCCGCCTCCCTCTCTTGTGAAGTCCAGAGCCTTGATGTCGAGATACCGGCGGGTCAATTTAACCCGCAGTGTGACGCTGTCGTGTCGCCGCCCCTCCCCCACGCCGTTCCCCCTGTTGGGGGCCACCGGGTGAGAAGTGCGCCGGGCGCGCGACAATACCTTTCCGTGGACAGCGCTTCGCACCTGCCCGGGCTCCGGCACAGCTACGAGGGTGAGCCCCTGCTCGAAACCGGCATGGCCGACGACCCGGTGACGCAGTTCGCGCTGTGGTTCGCGGACGCCGTCGCCGCGGGCCTGCCCGAACCGAACGCCATGGTCGTCGCCACCAGTTCCGCCGGTGGCCGTCCCTCCGCCCGCACCGTCCTCCTCAAGGGGTTCGACGAACGCGGGTTCGTCTTCTTCACCAACTACGAGTCTCGCAAGGGCCGCGACCTCGCCGAGAACCCGCGGGCCTGTCTGTTGTTCCCCTGGCATCCGATCCGGCGGCAGGTCCGCGTGGAGGGCCCGGTCACCCGGATCTCGCGCGAGGACAGCGCGGCCTACTTCCACTCCCGGCCGTACGGTTCGCGCATCGGCGCGTGGGCCTCCCGTCAGTCCGCCGTGGTGGAGTCGCGTGAACGGCTCGACGCCCGCTACCGGGAGCTGGCCGAGCGCTGGCCCGAGGACCCGCCGATGCCGGACTTCTGGGGCGGCTTCCGGGTGGCGCCCGCGGAGGTCGAGTTCTGGCAGGGTCAGACCGATCGCATGCACGACCGGCTCCGATACCGGCTGGCCCGCGGCTCCTGGGTCATGGAGCGCCTGGCCCCATGACCCCGGAGGCGGCGTACACCGCCTCGCGGTCGATGCCCGCCTCCTCCAGGGCCCGGTCCAGCACGCGGCCCGCGGGCCCGACGAACGGCGCGCCCTCGTGGTCCTCCTGGTCGCCCGGCTGCTCGCCGACCAGCATGAACCGTGCGTCGGGGACGCCCTCGCCGAAGACCGTCCGGGTGGCGTCGCGGTAGAGGTCGCAGCCCTCGCAGTGGCGCGCGGCCTCCCTGAGGGCGGGCAGACTGACCTCGTCAGGAAGGAATCGCTGGGCTCCGATGTTTCCCATCCTGGGTCGCTTCCCCAATAGGGTCGGCTGCGAACGCGGGGGAGGTCGTAGCATCGTTGTAGTAGTGGAGGAGCCTTGACCGCACATGGCCTGATCGACACGACGGAGATGTATCTCCGCACGATCTTCGAACTCGAAGAAGAAGGCATCGTGCCGCTCCGGGCCCGGATCGCCGAACGCCTGCAGCAGAGCGGCCCGACGGTCAGCCAGACGGTGGCGCGGATGGAACGCGACGGCCTGGTCAAGGTGCAGGGGGACAGACACCTCAGCATGACCGATCTTGGCCGTACGCTCGCGATCCGCGTGATGCGCAAGCACCGCCTGGCGGAGTGCCTGCTCACCCAGGTGATCGGCATGCCCTGGGAAGAGGTCCACATCGAGGCGTGCCGGTGGGAGCACGTGATGTCGGAGTCGGTGGAGACCCGGCTCGTCGGCCTGCTGCAGAACCCCCGGTTCTGCCCTCACGGCAATCCGATCCCCGGTCTCGACGAGCTGGGGGTGCCGCAGCCCGGTTCGGGCGGGGATGAGATGGTGTCTCCCATGGTGACCCTCGCGGGTCCGAGCGCCGTGCCCGTCGTCGTGCGGCGAATCAGCGAACAAGTGCAAAGCGACCCGGCTGTGATGCTTAAACTCAAGCAAGTTGGGATACAACCCGGACGCGAGGTGACGCTCGCGGCGAGCGACAACGGTGTACGGGTGACAGGTGATGGTGAGGTGGGTAGCACGACCGCGGACCTTCCGCGCGATGTGGCCTCTCACGTTTTCGTCACCAGACGATGACGGAAAGAGTTGTGCCTGGTTGAATCCCGTAGGGAGTCCTTCATTTCTCGCGACCCAGCCTTCGCAGGAGCGCCCGTGCCCGGCATAGCGAACCCGCCTCGTCAAGGGATGGTCGTGGCATGAGGCGCTGGGGAGACTTGTCACAGGACGCGGACGACCGCCTCACCGCCGGTTCCGTGCTGGACCACGCGGAGATGGCCGTGGTCGTGACCGACCGGTTCAGCAACGTCCTCTACTGGAACCCCTTCGCCGAGCGGTTGTTCGGCCGGGTGGGCGCGAATCCGGGCCGGGAGTCGCTGCGTACCCTCGGCATCTCCGACCACGACCACCCGCTCGCGGCCGACCTCGCCAAGCAGGTGCTGCGGGGCGGGGTGTGGGAGGGCACCTTCGACGTGGTCCGCGGCGACGGCACACTGATCTACGTACGCGCCCAGGCCGTGCCGCTGCGGCATCCCTCCGGCTCGATCACGGGCATCGTGATCACCGCGCGCGAGGCGATGCGCAGCAACGAGCGCGAGAAGGACCGCTTCGGCCTGCTGGAGCGCATCGGTGAACGGCTGGCCGGCTCCCTCTACGTCGAGGAGACGCTCAACCGGGTCGCGGAGTCGCTCGTCCCGCAGTTCGCCGACCACTGCTTCATCGAACTGGCCGAGGGCGACCGCCTGGTCCGCAAGGTCTCCACCCACGTGAGCGGCTGGACGCCGCCGCCGGGCTCCTGGCCGCCGGTGGGCGCGGAGATCGCCTACCCCCTCGGGCACTACGCCGACACCGCCCTGCGCCGCCAGGAGACGATCCTGGTCGAGGACTTCTCCCAGGTCAGCTATCCGGCGCCGAGCGAGGGCGAGGCCCGCCTGTTCGCCGAGATCGGGGTGACCTCCGCCATCGTCGCCCCCCTGTGCGTGCGCGGCGAGACGCTCGGGCTGATGTACCTGCTCCTGTCCAACCTCACGAACCGGCACTCGCCCCACTACGACACCTTCGACCGCGACTTCGTCGGCGCCATCGCCACCCGCGTCGCGCTCGCCGTCGACAACGCGCTGCTGTTCGAGGAGGAACGGCACACCGCCGAGTCGTTCCAGAAGCACCTGCTTCCGCGTGTGCTGCCGTCGTTCGACGGGCTGGAGATCGCCCACCGCTACTTCCCCGCCGCCCCGCTCGCCACCCACGGCCAGGGCATCCAGACCCAGGTGGGCGGCGACTGGTACGACGTGATCCCGCTGTCGGCGGGCCGGGTCGGCATCGTGATCGGCGACGTCGAGGGCCGGGGAGCCAAGGCCGCGGCGGTCATGGGCCAGCTCAGGGCCGCGCTGCGGGCCTTCGCCCAGGACGACAAGCCGCCCGCCGACATCCTCGCCCGGCTGGACGAGTGGACCCGCGTGGTCGCCTCGCCGGAGCACGACGACTTCGGCGCCGACATCACCAACCCGCCGATCGTCACCTGCCAGTACATGGTGTACGACGCCTGGTCGAGGCAGCTGTGGTTCGCCAACGCCGGGCACGCGCCACCGCTGCTGCTCGTGGACGGCGAGGTCAGGGACCTGGAGATCACCGAGGTCGGCCAGCCGCTCGGGGTGCGGGCCAAGGGCATGCACGCCGACCTGGTCTACAAGGAGGAGACCAGGATCCTGCCGGCCGGGGCGACCCTGCTGCTCTACACCGACGGCCTGGTCGACCGCAGGCCGCCGCGCGACGCGGCCGCGGGTGTGTACGACGACGAGACGTTGACGGTCCTCCGCGAGAAGCTGGCCAAGTCCTCGGGGGAGTCCGTCGAGCGCATCGCCGACCTCGCCACCGGCGCGGTCCCCGGCGAGATCGACGACGACATGGCCATTCTCGTCGTCCGCGCGGCCGGCACCGAACTGCAGTCGCAGGAGCGGACGTTCCCGGCGCAACCGATCATGGTGAGCGAGGCCCGGCGCATGGCGTCCGAGGCGTTCGAGGCGTGGCAGGTGCCCGAGGAACGCGCGGAGCTGGCCTGCCTGCTGGTCTCCGAGGTCGTGACCAACGTGGTCCTGCACGCCGCGAGCGCGGGCGTGCCACGCCGCGAGCTGGTGCTCGACGGCCCGCCGCTGCCGTTCGACGAGTCGTGGGACGTGCCGGGCTTCGAGGAGGAGATGGCCGGCGACAAGGAGTTCACCCTCCGGCTGCGCCGGGGCGGGGAGTCCGTCTGGGTGGAGGTTTTCGACCAGGACCTGCGCCTGCCGCGCATCCGCAGCGCGGGGGAGAACGACGAGGGCGGCCGCGGCCTCTACCTCGTGGACCAGCTCGCGCGGCGCTGGGGTTCCCGTCCGACCCGGGAGGGCAAGGCGGTCTGGTTCGAGATCCCCATCGGCGGCCGGTGACCGATCCTCGTCGGCGGCCGGTCGCCCTCCGCGCTCGGCGCGCGCCGGCGCGGAAAGACGCGCATACTGATCGTCATGGACCCCGGACTCATCCTTCTGGTCTTCCTGGCGTTCCTGTTCGCGTGGCTGCTGAACAAGGTGCGCCGGTTCTTCCGGCTGGGCACGGTGGCCTACGCGGGGGTGATGATCGTCTTCGTACTGGTCATGCTGCTCCTGTGGGGCCAGCAGCACCGCTGACGCACGTCGCGGCGACCCCCTCCAGCAGGCAGGCCAGCCCGAACTCGAACCGCTCGCCGTAGGTCTGGTCCCGGGCCTCGACGACCCGCCGGGCGAACTGCGGGTAGGCGCCGCTCTCGATCACCTCGCGGATGTACGGGCCGACCCCGGCCCGCCACTGCTCCTCCGTCAGGCCGGTCCGGCGTTGCGCCTCCTGCTCGGCCGCCTCGCGGGAGACGGCTCCCGCCACGTAGTCGCCGACGAGGGCGACGACGCCGGCCGCCAGCGTGATGTCGGAGGTGAGCTGCCCGGCGGCGGCGAGCGCGTGCTCCATGCCGCGTAGGGAGTTCGGGCCAAGCGCGGGCCGGGTCGCCATCACCGCGCCGAGCCAGGGATGACGCAGAAGCGTCGCCCGATGCGCGCGCGCCATCGCCGCCAGGTCGGCCCGCCAGTCCCCGGTCAGCGGAGCGGGCTCCGTCTCGCCCGCGATCGCGTCGACCATCAGCTCCAGGAGCTCGTCCCGCCCGGTCACGTACCGGTAGAGCGAGGTCGTGCCCGAGCCGAGATCGGCGGCGACGCGCCGCATGGAGAGCGCGTCGAGCCCTTCGGCGTCGGCCAGCGCGATCGACGCCTCCACGATGCGCCCGACCGTCGGCGCCTGCCGCCGCGGCGTGGGCCGTTCCCGGCCCCACACCCGGCCTGGAAGTGAGCTCTCCGCACCCATGGCGCCCATCGTACCGGTGCGGGTACGGTGTTCCCATTACGGGAACACCGTACCCGAAATTGGAGGGGGACCTATGCGTACGACAGAGGTGCTGGTCGTGGGAGGCGGCTCGGTGGGACTGGCCACGGCGGTCTTCCTGAGCCACCACGGAGTGAGGACGCTGCTGGTGGAGCGCGACGAGGGTCCGCGGTCGCACCCACGGGCCACGGGAATCGGCGTCCGGACGGTGGAGATGCTCCGGGAGACCGGCCTGGCCGGCGCGGTGGACGCGGTCGCCCTCGACTGGTCGGCGGGAGCCCTGGGCAAGGCGAGGGCGCGGACCCTGGCCGACCTGGCGGAGACCGCCCCGCCCGCGCCCGCCGTCCCCCGGCAGGCGCCCTACAGCCCCGCCGCGTTACGCGGCCCCTGCCCGCAGAACCGGCTGGATCCCGTACTGCTCGCCGCCGCCCGCGAGCGTGGCGCGACCGTGTCGTACGGCACCGGGCTGGTCTCGTTCACCCAGGACGAGGAGGGCGTCACGGCCGTGCTGTCCACGGGAGAGCGGGTGCGGGCCCGCTACCTGGTGGCGGCCGACGGCGTCCGCAGTGAGGTCCGGGCCGCGCTGGGCATCGGCCTGACCGGTCCGGGCGCGCTCACGGAACCGGGGCAGAACATCCTGTTCCGCGCCGACCTGCGGGAACTGGTCCGCGGACGGCACTTCGTCGCCTGTGAGATCACCGATCCGGCCGCGCCGGGCATGCTCATCACGATCGACGGCGAGAAGGAGTGGGTGTTCCTCACCGGACTCGACCGGGAACCGGCCCCCGCGCTGATCCGCGCCGCGACCGGCGTGCCGGATCTGGACGTGGAGATCCTCAGCACGCTGGTCTGGCGGGTGCGGGCCCAGGTCGCGGAGCGGTTCGCCCAGGGGCGGGTGTTCCTGGCCGGAGACGCCGCGCATGCCGTGCCGCCGCTCGGCGCCTTCGGCCTCAACACGGGTGTCGCCGACGGGCACAACCTGGCCTGGAAGCTGGCCCTCGTGCTCCGCGGCGAGGCCGGCCCCGCGCTGCTCGGCACCTACGACACCGAACGCCGGCCGGTGGCGTCGCTCACCATGGAGCAGGCGCTGGTGCGGATGTCCGACCCCGCCCTGCACTGGGGCCACGGCCCCGCCGCCGCGGAGGCGCGGGCGGCGGCGGGCGTTCTCAACGCCCCGGTCGTGCACCTCGGCCAGCGGTACGTCTCCGCGGCCGTGATCGACCCGCGGCCCGAACTGCCCTCGGCCGAGGACGTGGTCGCCTGCCTCGACGGTTCCCCCGGCTCCCGGATGCCGCACGCCTGGGTGTCCGAGGGCGTGTCCACTCTCGACCTCGTACGGTCGCGGTTCACCGTCTTCACCAGGCGGCCCGGCGGAGACCGCGACGAGGCGGGCGGGGCCGCGTGGCCGGCCGAGGCGGCCAGGCTCGGCCTGACCGCCCACGCCGTCGATCTGGCCGCGATCCCGCCGGGCGGCGCGCTGCTGGTGCGCCCCGACGGGTACGTCGCCTGGCGGGCGGAAGGCGGCCCCGAACGGCTCGGCGGCGTGCTCGACCGCCTGCTGGCCCGCGGGCGGGACGGCTAGAAGTCGAACGACCTGCCGATGATCTCCTTCATGATCTCGGTGGTGCCGCCGTAGATCGTCTGGACCCGGCTGTCCAGCCAGGCCTTGGCGACCGGATACTCCAGCATGTAGCCGTAACCGCCGTGCAGCTGGACGCACCGGTCGACGACCTTGTTCTGCAGCTCGGTCGTCCACCACTTGGCCTTGGCCGCGTCCACCGCCGTCAGTTCCCCGGCGTTGAGCGCGCGTACGCACTTGTCCAGATAGTGGCGGGCGATGTCGACCTCGGTGGCCAGCTCGGCCAGCACGAACCGGGTGTTCTGGAACTTGCCGATGTTCCGGCCGAAGGCGGTGCGGCTGCGGCAGTACTCGATCGTCTCCTCCAGGACGGTCTCCGCCGCCGCCACCGCCGCGACCGCGATCGACAACCGCTCCTGCGGCAGGTTGTTCATCAGCTGGAAGAACCCCTGGCCCTCCTCGTCGCCGAGGAGGTTGGCCACCGGCACCCGGACGTTCTGGAAGAACAACTCGGCCGTGTCCTGGGCGTGCATGCCGACCTTCTCCAGGTTGCGGCCCCGGGTGAAGCCCTCCATGCCGCGCTCCACCATCAGCAGCGACGTGCCGCGGGCGCCCGCCGAGGGGTCGGTCTTGACGACGACCACGACGAGATCGGAGTTGATCCCGTTGGTGATGAAGGTCTTCTGCCCGTTCACCACGTAGTGGTCACCCTCACGGACGGCGGTGGTGCGGATGCCCTGCAGGTCGCTGCCGGCCCCCGGCTCGGTCATCCCGATCGCCGTGATCAGCTCGCCGGACGCGAAGCCCGGCAGCCACCGCTGCTTCTGCTCGTCGTTCGTGAGGTCGACCAGGTACGGCGCCATGATGTCGTTGTGCAGGCCGAAGCCCAGGCCCGTCGCGCCGACACGGATGATCTCCTCGACGATCACCGTGTTGTAGCGGAAGTCGGAGATGCCCGAGCCGCCGTACTCCTCCGGCACGGAGAAGCCGAACATGCCCAGCTCACCGGCCTTCTTCCACACCTCGCGGGGGACGATGCCGTCCTTCTCCCACTGCGCGTGGTGGGGGACGACCTCACGGGCCATGAACTCACGGACGGTCTCACGGAAGAGGTCGTGCTCCTCGTCGAAGAGGTCTCGCCGCATCAGGTACGCCTCCGGGGCAGGATCGGTCAGCGCCACCAGAATACGATTCTGGTCCCGCCCCGGTCGATCGGCTCTTTCTCGTACGGCGGGTCACAACTCCGACACCATCGCCATAACGACCCCTTTGACCACTTCCGTACCTCTAAGATCTAGCTCGCGTTTGCTGTAGGCCCGCCAGGGCGCGGACCTTTGATCGGAGTATGTGGTGAAACGGTGGAGAGCGGGTCTCCCTAGGACCATGGCCGCCTTGGCCCTCGGCCTGGCCGGCACGGCGGCGATCGTCGTACCGGCGGTGACGGCCACGGCCAGTACCGCCGACCTCGTCGTCGACTACGCCTGTAACCAGGGCATCGCGGGGACGGGATCGGGCACGGTCTATCTCCGGACGAAGCTCACTGTTCCCACGACGCTGAACGTCAAGGATCCCCTCAACGTCGCCTGGAACCTGGCGTACCGGGACGCGACGCGTTTCGGGGCGCCCACCCTGCTGCCCAACGGCGGCAGGATCTACGTGACCGGAGAGGTCAACCTCAGCGACGGCTGGCAGGGACAGTTGCAGCCGGTGGGGAGCATCGACCAGACCGAGGCGATGAAGAAGGGCACCCCCCTCACCCTGCCGACCACGATCTCGGACTTCGCGTACACCACGAGGGCCGGCACGGTGACGGTGAAGCCGGGCAACCTCTATGTGGACTTCCGGCCGCCCGCCTCAGAGATCATGGTCAACGACGACGACCCCTCGATCACCTACAGCCCGGGCGACTGGAACAACGTCGACGACCGGCCGAGCGGGGACAACGACTACCACCTGGACTTCCACCGGACCACCAAGGCCGGCGCGTGGGCGTCGCTCACCTTCACCGGCACCGGGATCGAGTACGTCACGCAGCGGGACCGGCGCGCGGGACCGGTCGAGTTCTGGGTCGACAACCAGTTGGGGACGCCGCCGCGGGTCAACCCCTCCCGCAACGACGACGACACGATGGTGAACGACTCGAACGTCGGGGGCCAGACCCTGTGGAGCTTCAAGGGGCTCGACTACGGCCAGCACACGATCACCATCAAGAACGTCGAGGACAAGCGGACGCTGCTGGACGCCTTCCGCGTCATCACCGGTGAGCTGCCCGGCCCGCCGCCGCAGTACCGCGCCACGTGCACGCTCATCAGCGCTCCGGTCGCCGTGCAGGTGACCATCGGCGGCGGTGACACGCCGGGCAGTCCTTCGGGCAGCCCGTCCGGGGACACCTCGCCGTCGGTGTCGCCGAGCGGTTCGCCGAGTGGCACGCCTGACGGCAACAGCCCGTCGCCGAGCGGAGGCTCGCCGTCTCCGTCGGTGTCGCCGAGCACGACGCCGAGTTCTTCTCCGTCGGCGGCGGCGACGCAGAGCTATCTGACGAGCGTGATCGTGAAGGGCAGCCCGTCGCCGACGGCGACGCGTACCGTGACGCTGACCGCGACGCCGACGGTGGCGCAGGTGGCGGTCACTCCGCAGGGCGGCGCGCAGACCGGTGAGGCTCCGGAGCGGATGGCCGCATCGGGCCCGCTCCTGCTCGGCTCCGGCGGCGCGCTACTGATGATCGGCGTGCTCAGCGGCGTGGCACTGCTGCGGCGCAGGGCGGCGCACGCGGGCGAGCGGGGCTGAGGAGGATGACGATGAACCCGACTCCTGAGGGCGGCACCCCCGCCCAGGACCCACAGAGCGGCCAAGCCGCGCAGAAAGCGCAGAGCGGCCACGCCGCGCAGAGCTCCCAGAGCGTGCCGGACGCGCAGGGCGGCACGAGCCCGCAGGGCGTCCAGGGGGACGCGGCGGGGAAGCGTAGGGGCCTTCCGCAGCCGGTTCTCGCGACGCTGCTCGTGGCCGGGTCGTTCGGCGGCATCGCCGCCGTGATGGCGGGCATGCTCGCCGTGCTGTCGCCCGGCGGCTCCCAGGACGCCGGTCAGACGCCGGGCGTGCAGTTGAACGTGCAGGACGCCGGCAGCGTGGCGTTGCTGCCTCCGACCGTAGGCCCGGGCGGGCCGGGCGTGCCGCTGACGGCGGCGAACGCGACCGCGCCGCCGCCGCAGCCCGCCATCCAGCCGATCGGCCCGCTGACCCTCACCACCACCACGGCCTCGTCGTCCTCCTCGCCGGTGTCCTCGTCCTCGAACACGGCGAAGACGAGCACGGCGAAGACGGCGACGGCGAAGAAGGTCACCGGCAGGCCGCTGAAGATCAGCATTCCGTCGATCGGCGTGAAGGCCGCCGTCGGCTCCGTGGGAGTGCAGAAGTCCGGCGCCATCCAGGCGCCGCCGCTGAGCCGGCCGAGCCTCACCGGGTGGTACCGCTTCGGGCCCGCCCCCGGCGACCAGGGGCCGGCGATCATCCTCGGGCACGTCAACACCCGTAAGGGCGCGGCCGTGTTCAGCCGCCTGCGCGAGCTCAAGCGCGGCAACAAGATCGCCGTACTGCGCGCGGACGGCAAGACGGCGATCTTCACGGTGGACGGGATCGAGCAGGTCAGCAAGTCGGCGTTCCCGACCAAGCGGGTCTACGGCAACACGATCACCTCCTCGCTGCGGCTGATCACCTGCGGCGGCGTCTTCAACGCCAAGCAGCACAGCTACACCGACAACATCGTCGTCTACGCCACGCTGACGGCGACCAAGGGCAAGGGTAAGTAGCCCGAGTCCGCTCGCCCGTGAGGGGCGCCGTCGCGCCCCTCACTCCGGCGGGTGGTCAGCCCAGCCCGATCACCTCTTCGCCCTCCCGCGCCTCGCGCTCGGGCGGGTCGACCGGCTCGCGGCGTCCGGCCGCACGCGCGGCCCGGGCCGCGCGCTGGACCAGCAGCGTTCCGGCCACCGCCGCGAGGGCCACCACGACCAGCGCGTACGGCTCCCGCCAGGGCGGGGAGCCGCCGTCGTCCGCGGCCGCGGCTCCGTCCGGCCGCATCGATCGTGCGGCCTGCGGGGTCGGTGGCGCGAGCCCCGCCTGCTCCGCGGCCTGCCCGGACCCCTGCTCGGACGAGGAACCCGGCGGGGTGGCGAACGGCGCACGGGCGGGGATCACGGTCGCCGCCTTCCAGGGGAACCCCGGCGGCTTCACCCGGCCCCAGTAGTCCGTGATCTCCGATCCGGCCTGCATCGCGTACTGCGGCGGGGCCGGCTTCAGCGTCCCCGGCACGGTGAGCGTCCCCACCTCGTAGGGCGCGAACTTGCCCTGCACGCCCTGCACCCGCCACCGCCCGGCCGGCACCGTGATCGTCGTCGCGTAGTGGGCGGGATCCGGCAACGGCGTCCCGCCGAAGCTCAGGGTCGTGCCGTCCTCTCCCGTCAGCAGCAGGCCGGTCGGCCCGAGCGCGCCGTAGTCGTCGTACGGATGCGTGCCGTGCTGCAGCACCCAGTAGCCGACCGTGTAGGACACACCGGGCCGCAACGTCGCGGGCAGCGGATCGAGTTCGGTGACGGCCCAGAACCCCGCGCGGGCGTGTGCGGGCGGCGCCGTCACCAGGACCGCCGCCAGCGCGGCGAGTGCCATGATCAGTCGTCTCATCTCAGTCAACCTCCGTCCTGCTTACCGCCGGAAGTCCGTGGGGGTTCCCTGAGAATTTCCTGACTTCCCGCTGCATGTGGTTATGGCGGTGGTCAACTCCTGGAAGACTGATGGCCAACCTGTACGCGACTGAGGTGGCGGGAGAGACGGCGTGGCCGACCCGAGCGTCCGGCAGCGGAGTGGCCGGCGACGAATCGCGGCGCGGGTGGCGGCGGGAGCGACGGCGGCGTTCGCACTGATGACGTGGCCGGTGCTCGCGGCGAGCGGGACCAAGACCGTCCTCTACTCCTGCACCGCGATGGGCGGCGGCCAGGGGACCTACCCGGTGAGCGTGACCCTGCTCGGGCCCGACAGCCCGACGGTGGGCGGCAACGTCCCGGTCACCTGGCGGATGGCCCCCGCCACGACCGCCGAGGGGCAGACGCCGATGCTCGCGCCGACGGCCGTCGCGTCCGGCGACGCCGTGGTCGCGGAGGGCGTGATGAAGGTGACCGGCACCCCCGTGGTGAGCGGGTCTCCCTCGCCGTCCCCCAGCGCAAGTGCGAGTCCCAGCGCCAGTGCGAGTGCCAGTGCCAGTGCCAGTGTGAGCCCCAGCGTCAGTCCCAGCGCGACTCCGAGCCCGAGCCCGCCCGCCGGTGACACGGATCCGCAGGGAGACACCGACACGACGCCGCCCCCGGACGAGTCGGATCCGGCGACGGGGTCCCTCGCCGCGGAAGGCGGCCGCACGCTGAGCCCTTCGGCCAGAGTGACCGCCGAGACGCCCGTGGCGGCGCAGGCCACCCTGTCGCCGATCCCCGATCTGGTCGTCACGCTGACCCCGACGGCCACCGGGGTCGTCGGGGTGGAGGCCGGCGACTTCACGCTGCGTCTGCTGCCGTCCGGGACCGGCACGGGAGCGGCGCTCTACACGTGCACGCTGCCGGCCTCCGCGGCCGGGGCCTCGCTCGCGCTCACCGTCGCCGCCTCGGCGTCGCCCTCCGCCTCTTCGTCCGCGTCGCCGAGCCCGTCGGACACCGATGACGACGACACGACCACGACGCCCAGCCCGACCGAGACCACCACGACGACGGCGACCGCGACGGCGACGGTCACGCACACCGCCACGGCCAGGGCCACCACGACCGTCTCCCACACGGTGACCGCGCAGGTCAGGACGACCCCGGTCGGCGGCGCGCAGACGGGCGCGGGCGGAGACGCGGGCCCGGACGCCCGGGTCGTCGTGCTGACCGGCCTGCTGCTGATGGCCGCCTCCGCGGCCGGAGGCCTGCTGCTCCGCCGGCTCGGCCCGGGCGCGCGTCCGTACGGCGGGCGGTAGCGTGGCGTGACGCGGATATGACGAAAACATGACCAGGTTTGGGGAATCGGCGGCGACGATGGGGCTTTTGTCCGTAAAATCTCTACCCTGTCGTGACCGTACTCTGGAATGCTGGTACGCCTGTTCATCCTGAGCACAAGTAGGGGAGAGAAGTCAGTGCTGAAGTCCAAGGCGCGGGGCCGTGTCGCCGGGAGGGCCGCCGCGGCCGGAGTAGTCAGCGCGGGCGTCCTCCTCGGCCTGACCGCGCTCGGCGCGCAGGCCGACGTGAAGACCGTCAGCTACACCTGCACCCCGTCCGCCACCGGGGCCACGCCCGTCAACCATGACTTCACCGTGTCGCTCACCGCGAACACGGCGGCGACCGGCACGCAGTACACCGCGACTTTGAGCATCGCGGCGGTCGCGCAGTCGCCGTTCCCGGCGCCGGTGGCGATCGAGAGCGGCGCGTCGATCCAGCTGCAGCCCAGCGTGGCGGCCACGGTGCTGCCCGCCACGGCGACCGCGGGCGTCTCCACGCCATCGCCGACCAACTCGGTGACCGCGAACGTGGCGGCCCAGGGGACTATGCCCCCGCTGCCGGTGGCGACGCTGACCGTCACCCCGTCCACCGGGGCCACGTCCGTCGCCCTCACGGCGAAGAACTTCACGATCAACATGCTCGCGCCCGCCGCGACGGGCACCGTCACGACGACGCCGACCCTGCTCTACACGTGCGCGATCGCGGCGTCGGGCACCAACACGACGCCCGCGTCGGCGACGATCGCGGTGACGGCCTCCTCCAGCGCGACCCCCACTCCCAGCCCTTCCGCCACGCCGAGCGCGACGCCCACGCCGCGCGGTACCCGCACCGTGTACGAGACGGTCACCGCGAACACCGCGACCGACAAGGCGACGACCAGGCAGGAGCAGGTTCCCCACACGCCCGCGGGCGGCGCCGCCACCGGCGGCGGAGGAGACGCCGGCCCCGACGCGCGCCTGTTCGTGCTCACCGGCACCGCGCTGATGCTGGCGGCGGCGGGCGGCGGGCTCGTGCTCCGGACCCGGCGCAGGCCGGCGCGGCAGTAGGACGGTGCCATGACGACCCCGCCACCTGGACAGTACCCGCCGGGCCAGCCGTACGGCATGCCTCCCGGGCCGGGCGGTCAGGGGTACCCGCAGCCGGCCTACGGCCAGCCCGTCTTCCAGCCGGTCGTGCTGCCCCCCCAGATGCAGCCCGTACAGCAGCAGCCGCAGCCGCGGCAGGAGCCGCCCACGGGCGGCGCCGCGCAGACGGCCCGCCGTGTGCTGATCACCGCGGCCATCGTGGGGCTGGTCACCGTGCTCGTGGGTGTGGTGATCATGGTGAACCACCCGGACGAGTACGCTCCGTCGAGCCGTACGTCGCTGAAGATGGTGGTTCCACAGAACGGCCTGGCTCCGTCGGTGGGCCCGGGCGGCGTGGGGCAGCCGCTGACGCAGGCGGTCGCGGGCGCCCCGGCGCCGTTGCCGAAGCTCCCGGCCGCCCCGGCCCTGCAGCCGTCCACGCCCAAGCGTCTGGTCATCCGGAAGATCGGCGTGAACGCGCCGATCAGCTCGGTCGGGCTGGACCGCGCCGGCGCGATCCAGACCCCTCCGATCAACAACCACAACCTCGTCGGCTGGTACCGGGGCGGCCCGACCGTGGGAGAGGCCGGTCCGGCCGTCATGCTCGGCCACAAGGACACCGTCTCGCGCAGCGCCGTCTTCAGCCGCCTGCACGAGCTCGCGTACGGCGACACGATCGAGGTCCTCCGCATGGACGGGACGATCGCGGTCTTCACCGTGGGCGGCATCGAGCAGGCCGACAAGCAGACGTTCCCGACGAACCGGGTGTACGGCCAGGCCGCGGACGCCGAGCTCAGGCTGATCACCTGCGGCGGCTCGTACAACCGCACGACCGGTCACTACACCGACAACGTCATCGTCTACGCACTGATGACCGGCACCCGCCTGGCGAAGTCGAAGTCCTGAACCGGGCGGCCCGCCGGAAAGGGTCGTGGAGAACGCCCCAGGAGGGCTATCGTCTCTTCGACCGATCATGAGGAGGGCCTTGTGGGCTGGTTGTCGAATCTCCTGCTCCCCGGCCGGCTGCGCACAGGCCCCACGGCACTGCTGCCCGCCCGGCCGGACCCGAAGACACTGCTGGCGATAGCGCAGCTCGCCGATCCCGAGGCGAGGCCGGACGGGGACGACGTCCTCGCGGGCGGCTCGCGCGTCCAGCCCCCGATCGAGCTCGGCCCGGACCTCCTGGCCAAGCTCGGCGTCCCCGGCGAGGAGCCGCTCTGGGCGTGCCGGATCGCCGCCGACGGCCCGCTGCCGGTGGACTTCTTCGACAAGAGCCTGGCCGAGGGCATCGCGTACCGGCTGGGCGGCTGGTCGGTCTGCCAGGGCGAGCCGGTCGACCCCGCCGAGGAGGACGGCGGCGATCCGGTGGTCTACCTGCCGGCTGTACCGGAACCCGAGGAGGTCCTGCCGGTCCTGGCGGGGCTGCTCCACGCGGACGCCGTGGACGGTGCCAGGTGGCCGGAGGGCGAACTCGTCGACGGCGTCGTCCACGTCCCCGTGCGCCGGGGCAGGGTGGCCGACGTGTACGCGGACGACGACCTGGTGATCACGATCGAGGAGGGTCACCGCGTCCCGCCCGTCGCCCAGGCCCGCTGGCCGTACCTCACCGAGATCGCCGTCGCGAGAGTCTCGCCGGCCGGCCGTACGGAGGAGACGCGGCCCGCCGCCGAGGCGACCGGAGGAACGGGAGACACCGCGGACGCCGACGACACGGCCGCCGTCGCCTCCGGCGACGAGGTTCCCGTCGCGCCGGGCGAGGAGACCGCGCGTCCTGAGGACGTGGATGATCCGGACGCCCTGGAGAGCGACGCCGCGGAGACCGGTGCTGCGGAGACCGGTGCTGCGGAGACCGGTGCTACGGAAACCGGGGTGGTGGAAGGCGGTGCCGGGTCCGGCGACGACGCGGTCGCCGTCGCGCGGGACGCGCTCGTCGGGCGGGCGGCGGTGGCACTGGAGATCGCCCAGCGGCTGCAGGGGATCGCCGCCGACAGCCGGGGCTTCCAGCTCGCCGAGCCCGCCGACGTGCTGCCCGGGGGATATGCCGGAACCCCGCTCGCCTGAACCCTGCTCACCTGAATCCTGCCTGTACCGCGCCTGCCCCGACGAAAGCTCTGGTGTAACCTCTCACTAACCGAACATTGCTCGGTTTTGCTCGGGAGGCACTGTGGCAGAGGCGTACATCGTCGGGGCGGTCCGTACTCCGGTCGGCAGGAAGAAGGGCGGGCTCTCCACGGTCCATCCGGTCGACCTCGCCGCGCACACGCTCTCCGCGCTGGTCGAACGCACCGGGGTCGACCCCGCCGCCGTCGACGACGTGATCATGGGCTGCGTGATGCAGTTCGGCCCGCAGTCCATGGACATCGCGCGCAACGCCTGGCTGAGCGCGGGGCTGCCGGAGACGGTGGCCGGCGTCACGATCGACCGGCAGTGCGGATCGTCGCAGCAGGCCGTCCACTTCGCCGCGCAGGGCGTGCTGTCGGGCACCCAGGACCTGGTCGTGGCGGCCGGCGTGGAGTCGATGTCGATCGTCCCGATGGGGTCGAGCATCACGGCCGCCCTGGAGAAGGGCATGCCGTTCCCGTTCGGCGACAAGTGGGTCGAGCGGTACGGCACGCAGGAGATCTCCCAGTTCCGCGGGGCCGAGCTGATGTGCGAGAAGTGGGGCCTCACGCGGGAGGACCTGGAGGTCTACGCCTACGAGAGCCACCAGCGGGCGGCCAAGGCGATCGCGGGCGGCCACTTCAGGGAGCAGATCGCCCCGGTCGGCGACGTGGCCGACGACGAGGGGCCGCGGCCTGACACGACGCTGGAGAAGATGGCCGGGCTCAAGACGCTGCGCGAGGGCGGCCGGATCACCGCGGCCACCTCCTCGCAGATCTCCGACGGCTCCGGCGCGCTGCTCATCGCGTCCGAGCGGGCGGTGCGCGAGCACGGACTCGTCCCGCGCGCCCGGATCGTCACCCTGGCGCTGGCCGGGGACGACCCGGTCTACATGCTGACGGCCCCGATCCCGGCCACCCGCAAGGCGCTGGACAGGGCCGGGCTGTCGATCGGGGACATGGACGTCATCGAGATCAACGAGGCCTTCGCCCCGGTGCCGCTGGCCTGGCTCAAGGAGATCGACGCCGACCCGGCCAGGACCAACCCCAACGGCGGCGCGATCGCCCTGGGGCACCCGCTCGGCGGCACCGGCGCGATCCTCATGACCAAGCTCCTGCACGAACTGGAGCGCACCGGCGGCCGGTACGGCCTGCAGACGATGTGCGAGGGCGGTGGCCAGGCCAACGTCACCATCATCGAGCGACTCTGACCCACCGGCCCGGCACGCCGGTGGAGCTCACCGTTGATCCATCGGTGCTCGTCTCGGTCTGAGGCGACCGCCGGGCGGCGAGAAGAAGGGCACTCCGGGCCGGCCGGAGTGCCCTTCGATGTGCGGACGGCCTACTTGGCCTTCGGGAGTCGCCGAGGCTGCCGTACGGGCCTCATGGGCGGCGCCGGGATCTGGCGTGGCGGGGGCGGGAAGGAACGCCTGGGCTGCGGGGTGCGCGGGTTCTGCTTGCCGCCGTCACCGCTTCTGCCGGACACGCGAGTACGCATAAGGGATCTCCTGGTACGTCGAGACGCGGCACCGAGGTGCCGTCACTCAGCCGCCGCGTCGGATGGACAGGGCCGGAAAGCTGAGCGGATCAGCGTGGGCTGATCAGCGGTCGCCGTAGAGAATCCACATGCCGGTGACCCTAACAAGGTGGCGCAACCGGGCACAAAGGATTTTTCGCGCGTCTAATCGTCACCAAGTGTGGGCCGTCGGCGTACAAGCGGAGTCCAAGTCGACTCCCAGATCATCCCAAGTCCGGTCGTGTCTACTCATATCCGTCAGAGAGACACAGTCCCACCAGGAGTGATCCCAGTGAAGTCCATCAAGCGCGCCGCCGCCGTTCTCGCCACCACGGCCGTGGCCGTCACCACCTTCGGCGTCCTGTCCTCCCCGGCGCACGCGATGAAGCCGGAAGGCTGGTACCGCTGCTACATCTCGGGTTACGGCTGGATGTACTGCTACGACGTGTGAGCCACCCGGCTCGTCCTTGCTCCACGGGCCCGGCCCCGTCCCGCAGCGTCGCGGGGCGGGGCCCGTCCCGTTTCCGGGCGAAGTCGTTCAGACGGGCCGAACGGCTCAGCCGATGCGGCGGTGCACGTCGTCGAACGTGGCCGGTCCGGTGCGCTGCGAGGCGATCCACGGCCCTTCCAGCGACGGGTCCACGATCCCCTCCTCCATGAACGTGTACCGGCCGTCGAGCACCCGCCGGGCCAGCCGTACGTCCTCGGCGTCGGTGTTCTCCCACAGCCGGTCGAACAGCGCCTCGGCCCGCGTCCGGGCCTGATGGCAGAAGGTGTCGGCCAGTTCGTACGGCTTGAGCCCGAACTCGGCTGAGTCCTCCTGCGCGCGCACGCAGACCGCGGTGATCGCGAGCAGTTCCGCGCCGATGTCCACGATCCGCGCCAGGAACCCCTGCCGGTGCTCCAGCCGTCCCTGCCACCGGGACATCCCGTAGAACGTCGACCTCGCCAGCTTGCGGCTGGTCCGCTCGACGTACCGCAGGTGCCGGGCCAGCGGGCCGAACTCCGCGTACGACGTGGGCATCTGGCCCGGGCCGGTGACCAGGCCCGGCAGCCACTTGGCGTAGAAGGCGCCGGCCCGGGTGGCCGCCCGGCCCTTGGCCCGCAGGTCGGACTTCGGGTCGATGAGTTCGCCCGCGACCGACAGGTGGGCGTCCACCGCCTCCCGGGCGATGAGCAGATGCATGATCTCGGTCGAGCCCTCGAAGATGCGGTTGATCCGCAGATCGCGCAGCATCTGCTCGACCGGCACGCCGCGCTCGCCGCGGGCGTGCAGCGACTCGGCGGTCTCGTAACCGCGGCCGCCCCGCATCTGCACCAGGTCGTCCATCACCCGCCAGCCCATCTCCGAGCCGTAGAGCTTGGCCAGCGCCGCCTCGATGCGGATGTCGTTGCGCTCGTCGTCGGCCAGCCGGCCGACCAGGTCGACCACCGACTCCATCGCGTACGCGGTGGCGGAGATGAAGGCGACCTTCCGGGCGACGGCCTCGTGCTCGCCGACGGGGCGTCCCCACTGGACCCGCGCCCGGCCCCACTCCCGGGCGATCTTGGTGGCCCACTTCGCCGCGCCGACGCAGGTGGCGGGCAGGGAAAGGCGTCCGGTGTTCAGCGTGGTCAGGGCGATCTTCAGGCCCTGGCCCTCGCGGCCGATGAGGTTCTCGGCGGGCACACGCACCTGGTGGAAGCGGGTCACGCCGTTCTCGATGCCGCGCAGCCCCATGAACGCGTTGCGGTGCTCGACGGTGATGCCGGGGGAGTCGGCCTCGACCACGAAGGCGGAGATCTTGGTGCCGGTCCGCGCCATCACGACCAGCAGGCCGGCCACGACGCCGTTGGTCGTCCACAGTTTGACGCCGTTGATCACATAGTCGTCGCCGTCCCGTATGGCGGTCGTCGACAGGCGGGCGGGGTCGGAGCCGACGTCCGGCTCGGTCAGCAGGAACGCCGAGATCTCCCCGCGCGCGCATCTGGGCAGGAAGCGCCGCTTCTGCTCCTCGGTGCCGAACAGCCGCAGCGGCTGCGGCACCCCGATGGACTGGTGCGCCGAGAGCAGCGCGCTCAGCGCGGGGGAGCACGAGGTCACGAGGGCCAGCGCCCGGCAGTAGTACAGGTGGCTCAGCCCCAGCCCGCCGTACTCCTCCTCGGTGGTCATCCCGAACGCGCCGATGGCCGCCAGGCCCTTGATCACCTCGTCCGGGATCACGGCGGTGCGCTCGATGAGCGCGGGATCGACCTTCTCCTGCAGGAACGTCCGCAGGACGCGCAGGAAGTGGTCTCCCTTCTTGATCTCCTCCTCGCTCAGGCGGGGAGCGGGGTGCACCAGGTCCAGCCGGAAGTCCCCGAGAAAGAGCTGCCTGCCGAAGCTCGGGCGGGTCCACTCCGTCTCGCGCGCCTGCTCGGCCACCTCCCTGGCCCTGGCGTAATCGGTCGTCATGGTCGACCTCCTCGGCGGTGAAGCGAGCTGTGCTCGTTAACTACCCGCCAGTAGCCTTTTGCACCACTGGGAGCCCGATATGTACGGCCGTGCCTCCGCCGGGGGAGGAGATGATCCGGCACCGGCCGCCGTGCGCCTCCACGATGGCCTTCACGATCGACAGGCCGAGCCCCGCGCCGCCCGACAGGTGGTCCTCTCCCCGCTGGAACCGGTCGAAGGCGCGCTCGGCCTGCTCCGGGCTCATGCCGGGGCCGGTGTCCGACACCTGGATCGTCACCGCGCCGGGGGCGCGCAGGATCCGTACGGTGGCCTTGGTGTCCTCGGGGGTGTGCGCCCGCACGTTGCCGAGCAGGTTGACCAGCACCTGGCGGATCCTGGCCTCGTCCACGACCGCGACCAGCGAGGACGGAGCGTCCACGGTCACCGGGTACGCCGGGTCGAGAGCGGCCGAGTCGGCCGCGACCTCCCGGGCCAACTGCGCCAGGTCGGTCTCGGCGAGCGCCAGGGCCGCGCCGCGGTCGAGCCGCGCGAGCTCCAGCATCTCGCCCACGAGGCGACCCATGCGGTTGGCCTCGGCCTCGATCCTTCCCATGATCTTCGGAAGGTCCCCGGACGGGATCGCCCCCGCGCGGTACAGCTCGGCGTACCCGGAGATGGTCGACAGCGGGGTGCGCAGCTCGTGGGAGGCGTCGGCGGCGAAGCGGCGCACCCGGTCCTCCGACGCCTGGCGGTCCCGGAAGGCGTCCGCGATCCGGTCGAGCATCAGGTTGATCGCGGCGCCGAGCCTGCCCACCTCCGACGACCCCTCGGGCATGCGGGCCGACAGGTCGCCTCCCTCGGCCACCAGGTGGGCGGTCCGCGCCATCTTGCCCAGTGGAGCCAGACCACCGGCGATCAGCAGCCGCCCGCCGGCGGCCAGCAGCAGGATCAGCACCCCGCCGGTCGCCAGTTCGCTGACGAGCAGGTGGCGCACCGGATCGTCGACCGCGTCCAGGGGCACCGCGACGACCATCAGCCGCAGGCCGCTCCGGGACAGCGCGGCCGCCGCGATCATCTCGTTCTCCCCGCCGGGATCGAGGTCGAAGGTGTCACCCTGCGCCGCGTACGCCAGCAGCCGGCTCCTGCCCAGCGCCTCGGCCAGCCCGGGGACCACCGCGGCGTTGTCGGCGTCGCCGCTGACCAGATGGGCCCTCCCGGCGGCCATGTCGTAGGCCGCGACGGCGTAGGTGGAGCCGGTGAGCGCCTGCGCCAGCGGGTCGTCCTCGACCACCCGCCGCGCCGCCGTGACCGTCGCCGCCTGCACCTGTCCCTCCAGGCGCGTTCGCAGGTGCCCGCGCAGGACCACGACGCTGGCGAGGGAGAGCACGACGAGCAGGACGGCGCTGACGCCGAGCAGCCCGGCGAGCAGCCGCGTCCGCAGCGACATCACGAACCCTGGGGCGGGCGGAGCGCGTACCCGATGCCGCGCTGGGTGTGGATCAGCGGCGGCCCGAGCGGGTCGAGCTTGCGCCGCAGGTAGGAGATGTAGGTTTCGAGCACCTGGGAGCTCCCGCCGTAGCCCCAGACCTCCTCCAGCAGGCGCCTCTTGGTCAGCACCAGCCCGGCGTTGGCCATCAGGAACGCCAGCAGGCGGAACTCGGTCGGCGACAGGTCCACCGGCACGCCGCCGCGGCGCACCTCCCACCGCGCCTCGTCGAGCTCCAGGTCGGCCACCCGGAGGGTCGGCCCCTGTCCCCGCTCGGCCGCGGCGGGCACGGTCGTACGGCGCAGCACCGCACGGATCCGGGCGACCAGCGCCTCGACGGAGAAGGGCTTGGTCACGTAGTCGTCCCCGCCGAGGCCCAGCCCGCGCACGGTGTCGGCGACCGCGTCGCGGGCGGTGAGGAAGATCACCGGGGGGTGGACGCCGTCCACGCGGATCCGCCGGCACACCTCGAAGCCGTCGATGTCGGGCAGCATGACGTCGAGGACGACCAGGTCGGGCTGGTCCCTGCCGACCTCGTCGATCGCGGCCGCCCCGGTGCCGACGGCCGTCACCGTGAAACCGTGGAACCGGAGCGCGACTTCCACGATGTCTCTGATGTTCGGCTCGTCCTCCACGACGAGGATCCTGGTTTCACTCATTGGGGACCCATTGTGCAGGTCTACGTCCTTGGTCGCATTTCGCCGGTCATGCCGAGACGCGAGCGACTTCCTTCAGGACGTGTGCGACTTATCGCGGGACGCGGGCGACGCAGAACACGGTCTGGCCGAACGGCGGGGTGACGAACCGCTCGATGAACCGGGTCACCGGCACCACGGTCCGGTCGTAGATCTTGACGAGCCGGGGGTCGGGGTAGCCCACGCCGCCCCGCCGTACGGCCGCCCACCAGGCGATGCCGCCGAGGAAGTTGATCGGCTTGAGCACCTCGACGCCGAGGCCGGCGTCGGTGACCGTCTTGCGGAGCGTGGCCGGGGTGTAGCGGGTGACGTGTCCCACCTTGCGGTCGAAGTCCCCGTAAAGCTGCATGTAGCCCGGCACCCAGATGACGATCCGGCCGCCGGGGGCGGTCACCCTGGCCAGGGACCGCAGCGCCTCGGCGTCCTCCTCGATGTGTTCGAGGACGTTCATCATCACGACAGTGTCGACCGGTTCGTCCAGCGGAATCCGCGTCGGCAGGCCGAACTGCAGCACCGACACGTCGTCGCGGTCGGCGAACCGCTTCCGCAGCTGCTCCACGCAGTAGGGATCGAAGTCGCTCACCACGAGCCGGTCGAGACGCGGCAGGAACTGCTCCGCGAAGTGCCCGAGCCCCGAACCGATCTCCAGCAACGACCGCCCGACGTGCGGCGCGACCATGTCGAACTCGTACTGCCGGTAGTTCTTGGCCTCGTCGCCGCCGAGGTGGTTCTCCAGAGCCTCGTCGCCGGCGGCCGGCTGGACTACTCGGTCATACCCAGACATAGAATCCTCGTTTGCAGCGCTGACGATCGTGGAAAGTGTAGTGCCCGTCCTATCGGCCGGTATCCGCTTCGCGCGGGGGTGGGCCGGGACACGCTTCGGGGTTCTCGACGGTCTTTTCCCCGTAGTTCGTGGACGGATCATCCGTCCCCCCATAGTCTTCACCTTCCCGACGCCCCCCGAGTGACATTTCCCCCCGATGGACGACGACGAGGCTGTGACCCGCGCGCTGGCCGGTGATCTCGGCGCCTACGAGGTGCTGGTCACCCGCTACAGCACGATCGCGCACCGTACGGCGAGCCTGCTCGGCGCGGGCGACGAGGCCGAGGACGTCGTCCAGGAGGCGTTCGTCAAGGCGTTCCGCCATCTGCGGAGCTTCCGCAGGGACGCGTCGTTCCGCCCGTGGTTCCTGCGGATCGTGGCCAACGTGACCCACGACCTCACCCGGTCGCGTGGCCGCCGCTCCGACCTCGCCGTACGGCTGGGCCGGGAGCGGGAGCCGTACGAGCCGGACGACCCGGAGAGCGCGGCGATGGGCGCGGACGGCAGGAGCCGCCTGTACGAGGCGGTGCGGCGGTTGCCCGACGGGGAACGCGAAGCGGTGGTGTGCCGGTACTTCCTGCAGTTGTCCGAGGCGGAGACGGCCGAGGTCCTCGGCGTACGGCTCGGCACGGTGAAGTCGCGGACGTTCCGGGCCCTGCGACGCCTGCGGGAGGAGGTGGGCCGTGAGCATCTCGGATGACGGCCGTCCCGGCGACCCCGACACCCCGGAGACGCCGGACGCCCCCGACGCCTCGGACGGCCCTGAGACGACGGAGCCGGCGGAGACGACCGTGGAAGCGCTGGAGGAGCGGCTGCGGGCGCTCGGAGAGCACCTGGGCGCTTCCGGGCCGCCTCCCGCCGACGTGGCGCTCGCCGTCCGGGCCCGGCTGGAGAACGACGACGCGCCGATCCTGCCCACTCGCCGGATCGGTTGGCGGCCCAGGTGGTGGCTCAGGCGGCCGTCGCCGCGCCTCGCGGCCGCCCTGGTGGCGGTGCTGGTGGCGGCCCTGCTCGGCGCGACCCCGCAGGGACGGGCCGCGGTGGTGTCGGTGCTCCGGTTCGCCGGGGTGGAGATCCACGTCGGCGGCGCAGGGCCGCTGCCGACGGGACTGCCCGGCCCGCTCCCCGGCGAGCGCCGGGTCACGCTGGCCGAGGCGCGGCGGGCCGTGCGGTTCCCCGTCGCCGTGCCGTCCGCGCTGGGCGAACCGGCCGACGTCCGCGTGGCCGACGGCGGCCGCGTCGTGACGCTGCTGTGGCCGGGCATCCGGCTCGACGAGTACGACGGGACGCTGACCGTCGTCTGGCACAAGGAACTGGGCGAGCCGTGGCCGGAGCAGGTGAGCGCGGTCGGCGGCTGGTGGA
Organism: Microbispora sp. H10670; assembly: GCF_014161385.1. NCBI lineage: Bacteria > Bacillati > Actinomycetota > Actinomycetes > Streptosporangiales > Streptosporangiaceae > Microbispora > Microbispora sp. H10670. The sequence continues at coordinate 256,420 of NZ_JABBWW010000004.1, read as the reverse complement.
TCTCCCGGAACCACGGGGTGTCGTACGTCTCGGCGGAGGGCCGGGCGCGGGAGGAGCGGGTGGCCGGGCCCACGCTCATCTGGCAGCACGGCCTGGTCGGGCTGCGCCTTGAGGGCCCCGGCCGCGACGAGGCCGTACGGATCGCCTCCTCCGTCCGCTGAAGCGGAACACGCGGGGGAGCAGCGGAGGGGCCGGCTATCGGCCGCCGCCGCGCTGCACCTGCCGCGACGGCCCGTCGCGCTCCGCTCCCGGCGCGGCTCCCAAGGCGGCGACCTCGCGCGCCAGCCGGTCACGATCCTCTCGTACGGCCGTGAGCCGGGCGCGCAGCCGGTCGGCGCGGCGGCGTGACAGGTGCGGCTCGGGCGTGGACTCGCCCCGCCACAGGCGCAGCGTCGCGTCGTTGCCGCCGGTGGCCAGCAGGTGACCGTCGGGGTGGAAGGCCAGCGCGCGGACGGCGCCGCTGTGGGAGAAGGGCTCGCCGACCGGCCGGTGAGCGGACACATCCCACAGCCGCACGTCCCCGTCCTCCAGCCCGGCGGTGGCGAGCAGCCGGCCGTCGGGGTGGAAGGCCGGTTCGGAGACGAAGCCGATGTGTCCCATGAGCGGGGAGCAGACCGGTTCGCCCGTCATCACATCCCACAGCCGCACGGTCGCGTCGTTGCCGGTGGACACGAGCAGATGACCGTCCGGATGGAAGACCACCCCGGTGACCTCGCTCTTGTGCCCGACCAGAGGTCCGCCGACCGGTTCGCCGGTGATCACATCGAACAGCCGTACGGTCGCGTCGTTGCCCGCGGTCGCCAGCAGCCGGCCCTCCGGGTGGAAGGTCAGAGACCGGATGGCGAAGACCGGATGTCTGTGGCCCGTACGGACGTCGCCGGCGGGTCTGCCGGTGGTCACGTCCCACAGCCGCACGGTGTCGTCGCCTCCGCCGACGGCGATCAGTCGGCCGCCGGGGTGGAAAGCAACGGTCCGGTGGCCCGCGGAGTGGAGGGTCAGGGGGGCGCCGACCGGTTCGCCGGTGGTCACGTCCCACAGACGCAGCGCCGCGTCGCCCGCGGCCGCGAGAAGGTGTCCGTCCGGGTGGAAGGCCAGCTCGTGGACCCAGCCGTTGCGAGCGGTGAGGGGGTCGCCGACCGGTTCGCCGGTGGCCACGTCCCACAGTCGCACCGTCGCGTTCCTGCCCTCGGTGCGCGTGGCCAGGAGACGGCCGTCGGGATGGAACGCCACGCCGCCGATCGCTTCGGTATGAGGGAATGCGGTGCCGGTGGGCCGGTATGGCCCTCCGAGTCGCGCCGGGGCGCTCGTGCCCGCCGCTGCCGAGTCCGCTTCGTCGGCGGCGAGCCACAGGGCCTGGTACGCCTCCGGGTCGCCGTCCAGAGCCTCGACGACGAGTTCGAGCTGGCCGAGGCGCGGCAGCTTCCGGCAGTGGATCACCATGCCGACCGTGGTGTGGCTGAGCGCCTGGCCGGTCAGCCTGGCCAGCTCGCGGTAGCTGGGCCTGCCCCGGCGCCGGTACAGCTCCTGTAACCGGTCGCGCAGCGCGGCCAGCGCCTCCTCACCGGAGGTGGGTGACGAGTTCTCGGACATCGTGGACCGAGCATCCCAGACCATCGCACAACACACGGCGTTTCGCGTGACGCCACCGCCGCAGGACGTACGGCGCCTGTCAGGGGGCGTACGACTTCGTCCGGTGGTGTCAAAGATCGGCCGTAACCGTCAACGGGCCTCCGGCGTCTTTCACCCTGGGATCACCGCCGGATCACCGGCGGCCGGCTGTCGCCGTGCGGGCCCGCGGGATGACCGCTGGTCCCGGCGGCGCACGCCGCCTACGCGAAGGGATACACCCATGACGATCCTGTCCCAGCTGGCCGCCATCGGCGTCGCCGGCCTGTCGCTGCCGGCCGCTCTCACGGTGGTCTACCTGTTCTCCGCCGACTCCGCCCGCCGTGCCCGGGCCATGCGCGTGCTGCGACTGCTGCTGCGGCGCTGATGCCTCGGGCCGGATGGGGGAGATCAGGCGGGAGCGGCGAGCCAGGCGTCGATCTCGGCCAGGAGTTCCTTCCGGACCGGTTCGGGGGCGGCCGACGACCGGATGGACTGCCGGGCGAGCTCGGCGACCTCCGCGTCGGCGAAGCCGTACACCTCCCTGGCGAGCTCGTACTGCGGCAGCAGCCGGGCGCCGAACAGCAGCGGGTCGTCGGCGCCGAGCGCGATCGGCACTCCCGCCTCGAACAGCCGCCGCAGCGGCACGTCCTCGGGCCGCTCGGCGACCCCCAGCCCGACGTTCGACAGCGGGCACACCTCACAGGTGATCTGCCGGTCGGCCAGCCGTTCCATCAGCCGGGGCGACTCGGCCGCGCGCACCCCGTGCCCGATCCGGTCGGCGGCCAGCTCGTCGAGGCACTCGGCGACGCTCGCCGCCCCCAGCAGTTCGCCCCCGTGCGGTACGGCGAGCAGGCCCCCGCGCCTGGCGATGCGGAAGGCGTGCTCGAAGTCCCTGGCCCGGCCCCGCCGCTCGTCGTTGGACAGCCCGAAGCCCACCACGCCCCGGCCCTCGTACCGCACCGCGAGCCGGGCCAGCGTCCTGGCGTCGAGCATGTGCCGGGTACGGTTGGCGGCCACGATCACCGCCATCCCGATCCCCGCCGCCCGCGCCGCCTTCTCCGTCGCGTCGAGCATCAGCTCCAGGGTCTCGGTCAGCCCGCCGAAACGCTGCGCGTACCCGGACGGGTCGACCTGGATCTCCAGCCAGCGAGAGCCTTCCCTGGCCTCGTCCTCGGCGGCCTCGCGCAGCAGCCGGTACACGTCCTCCGGGCGGCGCAGCACGGACCGCGCGATGTCGTACAGCCGCTGGAACCGGAACCAGCCCCGCTCGTCGGTCGCCCGCAGTTTCGGCGGCCAGTCCTGCACCAGCGCGTCGGGCAGGTGGACGCCTTGATCCCGGGCGAGCTCGATGAGCGTCGAGTGCCGCATCGAGCCGGTGAAGTGCAGATGCAGGTGTGCCTTGGGGAGCGTTTCGAGTGGGCGTGCCATCTCCATATCCTGCCGTATCCGCTCTCAACCCGCCGCCGGGCTCGCGCGTTGTGGACGGGAGAAAGGGGAGCTCATGACCGATGAAGACGAGGCGGCCTTCGACGAGTTCCTGGCCGCGCGCAGCACCGCCCTCCTGCGCACCGCGATCCTCGTCTGCGGCGCCTCCGCCACCGACGCCGAGGACATGGTCCAGAGCGCGCTGGAGAAGGTCTACCGCCACTGGCCGCGCATCCGTCACGACAACCCGGAGGCGTACGCGCGACGGGTCGTGGTGAACGGCGCGATCAGCAGGGCCAGGCGGCGCAGGGTGATCAAGGAGATCACCTTCGCCCAGCCGCCGGAGACGCCGGTGGAGTCGCCCGACCTCGGCCTGCGGGACGTGCTGGTCGCCGAACTCAGGAAACTGCCGGCCCGGATGCGGGCCGTACTGGTCCTCCGCTACTGGGAGGACCTGTCGGAGGCCGAGACCGCCGCGCTGCTCGGCTGCTCGGTCGGCACCGTCAAGAGCCAGGCCGCCCGCGGCCTCGCCCGCGTGCGGGCACGAATGGAGAACCTGGAAGGAGTGTCGGCATGAACGTCGAGGAGGCGCTGAGGGACGCGATGGCCGCGCGCGTCGCCGGTGTGCACGCGCCGCCGTCCCTGGGCCAGGCGGTGCGGCGGCGCAGCCGTCGTGCCGCCGTCCGGTTTCGTACGGCGGGAGCCGCCGTGCTCACCGCGGCGGTCGCGGTGGGGGTGCCCGTGGCGCTGACCGCCCAGCCCGGCACCGATCCCGTCGCCGGCGGCCTCGCCGGACCGGGGAGCGGGGCCGGCGTCACCACCAAGAAGACGGCGGCCCCGGCCGAGACCGGCTCCGGTGACACGGTCGCCGTGCCCGAGGGCGTCGTCCCCGACGTGGTTGGCAAGAGCGCCGAGGACGTCATGACCCTCTTGGACGACGCCGGATACACGGTGCGGATCGTGAAGGTCGTCACCGGCGACGCCCCGGAGGGGACGGTCATCGCGCAGACGCCGTCCCCCGGGACGACCGCGCCCGCCGGGGCGGCGGTCATGATCACCATCGCGACGACGGTCGTCTCGACGTCCGACACCGCGCCGGACGCGCAGACCTCGTGGACGCCGCAGGACCTCGGCGACCTCGGGGACGGCCGGACCCTCGGCGGCGTCCACGTCGGTTACCTGCCCAAGGACCTCGAATGGGGCAAGTGGTCCGGCAAGGACGGGTTCGGCACCGAGAGTTACACCACGAGCTGGGTGGAGCCGGGGCTTGAGCCCGGCGTGTACAGCGTCCAGATGATCGTCTACCGGAAGGCGGCGGCGAGCCTGTTCGCGAAGCGGCTGAGAGGCTACGCCGGGCAGGGCGCCAAGCCGGTCGACGTCGACGGAAAGAAGGCGTACCTGATCAGCCTGTCGGAGGGCGGCGACGAGATCAATGACGGGGGCACCCGGACGATCACGTGGACCCTCGCTCCCGGCGTCGGGATCGAGGTGATGATGAGCCCCGACTACGAGGCGAAGATCGGCCGGGCCGCGGCCGACCGGGAACTGCGGAAGATCGCCGCCGGCGTCGCTCTCGACCGCTGACACTCCGCCCCGCGACGCCTCCGGCCGGCTCTCCGAACCGGAGGCGTGGCCCACCCCCGACTGGGTCGTCGTCGCACCATGACGTGGGTCGAATTTGTACTCAGAGCCGGGGGAGATTGGTACTCAGCACTGGGTCAAATTGGTAACGTGCCTGCGTGAGCCGTGATTCCTACATCCCGCGCATGGTGGATCCGATCATCGATGAACTCTTTCGGACGCTACCCGCGATCATGCTGGTCGGCCCGCGGGCCACGGGCAAGACCACCACGGCCGTCCGGCACGTCGAAACCGTGGTGCGGCTCGACCGGGACAGGGAGAACGCCGCCTTCCTCGCCGATCCGGATGCGGCCCTGGGACGGCTTGCGGAGCCGGTCCTGCTGGACGAGTGGCAGATCGTGCCGGACGTGCTCGGAGCGGTGAAGCGTGCGGTGGACGGCGACCACCGCCCGGGCCGATTCATCCTCACAGGCTCCGTATGGTCCGACTTCGGCGGCCGGACCTGGCCCGGCACGGGACGGGTGGTCCGCATCGACATGATGGGACTCGCGGTCAAGGAGCTTGAGCGCAACACGAGGAGACCCGCTTTCGCCGATCTGCTCGCGCAGGGACGGGTGCGGGAACTCGCCACACCGGCGCAGCCGCCCGATCTGGCCGACTATGTGGATCTGGCGTTGCGCAGCGGCTTCCCCGAGGCTCAGTGGATGCCGCCTTCGGTGCGGGCCCGGTGGCTGGACAGCTACATCGAGCAGACCTTGACGCGGGACATCGAGACACTCGACGGACGGCGCGACCCGGTCCGTCTCCGGGCGTACATGGAGGCGCTGGCTCTGAACACCGCCGGTGTGGTCACGGACAAGACGCTCTATGACGCGGCCGCCGTGAACGCCCGTACGGGAGAGGCGTATGAGCGCCTCCTCCGCGATCTCCTGGTCGCCGACAAGGTTCCCGCCTGGTTCAGCAATCGCCTGAAGCGGTTGATCCGCGGGTCCAAGCGCTATCTCGTCGACCCTGCACTGGTCGCGGCCCTGCTGCGGGTGGACGAACGAGCGATCCTCCGCGACGGCGATCTGCTCGGCCGGTTGCTCGACACCTTCGTGGTTCAGCAACTGCGCGCGGAGGCGCCGGTCTGCGACAGCCGGCCCCGCATCTACCATCTGCGGCAGGACCAGGGACGGCACGAGGTCGACATCATCCTGGAGCTCGGCATGGGACGAGTGATCGGGATCGAGGTGAAGGCCGCCGCCACTCCGCGGCACGACGACGCGAAGCACCTGCGGTGGTTGCGGGACGAACTGGGCGATCGCTTCGTGGCCGGTGTCGTGCTGCACACCGGTCCGCGTGTCATCGAACTGGACGAGAGAATCGTCGCGGCGCCCATCTGCGTCCTCTGGTCCTGAACGCGGCCACGGCGGTTCGGCCGCAACCCGTCGTTTCACCTTGTCGCAGGCATGGCGAAGGCCCGGTCCCGCGTGGGGGCCGGGCCTTCGTGCCGGGTGGGCGAAGTGCTAGTGCGCCTCGGACAGGAGCTTGGCCAGCCGGCTGACGCCCTCGGCCAGGTCGTCGTCGCCCAGGGCGTAGGAGAGACGGAAGTAGCCCGGGGTGCCGAAGGCCTCACCGGGCACCAGCGCGACCTCGGCCTCCTCCAGGATGAGCTCGGCCAGCTCGGCCGACGACGCCGGGCGCCTGCCGCGGATCTCCTTGCCGAGCAGCGCCTTCACCGACGGGTACGCGTAGAACGCGCCGAACGGCTCGGGGCAGACCACGCCGGGGATCTCGTTGAGCATCCGGACCATCGTCTGGCGGCGCCGGTCGAAGGCCGTGCGCATCTCGGCGACGGCCGACAGGTCGCCGGAGACCGCGGCGAGCGCGGCGGCCTGCGCGACGTTGGAGACGTTCGAGGTGGCGTGGGACTGCAGGTTGGTGGCCGCCTTGACCACGTCGGACGGGCCGATCAGCCAGCCCACCCGCCAGCCGGTCATCGCGTACGTCTTGGCCACGCCGTTCAGCACGACGACCCGGTCGCGCAGCTCCGGCACGGCGGTGGCGATGCTGGAGAACTCCGTCCCGCCGTAGACCAGGTGCTCGTAGATCTCGTCGGTGACGACCCACAGGCCCTTGTCCAGCGCCCAGCGGCCGATCTCCTCGACCTGGGCGGGGGAGTAGACGGCCCCCGTCGGGTTGGACGGCGACACGAACAGCAGCGCCTTCGTGCGGTCGGTCAGCTTCTCCTCGAACTGTTCGACCGAGGCGAGGTAGCCGGTCGTCTCGTCGGTGACCACGTCGACCTGGACGCCGCCCGCGAGCTTGATCGCCTCCGGGTACGTCGTCCAGTACGGCGCCACGACCAGCACCTCGTCACCGGGGTCGAGCAGGGTGGCGAACGCCTCGTAGACCGCCTGCTTGCCGCCGTTCGTCACCAGGACCTGGGCGGCCTCGACCCGGAACCCGCTGTCACGCAGTGTCTTGTCGGCGATCGCCTGCCGGAGCTCGGGCAGGCCCCCGGCGGGCGTGTACTTGTGGAACCTGGGGTTCCGGCACGCCTCGACGGCCGCCTCGACGATGTAGCCGGGAGTGGGGAAATCGGGCTCGCCGGCGCCGAAGCCGATGACCGGCCGACCGGCCGCCTTCATCGCCTTGGCCTTGGCGTCCACGGCCAGAGTCGCGGACTCGGAGATCGCGGATATGCGTGCGGAGATGCGAGGTCGGGTCATGCCTCCATCGTTCCAGACGCGCCGCGCGGTTTCGCATCCATATCCGGCCCGCGGGCGGGTCCGCACGGTAACTTTGGGTCCGAACCGGAGCGCTGCCGGGGCGTCTCCGGACGGCGTGCGAGCGTTCTGGTTCGACGGAGTGGTGATTCCCGCGTACACTTCACCGACTAGTGGGCCACGTGAGCAACGGACGGATGCGTCAACGCGTTTCTCGGGTATCGTGGTGCACGGCCTAGGGCACTAGCGCAATTGGTAGCGCACCGGTCTCCAAAACCGGCGGTTGGGGGTTCGAGTCCCTCGTGCCCTGCGGAGTGCGGTCCGCGCAACAATGGCGTGAAAGCGCGCCGCAAGCTGCGACGGACACGACGGATCAGGTGAGGACTGTGGCGATCGACACCCGCGGCGAGACCGCTGGAAAGCCCGGTAAGCCAACCGGCGAGAAGAAGGCAAGGCGTACCTCGCCCGCTCTGTTCTACCGGCAGGTCGTCGCCGAGTTGCGTAAGGTCATCTGGCCGAGGCGCACTGAGCTGATCTCTTACACGGTGGTCGTCCTGGTCTTCGTCGTGATTATGGTTGCGCTCGTTTTCGGGATCGACACCGTGCTGGGTAAGGCTGTGCTGTGGGTCTTCGGCGGATCCTGATCCGGCCCGAGACGTCGTAGCACGTCCACGACACCAAGCGAAGAAGGAAGAGTCCCGTGTCCGAGTCCCCGATGCCGGCCGACCGCTCCCATGACGAGCATGACGAGTGGGGCACCGAGCAGGACGAGGCCGTAGAAGAGGTCGAGGAGACCACGGCCGCCGACTCTGACGGCGGTGACGGCGGCGAAGACTCGGCCGAGGCCGCCGCACAGGTCGACGAGGACGGCGACGTCCTCCCCGATGTCGACCCGGTCGAGGAGTTCAAGCGCCAGCTTCGCGGTCAGTTCGGCGAGTGGTACGTCATCCACTCCTACGCCGGTTACGAGAACCGCGTGAAGCAGAACATCGAGAGCCGTATCGGGTCCCTCAACATGGAGGACTTCATCTTCCAGGTCGAGGTGCCGACCCACACGATCACCGAGTTCAAGGGCGGCAAGAAGACTCCGATCAAGGAGCGGGTGCTTCCCGGTTACGTGCTGGTCCGGATGGAGCTGTCCGACGAGTCCTGGGCCGCCGTGCGCAACACGCCCGGTGTGACCGGCTTCGTCGGGCTGTCCAACAAGCCGAGCCCGCTGAACCTCGACGAGGTCGCCAAGCTGCTCGCCCCGGAGCCGTCCGAGGAAGTCAAGAAGGCCGCGGCCAAGACGACCACCGCGACCGTCGACTTCGAGGTCGGCGAGTCGGTCACCGTCATGGACGGGCCGTTCGCCACGCTTCCGGCCACGGTGAGCGAGATCAGTGCCGAGTCGCAGAAGCTCAAGGTCCTCGTCTCCATCTTCGGCCGGGAGACCCCGGTTGAGCTGTCGTTCAACCAGGTCTCGAAGATCTGACCGGCTCGCGTAGACTCGATAGCCGTCCTCACGCACGCCGTGTTCCGGCGTGCCGTGAGGCTTTTGTAGGACCAAGGACCCGGAGAAGGACTAATGCCTCCAAAGAAGAAAGTCGCGGCCCTGGTGAAGGTCCAGCTTCCCGCTGGCCAGGCCACCCCCGCGCCGCCGGTCGGTACCGCGCTCGGTCCGCACGGCGTCAACATCATGGACTTCGTCAAGCAGTACAACGCGGCGACGGAGTCCCAGCGGGGCAACATCATCCCCGTTGAGATCACCATCTTCGAAGACCGCAGCTTCACCTTCATCACGAAGACGCCGCCGGCGCCCGAGCTGATCAAGAAGGCCGCCGGTCTGCAGAAGGGCAGCGCGAACCCGCACAAGGACAAGGTGGGCAAGCTGACCCGCGAGCAGCTTCGCCAGATCGCCGAGACCAAGATGCAGGACCTCAACGCCAACGACGTCGAGGCCGCCGAGAAGATCATCGCCGGCACCGCCCGCTCCATGGGCATCACCATCGCCGAGTAGCCCGCGAGGGGCGCGGCCGCGTCTGGACTGAGGAGCGCGCGGAGCGAGGAACGAGCGAGCACGCACCGAGGGAAGCGCCTATCGCGTGCCTCCAGCACGACCGAGACTGCGGGCGCCCCGAGCCGCCTCGCCGGAGGCGAGGCAATCAAACGCTGTGGGAGGGCCGATGCGCGGCCCGGACCACGATCTCCTTAGGAGTATGAAGTGAAGCGCAGCAAGAGCTGGAAGAACGCGGCGGCCGAGGTCGACCGCGCGGCCCTGTACGCCCCGCTGGACGGTGTGCGGCTGGCCAAGAAGACCGCGACCACGAAGTTCGACGCCACCGTCGAGGTGGCCCTGCGGCTGGGCGTCGACCCGCGCAAGGCCGACCAGATGGTCCGCGGCACCGTCAACCTCCCGCACGGCACCGGCAAGACCGCCCGGGTCCTGGTCTTCGCGACCGGTGACCGTGCCGAGGAGGCCCGCGCGGCGGGCGCCGACATCGTCGGCTCCGACGAGCTGATCGACGAGGTGTCGAAGGGCCGTCTGGACTTCGACGCCGTCGTCGCGACGCCGGACATGATGGGCAAGGTCGGCCGCCTGGGCCGCGTGCTCGGCCCCCGTGGCCTCATGCCGAACCCCAAGACCGGCACCGTGACGCCCGCCGTGGCCAAGGCCGTGACGGACATCAAGGGCGGCAAGATCGAGTTCCGCGTCGACCGGCACGCGAACCTGCACTTCATCATCGGCAAGGCGTCCTTCGACGACCGCCAGCTGGTGGAGAACTACGCCGCCGCGCTGGACGAGGTGCTTCGTCTCAAGCCGTCGGCCGCCAAGGGCCGCTACCTCAAGAAGGTCACCTTCACCACGTCCATGGGCCCCGGCATCCCGGTCGACCCGAACGTGACGCGGGCGATGACCGCCGAGATCGACGCCTGACCGTTCCACGACGGCCGGACAGGCCGCCGAGCCTGACGGAAGCCCCCGCCCGAGACATCGGGCGGGGGCTTCTGTCTGTCCATGCGCATGTGGAGGTTTTGTGCACATGTCATGAGGGTTGCGACAGGCGCGACGCACGGAGGGCGTTAGGCGAATAGGGTCAAGGGCAGGTAAAGGGGGAACCCAGAAAGGGATGGAAAAATGCGACGACTACTAGTGGCCGCGGGGGCGGTTGCCGCGATCACGGTCGCGGGATGCGGGACGACCGCGACTCCGTCTCTCGAGAACGTCACGCTCTCGGCGTCCGAGGTCCTGCAGCAGAGCGCGCAGAAGGCCGACGACGTCAACACGTACGCCGCGGATCTCGTGGTCAACGTCACCGACGCCAAGGGTGCCCAGGCGGGGGTCGTGCAGGGCACGATGCTCTACCAGAAGAGCCCGCAGGTCGCCACGGACATCAACCTGAGCCAGGTGTCGTTCAACGGCCAGAACCTGCCCGGCGGCGTGCGGGTCATCGTCGACGGCGAAGTGGCGTACGTCAAGGTCGACATGCTCAAGAACCTGCTGGGCGCCACCAAGCCGTGGATCAGGCTCGACCTGAAGCAGCTCGGCTCGCAGGCGGGCGTGGACGTCGACCAGTACCTCGCCCAGGCCCGGCAGTTCGACCTGAAGACCAGCACCGCGCTGCTCACGGCGTCCAAGGACGTCAAGTCGGTGGGCAGCGAGCAGGTCGGCGGGGTGGACACGACCCACTACGCGGGCACGTTCCCGGTGGACGAGGCGGTCAAGCAGCTGTCCGACGACCAGCGCTCGCAGCTGCGCGGCGAGCTGGCCGGCGCCAAGGACGTCAAGTTCGACGCGTGGATCGACGCCCAGGGCCTGCCGCGGAAGGTCGAGCTGAACGGCGGCAAGCCGGACGCCGGCGCGTTCAAGGCCACGGCGATGTTCAAGTCGTTCAACGAGCCGGTCTCCATCAAGGCGCCGGCGGCCGACCAGGTGGGCGAGCTGCCGCAGCGCGCCACCGCCGATTTGCCGTCCTGACGGTTGACAACGTAGTCTGTCTCCTGCCGAAGACCGCCGGTCGTCACCGGGCGTGCAGCCCGATGACTGAAGGATCCACGTGAGTGGACGGCCCGCGTAGGTGTGGAGACGCTTGAGGACGTGTGATGTCCGCCCAAGCCCCGTGCGCCTGCGCCGGGGCTTGTCTGTTTTCCGAGGGCCTTCCGCCGGCGGCACATCTGGAAGGAGGCCCATGGCGAAGGCGGAGAAGAGCGTCGCGATCTCCGAGCTCAAGAGCGAGTTCGAGGGATCCAGCGCCGCCGTTCTGACCGAATACCGCGGTCTCACCGTCGCGCAGCTCAAGCAGCTGCGTGTTTCTCTCGGTGGGAATGCGAAGTTCGCCGTGGCGAAGAACACGCTGACCAAGATCGCGGCCAACAACGCCGGGATCACCGCTCTGGACGACCTGTTCCAGGGCCCGACCGCCATCGCGTTCGTCAAGGGCGACGTGGTGGAGGCGGCCAAGGGGCTGCGTGACTTCGCCAAGGCCAACCCCCTCCTGGTGATCAAGGGTGGCGTCGTCGACGGCAAGTCGATGACCCCCGACGAGATCACCAAGCTTGCCGACCTTGAGTCCCGTGAGGTGCTCCTCGCGAAGCTGGCCGGTGCGCTGAAGGCCAAGCAGTCCCAGGCTGCCGCCACCTTCGCCGCGCTGCCCACCACCATGGCTCGACTGGCCGAGGCTCTGCGCGCCAAGCGCGAAGAGGCCGGCGAGTAGGTCCGCGCAGCGGGCGGGGGAAGCGCGCACCGCGGTCCCCTTACACGTTTTCTGCTAGATCCACTGGAGGAACATCATGGCGAAGCTCAGCACCGACGAGCTGCTCGAGACCTTCAAGGAGATGACTCTCCTTGAGCTGTCCGACTTCGTGAAGGTCTTCGAGGAGACCTTCGACGTCAAGGCCGCCGCCCCGGTCGCCGTCGCCGCCGCCCCGGCCGCCGGTGGCGCCGGTGCCGCCGCCGAGGAGGCCGAGGAGCAGGACGAGTTCGACGTCATCCTCGAGGCCGCCGGCGACAAGAAGATCCAGGTCATCAAGGAGATCCGGGCCCTGACGAGCCTGGGCCTCAAGGAGGCCAAGGACCTCGTGGACGGCGCTCCGAAGCCCGTCTTCGACGGCAAGGTCAACAAGGAGCAGGCCGAGAAGGCGAAGGCCGCCCTGGAGGGCGCCGGCGCGACCGTCACGGTCAAGTAGTTCTCACGCTTCACCGAAGGGGCGGGTCCATCCAGGTGCCGGATGGGACCGCCCCTTTCGCGTGCCCGGACCCCTACGGAATCCAGACCCTATGGGCAGGGCGGGCCCGTTGATCTATGGTCGGGACGTAGGATCCGGCGCGACGTGATCAGGCCGAGACGGTCGGGTGCTGGGGGAGGTGGACGGGGATGCGGCGCGCGCTGACCGTCGGGCTCGTCCTCGTCGCGGTCGTGCTGGCCCTGGTGGTCCAGCGCCTCGCCGGGGCCCGTACGGAGGCCGAGGCGGCCGTGCAGGACCGGCAGATGGCGGTCCGGGCCGCCATGGCGCACGCCGTGAGCCTCATGACGATCGACCACCACCGCATCGACGACGACATCAAACGCGCGCTGGCCACCTCCACCGGCACGGAGAGGGCGCGCTACGCCGCGGGTCAGGCGGCCCTGAGGTCCGCCACGCTGAAGAACAAGGCCGTCCAGACGGGCGTCCTGCGGGCCTCCGCGCTCGCCTCCATCGCCGGGGACCGGCGTACGGCGCAGGTCCTGGTCGTCGCCGACGCGGTGATCCACTGGGAGGACGGCAGGAAGGCCGCGCCGGAGGAGCGCTTCTTCCGCTGGCGGATGGACGTGACCAAGGCGTCGGGTCTGTGGCTGGTCTCCCGGGCGGAGCTGGTGCAGTGAGGCGCCTGCTTCGGGCGCTGCCGGCGCTCGCCGCCGTGGGGCTGGCCGTCGCCGCCGTGTGGCTGCTGCTGGACCTGCGCCGTCTCCAGGCCGCCGACACGGCCGCCCGCGAGGCCCTCGCGGCCGCCCGGTCGTACGCCCCCGACATGCTGTCGTACGACTACCGTACGATCGACCGGGACATGGCGCGGGCGGGCGGCCACGCGACCGGGGAGCTGGCCGAGCACTACCGCACGCTCGCGGCGACGCTGGGCCCGGAGGCGCGGGAGCGGCGGACGGTCCAGCAGACCGTCGTGGCGGCCGCGGGCGTGGAGTCGGCGACGCCCGACGAGGTCCGCGTGCTGCTGTTCGTGAACATGGTCACGACACGGTCCGGCGGGGGCGAGGAAGAGCCGAAGCAGCAGGTCAGCCAGGGCAGGGCGCGTCTGGTGATGGTGACGCAGGGCGACGGCTGGCGGGCCTCCCGGCTGTCCACCCTTCTGGGGGACACGCCCGCCCCCTGAGCGCGTGGCTAAATTGTTAGCAAAGAAGGCGTTTGAGCCAGGGTTGTAGATGGGTATTCAAGGGCACGGCAGCGTAGACCCACGGTCAGCGTTGGGCCGTTCGCGTGACTGAGCGTTACCCGTCTCCGGTCCCGGGTAGGGACTGGATCCCCGGCGTTCGCTATGGTCCCGAGGGCGGGAAAACCCAGCGTGACCCCTGTCGGTTAGGCGAAATGTCGGCTCTCGGGCTTGACGTTTCGGCGCGGACGGGTGATGCTGCCAGCAACGTGGAGCGCAGAGCGAGAGCGGAGTGGACAGGTGTATGCCGATCGGCTACACTGCCCCTTTGCGCTGCCCTTTGACGACCGCTTCTCTGAGTAACCTCTGATCTTGGTCGTCTGGCGTGCGTGTAGTCAGTCCGCGAGCCCTCGGAAGGACATCTGTTGGCAGCCTCGCGCAACGCCTCCGCCGTACCCGCCGGTCCCCGTACCGTGTCATTCGCACGAATCGAGGAGCCGCTCGAAGTACCCGACCTTCTCGCCCTGCAGACCGAGTCGTTCGACTGGTTGCTCGGGAACGAGAGATGGAAGGGCCGGGTCGAGGCGGCTCGCCAGGCCGGGCGCAAGGACGTTCCGGCCCAATCAGGTCTCGAAGAGATCTTCGAGGAGATCAGTCCGATCGAGGACTTCTCCGGAACCATGTCCCTGTCGTTCCGGGATCACAGGTTCGAGCCACCCAAGTACTCCGTAGATGAGTGCAAAGACAAGGACATGACCTACTCCGCCCCGATGTTCGTCACGGCGGAGTTCATCAATAACACCACAGGTGAGATCAAGAGCCAGACGGTGTTCATGGGCGACTTCCCGCTCATGACCTCGAAGGGCACCTTCATCATCAACGGCACCGAGCGCGTGGTGGTCTCGCAGCTCGTCCGGTCGCCGGGTGTCTACTTCGACCGCTCTGTCGACAAGACCTCCGACAAGGACCTGTTCGGCTGCCGGGTGATCCCGTCGCGCGGCGCGTGGCTCGAGTTCGAGATCGACAAGCGGGACAGCGTCGGCGTGCGCATCGACCGCAAGCGCAAGCAGCCGGTCACCGTGCTGCTGAAGGCGCTGGGCTGGACCAGCGACCAGATTCTGGAGCGTTTCGGCCAGTACGAGTCGATGCGGGCCACCCTGGAGAAGGACCACACCTCCGGCCAGGACGACGCGCTGCTCGACATCTACCGGAAGCTGCGGCCGGGCGAGCCGCCGACCAAGGAGTCGGCGCAGGCGCTGCTGGAGAACCTGTACTTCAACCACAAGCGCTACGACCTCGCCAAGGTCGGCCGCTACAAGATCAACAAGAAGCTGGGCGTCGGCTCCGACATCACCCAGGGCACGCTGACCGACGAGGACATCGTCGCGACCATCGAGTACATCGTCCGGCTGCACGCCGGCGAGGAGACGATGGGCGAGAACGGGTCGGTCGTCGTCGAGACCGACGACATCGACCACTTCGGCAACCGCCGTCTGCGCACGGTGGGCGAGCTCATCCAGAACCAGGTCCGGCTGGGCCTGGCCCGCATGGAGCGCGTCGTCCGCGAGCGCATGACGACCCAGGACGTCGAGGCGATCACGCCGCAGACCCTGATCAACATCCGCCCGGTCGTGGCGTCGATCAAGGAGTTCTTCGGCACCTCCCAGCTGTCGCAGTTCATGGACCAGACCAACCCGCTGGCCGGCCTGACGCACAAGCGGCGTCTGTCGGCCCTCGGTCCCGGTGGTCTGTCCCGTGAGCGGGCCGGCTTCGAGGTCCGCGACGTGCACCCCTCGCACTACGGCCGCATGTGCCCGATCGAGACGCCGGAAGGCCCGAACATCGGTCTGATCGGCTCGCTGTCGTCCTTCGGGCGGGTCAACTCGTTCGGCTTCGTCGAGACGCCGTACCGCCGGGTGGTGGACGGCCGCGTCACCTACGAGATCGACTACCTCACCGCCGACGAGGAGGACCGGCACGTCGTCGCCCAGGCCAACACGGTCCTGAACGCCGACGGCAGCTTCGCCGAGTCCCGGGTGCTCGCCCGCCGCAAGGGCGGCGAGTTCGAGGCCGTCCACCCGTCCGAGGTGGACTACATGGACGTCTCGCCGCGCCAGATGGTGTCGGTCGCGACCGCCATGATCCCGTTCCTCGAGCACGACGACGCCAACCGCGCGCTCATGGGCTCGAACATGCAGCGCCAGTCGGTGCCCCTGCTGAAGAGCGAGGCCCCGCTGGTCGGCACCGGCATGGAGTACCGCGCCGCCACCGACGCCGGTGACGTCATCAGCGCCGAGAAGGCCGGTGTGGTCGAGGAGGTCTCCGCCGACTACGTCACCGTGATGAACGACGACGGCACCCGTACGACGTACCGGGTCGCGAAGTTCAAGCGGTCGAACCAGGGCACCTGCTTCAACCAGAAGCCGATCGTGGCCGAGGGCGACCGGGTCGAGCAGGGCCAGGTCATCGCGGACGGTCCGTGCACCGACAACGGCGAGATGGCGCTCGGCAAGAACCTGCTCGTGGCGTTCATGCCGTGGGAGGGCCACAACTACGAGGACGCGATCATCCTGTCCCAGCGCCTGGTGCAGGACGACGTGCTCTCCTCGATCCACATCGAGGAGCACGAGGTCGACGCCCGCGACACCAAGCTGGGCCCCGAGGAGATCACGCGGGACATCCCCAACGCCTCCGAGGACGCGCTTGCCGACCTCGACGAGCGGGGCATCATCCGCATCGGCGCCGAGGTGGTGACCGGCGACATCCTCGTCGGGAAGGTCACCCCCAAGGGTGAGACGGAGCTGACCCCCGAGGAGCGCCTGCTTCGCGCGATCTTCGGTGAGAAGGCCCGCGAGGTCCGCGACACCTCCCTGAAGGTGCCGCACGGCGAGTCCGGCAAGGTCATCGGCGTCCGGGTGTTCAGCCGCGAGGAGGGCGACGAGCTTCCTCCGGGCGTGAACGAGCTGGTCCGCGTGTACGTGGCGCAGAAGCGCAAGATCACCGACGGCGACAAGCTCGCCGGCCGCCACGGCAACAAGGGTGTCATCTCCAAGATCCTTCCGGTGGAGGACATGCCGTTCCTGGAGGACGGCACCCCTGTCGACATCGTCCTCAACCCGCTGGGCGTGCCCGGCCGGATGAACGTCGGCCAGGTGCTGGAGACCCATCTCGGGTGGATCGCCGCCCGCGGATGGGACGTCAGCGGCATCGAGGAGGCCTGGGCCGAGCGCCTGCGTGAGAAGGAGATGGACAGGGTCGAGCCCTGGACCAAGGTCGCCACGCCGGTCTTCGACGGCGCCCACGAGGAGGAGATCGTCGGCCTGCTCGACAGCACACTGCTCAACCGGGACGGCTCCCGCATGGTGGGGGAGAACGGCAAGGCCCGGCTGTTCGACGGCCGCTCCGGCGAGCCGTTCCCGCACCCGATCTCGGTCGGCTACATCTACATCCTCAAGCTGCTGCACCTGGTCGACGACAAGATCCACGCTCGCTCGACCGGCCCGTACTCGATGATCACCCAGCAGCCGCTGGGTGGTAAGGCGCAGTTCGGCGGCCAGCGCTTCGGCGAGATGGAGGTGTGGGCCCTCGAGGCCTACGGCGCGGCGTACGCCCTGCAGGAGCTGCTGACGATCAAGTCCGACGACGTCCTGGGCCGGGTGAAGGTCTACGAGGCCATCGTCAAGGGCGAGAACATCCCAGAGGCGGGCATTCCCGAGTCCTTCAAGGTTCTCATCAAGGAGATGCAGTCGCTCTGCCTGAACGTCGAGGTCCTTTCGAGCGACGGCATGTCGATCGAGATGAGGGACACCGACGAGGATGTCTTCCGCGCGGCAGAAGAGCTTGGCATCGACCTGTCCCGGCGTCCCCACGAGGGCGCGATGACCGTCGACGAGGTCTGATTCAAAAGGGGATTATCTAGTGCTCGACGTCAACTTCTTCGACGAGCTGCGCATCGGCCTCGCGACCGCCGACGACATCAGGCAGTGGTCGCACGGCGAGGTGAAGAAGCCGGAGACCATCAACTACCGCACCCTCAAGCCGGAAAAGGACGGGCTCTTCTGCGAGAAGATCTTCGGTCCGACCCGGGACTGGGAGTGCTACTGCGGTAAGTACAAGCGCGTCCGCTTCAAGGGCATCATCTGTGAGCGCTGTGGCGTCGAGGTCACGCGCGCCAAGGTGCGCCGTGAGCGGATGGGCCACATCGAGCTGGCCGCCCCGGTCACCCACATCTGGTACTTCAAGGGCGTCCCGTCGCGCCTCGGTTACCTGCTCGACCTGGCCCCGAAGGACCTGGAGAAGGTCATCTACTTCGCGGCCTACATGATCACGCATGTCGACAACGAGATGCGTGACCGCGACCTGCCGTCGCTGGAGGCGAAGATCTCCGTCGAGCGGCAGCACGTCGAGCAGCGCCGTGACGCCGACATCGAGGCCCGCCAGAAGAAGCTCGAGGCCGACCTGGCCGAGTTGGAGGCCTCCGGCGCCAAGGGCGACGCCCGCCGCAAGGTGCGCGAGGGCGCCGACCGTGAGATGCGCCAGCTCCGTGACCGGGCCCAGCGCGAGCTGGACCGGCTGGAGGAGGTCTGGAGCCGCTTCAAGAACCTCAAGGTCCAGGACCTGGAGGGCGACGAGCTGCTCTACCGCGAGATGCGCGACCGGTTCGGCCGCTACTTCCGCGGCGGCATGGGCGCCCAGGCCATCCAGGAGCGGCTGGGCGGCTTCGACCTGGAGGCCGAGGCGGAGAACCTGCGGGAGACCATCCGCAGCGGCAAGGGCCAGAAGAAGGCCCGCGCACTCAAGCGGCTCAAGGTCGTCGCGGCGTTCCTCAACACCCGCAACTCCCCGAGCGGCATGGTCCTCGACTGCATCCCGGTGATCCCGCCGGACCTGCGGCCGATGGTCCAGCTCGACGGTGGCCGCTTCGCCACCTCGGACCTGAACGACCTGTACCGCCGGGTCATCAACCGGAACAACCGGCTCAAGCGTCTGCTCGACCTCGGCGCGCCCGAGATCATCGTGAACAACGAGAAGCGGATGCTCCAGGAGGCCGTCGACGCCCTGTTCGACAACGGCCGCCGCGGCCGTCCGGTCACCGGCCCCGGCAACCGCCCGCTGAAGTCCCTGAGCGACATGCTGAAGGGCAAGCAGGGCCGTTTCCGGCAGAACCTGCTCGGCAAGCGCGTCGACTACTCCGGCCGTTCGGTCATCGTCGTCGGCCCGCAGCTCAGGCTGCACCAGTGCGGCCTGCCCAAGCAGATGGCGCTGGAGCTGTTCAAGCCGTTCGTGATGAAGCGCCTGGTCGATCTCAACCACGCGCAGAACATCAAGTCCGCCAAGCGGATGGTCGAGCGGTCCAAGCCGGTCGTGTGGGACGTGCTGGAAGAGGTCATCACCGAGCACCCGGTGCTGCTCAACCGCGCGCCCACACTGCACCGCCTGGGCATCCAGGCCTTCGAGCCGCAGCTGGTCGAGGGCAAGGCCATCCAGATCCACCCGCTCGTCTGCACCGCGTTCAACGCGGACTTCGACGGCGACCAGATGGCGGTGCACCTGCCGCTGTCGGCCGAGGCCCAGGCCGAGGCGCGGATCCTGATGCTGTCCACCAACAACATCCTCAAGCCGGCGGACGGCAAGCCGGTGACGATGCCCACCCAGGACATGGTCATCGGTCTGTACTGGCTGACCACCGAGAAGGAGGGCGGCCAGGGCGAGGGCCGGGTGTTCACCACCGTGTCGGAGGCCCTCATGGCCCACGACCGGCACGAGCTGGACATCCAGGCCAAGATCCAGGTGCGGCTCAAGGACGTCCCGCCGCCGCGCGGCTGGGAGGCCCCGGAGGGCTGGGAGGCCGGTGACGCGATCCGGCTGGAGACCACGCTGGGCCGGTGCCTGTTCAACCAGACGCTGCCCGCCAACTACCCCTTCGTGAACTACCAGGTCGGCAAGAAGCAGCTCTCGGCGATCGTCAACGAGCTGGCCGAGCGGTACCCGAAGGTGGACGTGGCCAACGCGCTCGACGCGCTCAAGGACGCCGGCTTCCACTGGGCGACCCGCGCCGGTGTCACGATCTCCATCGAGGACGTCGTGGCGCCGCCGAACAAGGCCGCCATCATGGAGTCGTACGAGCGGCGCGCCGACAAGGTCCAGCGGGAGTACGACCGTGGTCTGATCACCGACGAGGAGCGCCGTCAGGAGCTCATCGAGATCTGGACCCACGCGACGGCGGACGTCGAGACCGACATGGTCAACGCGTTCCCGGCGACCAACCCGGTCTGGATGATGGTCAACTCCGGTGCCCGCGGCAACCGCATGCAGGTGCGGCAGATCGCCGGCATCCGCGGCCTGGTGTCCAACACCAAGGGCGAGACGATCCCGCGGCCGATCAAGTCCTCCTTCCGCGAGGGCCTGTCGGTGCTGGAGTACTTCATCTCGACCCACGGCCAGCGGAAGGGTCTGGCGGACACCGCCCTGCGGACCGCCGACTCCGGCTACCTGACGCGTCGTCTCGTCGACGTCGCCCAGGACGTCATCGTGCGCGAGATCGACTGCGGCACCGACCGCGCCGTCCCGCTGCACGTGGGCGAGCGCGACTCCCAGGGCGCCCTGGTCAAGGCCGAGAACGCCGAGAGCAACGTGCACGGCCGCATCCTGGCCGAGGACGTCGAGGTGGACGGCAAGCTCGTCGCCGCGGCGGGCGTCGACATCAACGACGACACCGTCACCGCGCTGGTCAACGCCGGCATCGAGACGGTCCGGACCCGCAGCACGCTGGTCTGCGAGGCCAAGATCGGTGTCTGCGCGACCTGCTACGGCCGCTCGCTGGCCACCGGCAAGCTCGTGGACGTCGGCGAGGCCGTCGGCATCATCGCGGCCCAGTCGATCGGTGAGCCCGGCACCCAGCTGACCATGCGTACCTTCCACACCGGTGGTGTGGCGGGCGCGGACATCACCCATGGTCTGCCGCGTGTCCAGGAGCTCTTCGAGGCGCGCATCCCCAAGGGTGTCGCCCCGATCAGCGAGGTCGCGGGCCGGGTGCGGATCGACGAGACCGACAAGACCCGCAAGATCGTCATCACTCCGGACGACGGCTCCGAGGAGATCGCGTACCCGGTCTCGATGCGGTCGCGGCTGCTGGTCTCCGAGGGACAGCGCGTGGACGTCGGTCAGCTGCTGATCGCCGGTGCGCGCAACCCGAACGAGGTCCTGCGGATCCTCGGCCCGCGGGCCGTCCAGCTCCACCTCGTGGACGAGGTGCAGCAGGTCTACCGCTCGCAGGGTGTGTCGATCCACGACAAGCACATCGAGGTCATCGTCCGGCAGATGCTCAAGCGCGTGAACGTGCTCGAGTCGGGCGACACCGAGCTGCTGCCCGGCGAGCTGGTCGAGCGGCCGCGCTTCGAGGCGATGAACCGGCAGACCGTGGCGGAGGGTGGCCAGCCGGCCTCCGGCCGTCCGGTCCTGATGGGCATCACCAAGGCCTCGCTGGCCACCGAGTCCTGGCTGTCGGCGGCGTCCTTCCAGGAGACGACGCGAGTCCTCACCGACGCGGCGATCCACGCCAAGTCGGACTCGCTGCTCGGCCTCAAGGAGAACGTCATCATCGGTAAGCTCATCCCGGCCGGTACGGGCATGCCCCAGTACCGCAACATCCGGGTGGAGCCCACCGAGGAGGCCAAGGCCGCGATGTACACGGTCGGCGGCTACGACGGCTCCGCCGCGGACTACACCTTCGGCTCCGGCAGCGGCGAGGCCGTCCCGCTGGAGGAGTACGACTTCGGCCAGTACGGCCGCTGAGTCCCGGACGGCTGAGTCCCGAACGCCGAACCGCCCGGAGAGCACCCGCTCTCCGGGCGGTTCTGTGTTTCCCGCTTCGCTCGTCGGGGCGCTCACGTCCCCTCCGGCTTGGTCGGGGTTTTCCGTTGGAGCCGTGTGGGGTAGGGCGGAAATGGCGAGGGGAGGGGTGGTGGGCGAGTACACTCTTCCCGAGCCCTCTGGCTGTCTGCCACCCGGCAGGCGGCGGGAACCATGACACGGACCCGACGATCCGGCGGCGGTCGTTTTGACGACTTGCGAACCGCTGGGTAGTCTTTTCCTTCGTGCCCATGGGTTCGTGGGCTCGCATGCGTGCGCTTGACAGCCGTTCTCCCATGTGGGAGGCGGGCGGGGGCGCCGTGTGAATCCTCCAGATCGACCGGGTCTGTCCGGGTGTGGGGCGCGCAGAGCGCGACACGCCCGAGCGCGTGGGTCGGCGGGGATGAAAAATCCGCAGGTCATGACACCGGCAGCACCTGCAAACCCGTGAGGGGCGGCATCGCCAGGATCGGGACGACGTATCACCGGCTAGGCACGAAACGGAGACGCGGTGCCCACCATTCAGCAGTTGGTCCGCAAGGGCCGGCAGGACAAGGTCAGCAAGACCAAGACTCCTGCCCTCAAGGGGAGCCCGCAGCGGCGCGGCGTTTGCACCCGCGTTTACACGACCACCCCCAAGAAGCCCAACTCGGCGCTGCGCAAGGTGGCCCGTGTTCGGCTCACCAACGGCATCGAGGTCACGGCTTACATCCCTGGGGTGGGTCACAACCTCCAGGAGCACTCGATGGTGCTCGTGCGTGGTGGTCGTGTGAAGGACCTGCCGGGTGTTCGCTACAAGATCATCCGTGGTTCGCTGGACACCCAGGCCGTCCGCAACCGCAAGCAGGCCCGCAGCCGTTACGGCGCGAAGAAGGAGAAGAGCTGACATGCCGCGCAAGGGTTCCCCTGGCCGCCGCCAGCTGGTCGCTGACCCGGTGCACAACTCGCCGCTGGTCACCGCGCTCATCAACAAGGTTCTCCTGGACGGCAAGCGCTCCCTCGCGCAGTCGATCGTCTACGGCGCCCTCGAGGGCTGCAAGGACAAGACCGGCAACGACCCGGTCGTCACCCTGAAGCGCGCTCTCGACAACGTCCGGCCGACGCTCGAGGTGAAGAGCCGCCGCGTCGGTGGCGCCACCTACCAGGTGCCCGTCGAGGTGAAGGCCTCGCGCAGCACCACGCTGGCCCTGCGGTGGCTCGTCCAGTACTCCCGGGCGCGCCGCGAGAAGACCATGACCGAGCGGCTCATGAACGAGCTTCTCGACGCGAGCAACGGCCTCGGCGCCAGCGTCAAGCGGCGCGAGGACACGCACAAGATGGCCGAGTCCAACAAGGCCTTCGCCCACTACCGCTGGTAGTGAGCACCGACGACGAGTTAAGGACGCGAAGAAGTGGCCACCACGACCGCTCTTGACCTGGCCAGGGTCCGCAACATCGGGATCATGGCCCATATCGACGCGGGCAAGACCACGACGACTGAGCGCATCCTGTTCTACACCGGCATCAACTACAAGATCGGTGAAGTCCATGAGGGCGCTGCCACCATGGACTGGATGGAGCAGGAGCAGGAGCGCGGCATCACCATCACCTCCGCCGCGACCACCTGCAGCTGGCTTGATCACACGATCAACATCATCGACACGCCCGGACACGTGGACTTCACCATCGAGGTCGAGCGGTCGCTGCGTGTTCTCGACGGCGCGGTCGCGGTGTTCGACGGCGTCGCCGGCGTGGAGCCGCAGTCCGAGACGGTGTGGCGTCAGGCCGACCGCTACGGTGTGCCCCGCATCTGCTTCGTGAACAAGATGGACCGGGTCGGTGCGGAGTTCCACCGCTGCGTCGACATGATGATCAGCCGGCTGGGCTCCAGCCCGGCGGTCATCCAGCTTCCCTGGGGCGTCGAGGCCGACTTCAAGGGCGTCATCGACCTGGTGAAGATGAAGGGCCTGCTCTGGAGCGCCGAGGCGGCCAAGGGCGAGATGTACGACACCGTCGACATCCCGGCCGACCACGCCGACGCGGCCCGCGAGTGGCGCGACAAGCTGGTCGAGACGGTCGCCGAGAACGACGACGAGCTCATGGAGCTCTTCCTGGAGGGCGTCGAGCCCACCGAGGAGCAGCTCGTCGCGGCCATCCGCCGGGCGACGGTCGCCGGCGCGATCAACCCGGTCCTGTGTGGCACCGCGTTCAAGAACAAGGGCGTGCAGCCCCTGCTCGACGCGATCGTCGCCTACCTCCCCGCCCCCACCGACATCCCGGCCTTCAAGGGCCACGCGGTGGGCAAGGAGGAGGAGATCGTCGAGCGTCACGCGGACCCGAACGAGCCCTTCGCGGCGCTGGCGTTCAAGATCATGAGCGACCCGCACCTGGGCAAGCTCACCTACATCCGCGTCTACTCCGGAACGCTCGAGACCGGCACCACCGTGGTGAACTCGGTCAAGGGCAAGAAGGAGCGGATCGGCAAGATCTACCAGATGCACGCGAACAAGCGCGAGGAGCGCCCGTCCGCGACCGCTGGTCAGATCGTGGCCGTCATGGGCCTGAAGGACACCACCACCGGCGACACTCTGTCGGACCCGGTCAAGCAGGTCGTCCTCGAGTCGATGACGTTCCCCGCGCCGGTCATCAACGTCGCGATCGAGCCCAAGACCAAGGGCGACCAGGAGAAGCTGGGCACCGCGATCCAGCGGCTGGCCGAGGAGGACCCGTCCTTCCAGGTCCGCCGGGACGAGGAGACCGGCCAGACGGTCATCTGGGGTATGGGCGAGCTCCACCTGGAGATCCTCGTCGACCGGATGCGCCGCGAGTTCAAGGTCGAGGCGAACGTCGGCCGCCCGCAGGTCGCCTACCGCGAGACCATCCGCCGCAAGGTGGAGAAGGTCGAGTACACGCACAAGAAGCAGACCGGTGGTTCCGGCCAATTCGCTCGCGTGATCATCAACCTGGAGCCGCTGGGCGAGGGCAACGACGGCTACGAGTTCGAGAACAAGGTCACCGGTGGCCGCATCCCGCGGGAGTACATCCCGTCGGTGGACGCGGGCGCGCAGGAGGCGGCCGAGTTCGGCGTGCTCGCCGGCTACCCGATGGTCGGCGTGAAGGTCACGCTCCAGGACGGCGCCTTCCACGAGGTCGACTCGTCGGAAATGGCGTTCAAGATTGCCGGCTCGATGGCCTTCAAGGAGGCCGCGCGCAAGGCGGACGCTGTACTCCTCGAGCCGATGATGGCCGTCGAGGTCACCACGCCCGAGGACTACATGGGAGACGTCATCGGCGACCTCAACGGTCGTCGCGGACAGATCCAGGCGATGGACGAACGGTCCGGCGCCCGTGTCATCAAGGCGCTTGTGCCGCTGTCTGAGATGTTCGGCTACGTGGGCGACCTGCGCAGCCGCACCCAGGGGCGGGCGAGCTACAGCATGCAGTTCGACTCCTACTCGGAGGTGCCCCCGGGCATCGCCAAGGAGATCGTCGCGAAGGCTCGGGGCGAATAGTTCCGCTCGGTGCACGGCGGGGGGAGCGATCCCTCCGCCGCGCACAGCCTGAGTTGCAGGACGCAAGTCAAGTCAGAATCTCTAAGGAGACAGACCAGTGGCCAAGGCCAAGTTCGAGCGGAACAAGCCGCACGTGAACATCGGCACCATTGGGCACATCGACCACGGCAAGACCACTCTGACCGCGGCGATCACCAAGGTGCTTCACGACCGTTTTCCGCAGCTCAACGAGGCGACCCCGTTCGACAAGATCGACAAGGCGCCCGAGGAGAAGGCCCGCGGAATCACCATCTCCATCGCGCACGTCGAGTACCAGACCGAGAAGCGCCACTACGCCCACGTGGACTGCCCCGGTCACGCCGACTACGTGAAGAACATGATCACCGGTGCCGCCCAGATGGACGGCGCGATCCTGGTGGTCGCCGCGACCGACGGCCCGATGCCGCAGACGAAGGAGCACGTCCTCCTGGCCCGCCAGGTCGGCGTTCCCTACATCGTCGTGGCCCTCAACAAGGCCGACATGGTCGACGACGAGGAGATCCTGGAGCTCGTCGAGCTCGAGGTCCGCGAGCTGCTGTCCGCCCAGGAGTTCCCGGGCGACGACCTGCCGGTCGTGCGCGTGTCCGCTCTCAAGGCCCTCGAGGGCGACGAGAAGTGGGGCGACTCCATCATCGAGCTCATGAACGCCGTGGACGAGAACGTCCCCGAGCCGGTTCGTGACACCGACAAGCCGTTCCTCATGCCGATCGAGGACGTGTTCTCGATCACCGGTCGCGGCACCGTCGTCACCGGTCGTATCGAGCGCGGTGTCGTCAAGGTCAACGAGACCGTCGACATCATCGGCATCAAGGAGAAGAGCACCACGACCACCGTCACCGGTGTCGAGATGTTCCGCAAGCTCCTCGACGAGGGCCAGGCCGGTGACAACGTCGGTCTGCTCCTCCGTGGCATCAAGCGCGAGGACGTCGAGCGCGGCCAGTGTGTCATCAAGCCGGGCACGACGACCCCGCACACCGAGTTCGAGGCGCAGGTCTACATCCTGTCCAAGGACGAGGGCGGCCGCCACACGCCGTTCTTCAACAACTACCGGCCGCAGTTCTACTTCCGTACCACGGACGTGACCGGTGTCGTGAACCTGCCGGAGGGCACCGAGATGGTCATGCCCGGTGACAACACCGAGATGACCGTCCAGCTCATCCAGCCGATCGCGATGGAGGAGGGCCTCAAGTTCGCGATCCGCGAGGGTGGCCGCACCGTCGGCGCCGGCCGTGTGACGAAGATCATCAAGTAGTAGCACCGCTGGGTGGCGGTCGGGCCCGTGAGGGCCTGACCGCCGCACCACGAGGGGCCGGAAACGGCTCCCCACGGACGACGAGACCGTGATCTCGCAGTGCTTTCGGCCGCACTTCGACCGAAGCCACTGCCAGATCACGGAACACCGGACAAATTCCGGGGCGTCGGTCGCGTGGAAACGACCTGCGGCACCAGGCCGCGTGAAGCTTTATAGGACGACAGCGAAGGACACCGAGGCCATTATGGCGGGACAGAAGATCCGCATCCGGCTCAAGGCGTATGACCACGAGGTCATCGACAGCTCGGCCAAGAAGATCGTCGAGACGGTGACGCGGACCGGCGCCAAGGTCGCTGGCCCGGTGCCGCTGCCGACCGAGAAGAACGTGTACTGCGTCATCCGGTCGCCGCACAAGTACAAGGACAGCCGCGAGCACTTTGAGATGCGTACGCACAAGCGGCTGATTGACATCATCGACCCGACGCCGAAGACGGTCGACTCGCTCATGCGTCTCGACCTTCCCGCCGGTGTCGACATCTCGATCAAGCTCTAAGGAACGCACTGACATGGCTAAGCAGATCAAGGGCGTCCTGGGCAAGAAGCTCGGCATGACCCAGGTCTTCGACGAGACGAACCGGGTGATCCCGGTCACCGTCGTCGAGGCCGGTCCGTGCGTGGTGACCCGGGTCCGCACTCCGGAGAAGGACGGCTACTCCGCCGTCCAGCTCGGCTACGGGCAGATCGACCCTCGTAAGGTCAACAAGCCCCTGGGCGACTACCTCCGCAAGCACGACATCACGCCGCGCCGCTACTTCGCCGAGGTCCGCACCGACGACGCCTCCGAGTACACGCTCGGCCAGGAGATCCTCGCCGACGCCTTCGAGGCCGGGCAGTACGTCGACGTCACCGGCAAGAGCAAGGGCAAGGGCTTCGCCGGTGTCATGAAGCGCCACAACTTCCGCGGTCTCGGCGCCTCGCACGGTACCCAGCGCAAGCACCGCTCCCCGGGTTCCATCGGCGGATGCGCCACCCCGGGCCGCGTCTTCAAGGGCCTGCGCATGGCCGGCCGGATGGGCAACGTGCGCACGACGGTCCAGAGCCTCAAGGTGCACGCCGTGGACGCCGAGAAGGGCCTCATCCTGATCAAGGGTGCGATCCCCGGCGCCAACGGCAGCCTGGTTCTCCTCCGCACCGCCGCCAAGAAGGGGGTTGCTGCCAAGTGACCACGACCATCGACGTCCTCGACGCCAGCGGCGCCAAGGCGGGGACCGTCGACCTCCCTGAGGAGGTCTTCGGCGCCAAGGTCAACGTCCCGCTGATCCACCAGGTGGTCGTCGCCCAGCTCGCCGCGCGCCGGCAGGGCACCCACGCCACCAAGACCCGCGGCAACGTCTCCGGCGGCGGCAAGAAGCCGTACCGGCAGAAGGGCACCGGCCGCGCGCGCCAGGGTTCGACCCGCGCTCCGCAGTTCGCCGGTGGCGGCGTCGTCCACGGCCCGCAGCCGCGCTCGTACGAGCAGCGGACGCCCAAGAAGATGAAGGCGGCGGCCCTGAAGGGCGCGCTGTCCGACCGCGCCGGCGGCGGCCGCGTCCACGTGGTGAGCGGTCTGGTCACGGGTGACACGCCCGGGACCCGCGCCGCCCTGGAGGCGCTGCGGAAGATCACGCAGGCCCGCAGCGTTCTCGTCGTGGTCGACGAGAACGACGAGCTCACCTGGCTCAGCCTGCGCAACGCCCCCGAGGTCCACCTGCTGGACTCGGGGCAGCTCAACACCTACGACGTACTCTGCCACGACGACGTGGTCTTCACCCGTGAGGCCTACGACCAGGTCGTGGCGCGTCTGGCGAACAGCGGGAAGGAAGAGGCCTGATGCAGAAGATCGCCGACCCGCGTGACATCATCCTCAAGCCGATCGTCTCCGAGAAGAGCTACGGCCTGATCGATGAGCACAACAAGTACACGTTCCTGGTGCGCAAGGGTGCCAACAAGACGCAGGTGAAGATCGCCGTCGAGCAGATCTTCGGCGTCAAGGTGACCGGCGTGAACACGATCAACCGCCAGGGCAAGCGCAAGCGGACCAAGTACGGCTACGGCCAGCGCCCGACCACCAAGCGGGCGATCGTGAGCCTGGCCGAGGGCGAGCGGATCGACATCTTCGGTCAGATCGGCTAGCACCTGCCGCAGCGGGGAGAGGGGCCCCTCGCCACCGTGCGAGGGACCGGCCCCGGGAAAGAGAGCACCGGGGGGACCGCCGTGAGGCGGACCCCGACCGGTACGAACCGACGAAGGATGAACGAAAAAGATGGGCATCCGTAAGTACAAGCCGACGACTCCGGGTCGGCGCGGCGCGAGCGTCTCGGACTTCGCCGAGATCACGCGCAGCACGCCGGAGAAGTCGCTGCTTGCCCCACTGCACAGCAAGGGCGGCCGCAACGTCCACGGCCGGGTGACCGCCCGGCACCAGGGAGGCGGGCACAAGCGCGCCTACCGGATCATCGACTTCCGCCGCCACGACAAGGACGGGATCCCGGCCAAGGTCGCGCACATCGAGTACGACCCGAACCGCACCTCCCGCATCGCGCTGCTGCACTACGCCGACGGCGAGAAGCGCTACATCCTCGCCCCGGCCGGCCTCAAGCAGGGTGACCAGGTCGAGAACGGCCCCACGGCCGACATCAAGCCGGGCAACTGCCTGCCGCTGCGCAACATCCCGACCGGTACCTTCATCCACGCGGTGGAGCTTCGCCCCGGTGGCGGCGCCAAGCTCGGTCGCAGCGCCGGCGCGCAGATCCAGCTGCTCGCCAAGGAGGGCATGTACGCCACGCTGCGTATGCCGTCCGGAGAAATGCGCCAGGTCGACGTGCGGTGCCGGGCCTCGGTGGGCCAGGTGGGCAACGCCGAGCAGTCCAACATCAACATCGGTAAGGCCGGCCGCAACCGCTGGAAGGGCAAGCGCCCCACGGTCCGCGGTGTCGCCATGAACCCGGTCGACCACCCGCACGGTGGTGGTGAGGGCAAGACCTCCGGTGGTCGCCACCCGGTGAACCCGAAGGGCAAGCCCGAGGGCCGCACGCGCCAGCCGAATAAGCCGAGCGACCGGCTGATCATCCGTCGTCGGAGCAAGAGGAAGAAGCGGTAGGAGCAGCCGATATGCCACGTAGTCTTAAGAAGGGTCCCTTCGTGGACGACCACCTGCAGAAGAAGGTGGACGCCCAGAACGAGAAGGGCACCAAGAACGTCATCAAGACGTGGTCGCGGCGCTCCATGATCGTGCCCGACATGATCGGCCACACGATCGCCGTGCACGACGGCCGTAAGCACGTCCCGGTGTTCGTCACCGACTCGATGATCGGTCACAAGCTCGGTGAGTTCGCCCCCACGCGGACGTTCCGCAGCCACGTCAAGGAAGACCGCCGCAGCCGGCGGTAAGCGCCTTCAAGCCAGCAGTTAGAGGAGAAAGCGATGGAAGCCAGGGCACAGGCGCGGTTCGCGCGCCACACGCCCCGGAAGGCCCGCCGTGTGGTGGACCTCATTCGCGGGCTGCCCGCTTCGGAGGCGCAGGCCGTGCTGCAGTTCGCTCCCCAGTCGGCGAGCGAGACCGTTTACAAGGTGCTCTCGAGCGCGATCGCGAACGCTGAGCACAATTTCAAGCTCGACCGGGAGACGCTCTTCGTGAGCCGCGCGTGGGTCGACGAGGGGCCGACCCTCAAGCGTTTCCGCCCGCGCGCCCAGGGTCGTGCCTATCGGATCAACAAGCGGACCAGCCACATCACCGTGATCGTGGAGTCCCGCGAGCCGAAGGGAAGGACCCGCTAGTGGGCCAGAAGGTTAACCCGCACGGGTTCCGCCTCGGCATCACGACCGACTTCAAGAGCCGGTGGTACGCCGACAAGCTGTACAAGTCGTACGTCGCCGAGGACGTGGCGATCCGTCGCATGCTGCAGAAGGGCATGGAGCGGGCCGGCATCTCCAAGGTCGAGATCGAGCGTACGACCGACCGCGTCCAGGTCGACATCCACACCGCCCGGCCGGGCATCGTCATCGGCCGCCGCGGCGCGGAGGCCGACCGCATCCGCGGCGACCTGGAGAAGCTGACCAAGAAGCAGGTCCAGCTGAACATCCTCGAGGTGAAGAACCCCGAGATCGACGCACAGCTCGTCGCGCAGGGCGTGGCCGAGCAGCTGTCCAGCCGCGTCTCGTTCCGCCGGGCCATGCGCAAGGCCATGCAGTCCGCCATGAAGAGCGGCGCCAAGGGCATCCGGGTGCAGTGCGCCGGCCGTCTGGGCGGCGCCGAGATGTCGCGCTCGGAGTTCTACCGCGAGGGCCGCGTGCCCCTGCACACGCTCCGCGCGGACGTCGACTACGGCTTCTACGAGGCCCGTACCACCTTCGGCCGGATCGGCGTGAAGGTGTGGATCTACAAGGGCGAGGCTCCGACCAGCCGTTCCGAGCGGGAGGCGGCCGCGGCCGGCGCCCGTGCGGGCCAGCGTCGTGAGCGCGACGACCGTCGTGGTGGCGCGGGCGACCGTCCCCGTCGCGGTGGCGGCGACCGTCCTCGTCGTGGCGGTGCCGGTCGTCCCGACCGCGCACCCAGGACCGAGGCGGCCGCGCAGGCCGCCCCCGAGACCGGCCCGGCGGAGCAGCCGGGTGCTGAAGGGAGCTGACCATGCTGATCCCGCGCAGGGTCAAGCACCGTAAGCAGCACCGGCCCGACCGCAGCGGCGCCGCCAAGGGCGGCACCAGGGTCGTCTTCGGCGAGTTCGGCATCCAGGCGCTTGAGCACAGCTATGTGACCAACCGCCAGATCGAGGCCGCTCGTATCGCCATGACCCGGCACATCCGCCGTGGCGGCAAGGTGTGGATCAACATCTTCCCGGACCGCCCCCTCACGAAGAAGCCGGCCGAGACCCGCATGGGTTCCGGTAAGGGCTCTCCGGAGTGGTGGATCGCCAATGTCAAGCCCGGCCGTGTCATGTTCGAGCTCTCCGGCGTCGCCGAGCCCGTGGCCCGCGAGGCCATGCGGCGCGCGATGCACAAGCTCCCCATGAAGTGCCGTTTCGTCAAGCGTGAAGTGGGTGAGGCGTGATGGCTAAGGGTCTGACCGCCGCGGAGCTGCGTGTCGAGGACCAGGAGGTCCTGGTCCAGAAGCTGAAGGAAGCCAAGGAGGAGCTGTTCAACCTCCGCTTCCAGTCGGCGACGGGGCAGTTGGAGAGCCACGGGCGGCTGCGCGCCGTCCGCCGCGAGATCGCCCGTATCTACACCGTGATGCGCGAGCGCGAGCTCGGCATCGTCACGGTCGAGAAGGAGCCGAGCGATGTCTGAAGCAACCGAGACCCAGACCACCGACGCGAGCACCGACGCCACCGTGGCGCGGAACTACCGCAAGACCCGTGAGGGCCTGGTCGTCAGCGACAAGATGGACAAGACCGTCGTCGTCGCCGTCGAGGACCGCGTCAAGCACCCGCTGTACGGCAAGGTCATCCGTCGGACGACCAAGTACAAGGCCCACGACGAGCAGAATGTCTGCGGCGTCGGCGACCGCGTCCTCCTGATGGAGACCCGGCCGCTGTCCGCCACCAAGCGGTGGCGGGTCGTGGAGATCCTCGAGAAGGCCAAGTAACACACACAGACGCGCCTCGTGGGGGGTGGGAGACCACCCCCCACGACGGTGTCCAAGGGGCGGGGCCGTCCATCGGCCCGGTCCGCCCGCGGCGGCGGTCACAGGCTGTCGCCGGGGGAAAAAGACCACATCGGGTTCGGCCAGGCTCACCACAGGGTGAGAACCGGCACGACACACAGGAGTAGACGTGATCCAGCAGGAGTCGCGGCTCAAGGTCGCCGACAACACGGGTGCTAAGGAGATTCTCTGCATCCGCGTGCTCGGCGGCTCGGGTCGGCGCTACGCGGGAATCGGCGACATCATCGTGGGCACGGTGAAGGACGCCATTCCCGGCGGAG
Organism: Microbispora sp. H10670; assembly: GCF_014161385.1. Classification (NCBI taxonomy): domain Bacteria; kingdom Bacillati; phylum Actinomycetota; class Actinomycetes; order Streptosporangiales; family Streptosporangiaceae; genus Microbispora; species Microbispora sp. H10670. The sequence goes on along the minus strand of NZ_JABBWW010000004.1, from coordinate 224,161 downwards.
GCGTTAAGAAAGGCGACGTTGTCAAGGCTGTCGTGGTGCGCACCGTGAAGGAGCGCCGCCGCCCCGACGGCTCCTACATCCGCTTCGACGAGAACGCCGCGGTCATCATCAAGGACAGCGGCGACCCGCGGGGCACCCGCATCTTCGGCCCGGTGGGCCGTGAACTGCGCGACAAGAAGTTCATGCGCATCATCTCGCTCGCGCCGGAGGTGCTGTGATGCCGAAGCTGCACGTGAAGAAGGGCGACCTCGTCCAGGTCATCGCCGGCAAGGACAAGGGCGCCAAGGGCCGGATCATCGCCGCGTACCCCGACAGGGAGCGCGTGGTGGTCGAGGGCGTCAACATGATCAAGAAGCACTCCAAGGTCACCAACCAGGGACCGCGCGGCGCCAAGGAAGGCGGCGTGCAGACCATGGAGGCTCCCATCCACGTGAGCAACGTCAAGAAGCTCAAGGATGACGAGAAGAAGCCCGAGAAGAAGGCCGCCGCGAAGGGCGACGCCGAGGCGACGGGTGAGGACAGCTGATGACCGCCACGACTACCGCGTCTACTGAGACCGGGCGCACCGTTCCGCGCCTCAAGCAGCGCTACCGCGAAGAGATCATCGCGAAGCTGCGCGAGGAGTTCGGCATCGAGAACATCATGCTGGTGCCCACGATCACCAAGATCAAGGTGAACATGGGCGTCGGCGAGGCCGCTCGCGACTCGAAGCTCATCGAGGGCGCCGTGCGCGACCTGACCGCGATCACCGGCCAGAAGCCGGCCGTCGCCCGCGCCCGCAAGTCCATCGCGCAGTTCAAGCTGCGCGAGGGCATGCCGATCGGCGCGCACGTCACGCTGCGCGGCGACCGCATGTGGGAGTTCCTCGACCGTCTGCTGTCCCTGGCGCTGCCGCGTATCCGGGACTTCCGGGGCCTGTCGCCGAAGCAGTTCGACGGCAACGGCAACTACACCTTCGGTCTCACGGAGCAGGTCATGTTCCACGAGGTCGACCAGGACAAGGTGGACCGGCAGCGGGGCATGGACATCACGGTCGTGACCACCGCGAAGAACGACGAGCAGGGCCGGGCGCTGCTGAAGCTCCTCGGTTTCCCCTTCAAGGAGGCCTGATCATGGCGAAGACGTCGCTGAAGGTCAAGGCAGCGCGCAAGCAGAAGTTCGAGGTCCGGGCGTACACTCGGTGTTCGCGCTGCGGCCGTCCCCGCGCTGTCTACCGCAAGTTCGGGCTCTGCCGCGTGTGCTTCCGCGAGATGGCGCACCGGGGCGAGCTGCCCGGCATCACCAAGTCCAGCTGGTAAGCCCTCGCGGGCCAGCCGTACAGAAGTCTTATCAACCGGGCGCTGACCACAGCGCCCACGACCGCACCGAAGGTCCCATCGGGGAAACCGCGGTGAGGAAGGCCACCGGCCATGACGATGACCGACCCGATCGCAGACATGCTGACGCGTCTGCGGAACGCGAACTCGGCCTATCACGACACCGTGAGCATGCCTTACTCGAAGATCAAGGCACACATCGCGGAGATCCTCCAGCAGGAGGGCTACATCCAGGGCTGGAGCGTCGAGGACGCGAAGGTTGGCAAGAACCTCGTGATGGAGCTGAAGTTCGGCCCCACCCGCGAGCGCTCCATCGCCGGCCTGCGCCGGGTGTCGAAGCCCGGTCTGCGGGTCTACGCAAAGAAGGACAACCTGCCCCGCGTTCTGGGCGGTCTGGGCGTCGCGATCATCTCGACGTCCGGCGGTCTCATGACGGACCGGCAGGCGAGCAAGCGTGGAGTGGGCGGGGAAGTCCTCGCCTACGTCTGGTAACGAGGGGAGGAACCCAGCATGTCGCGAATCGGACGGCTGCCCATCCCCGTACCGGCGGGTGTCGACATCACGATCGACGGCCGGGCGGTCCAGGTCAAGGGACCCAAGGGCACGCTCACGCACACGGTCGCCGAGCCCATCGAGGTCTCGCGCGGTGAGGACGGCAACATCGCCGTCTCCCGCCCGAACGACGAGAACCGGGTCCGGGCGCTGCACGGTCTGTCCCGCACGCTCATCGCCAACATGGTGGCGGGCGTCACGCAGGGCTACACGAAGACGCTGGAGATCGTCGGCGTCGGTTATCGCGTCGCGGCCAAGGGCCCGACGCAGCTGGAGTTCTCGCTTGGCTTCAGCCACCCGGTGATCATCGACGCTCCCGAGGGCGTCACCTTCCGCGTCGAGAGGCCGACCCTGTTCCACGTGGACGGCATCGACAAGCAGAAGGTCGGCGAGGTCGCCGCCAACATCAGGAAGCTGCGCAAGCCGGACCCGTACAAGGGCAAGGGCGTGCGCTACCAGGGCGAGGTTGTCCGCCGCAAGGTCGGAAAGGCTGGTAAGTAGGCATGGCTGGAAAGACTGCGTTCGGCAAGCACACGGCCGCCCGCACGGTCTCCCGGGCCCGCCGTCACAACCGCGTCCGCAAGAACGTGTTCGGCACCACCGAGCGTCCGCGTCTGGTCGTCAACCGGTCCACGCGTCACCTGTTCGTGCAGATCGTCGACGACACCCAGGGCCACACGCTGGTGAGCGCGTCCACCATGGACGTCTCGCTGCGCGGGTCCGAGGGTGACAAGACCGAGAAGGCGAAGAAGGTCGGCGAGCTTCTCGCTCAGCGGGCCAAGAGCGCCGGGATCACCGCCGTCGTGTTCGACCGTGGTGGCAACCGCTACGCGGGGCGCATCGCCGCTCTCGCGGACAGCGCCCGTGAAGGCGGGCTGGAGTTCTGATGGCTCCGGTCCGGAGGCCGCGACCGGCGGCCCGTCCCAAGAGCAACGAGAAGAGGAACCACTGATGGCTGCAGCTCCGCGTCGCGGTGCCGGCGGCGGTGGCGAGCGGCGTGACCGTCGTGATGACCGCCGCGGTGGCGCCGCAGACAAGGGCGTCTCGTACATCGAGCGCGTCGTAAAGATCAACCGTGTGGCCAAGGTCGTCCAGGGCGGCCGGCGCTTCAGCTTCACCGCGCTGGTCATCGTCGGCGACGGCAACGGCCTCGTCGGGGTCGGCTACGGCAAGGCCAAGGAGGTGCCCGCGGCGATCGCCAAGGGCGTCGAGGAGGCCAAGAAGCACTTCTTCAAGGTCCCGCGGATCCAGGGCACGATCCCGCACCCGGTGCAGGGCGAGGACGCCGCCGGCGTCGTCCTCCTGCGTCCGGCCTCGCCCGGTACGGGTGTCATCGCGGGTGGTCCGGTGCGCGCGGTCCTGGAGTGCGCCGGGATCCACGACGTGCTGTCCAAGTCGCTCGGCTCGGACAACCCGATCAACATCGTGCACGCCACCGTGGCGGCTCTGAAGGGCCTCAGCAGGCCCGAGGAGATCGCCGCCCGCCGTGGCCTGCCGATCGAGGACGTCGCTCCCAAGGCGATGCTCAAGGCCCGCGCGGAGGGTCTCGCCGAGGCCGCGGCGGCCGCCAAGGCGGTGAGCTGACGATGGCACGGCTGAGGATCACTCAGACCCGGTCCAAGATCGGTGGCCAGCAGAACCAGCGTGACTCGCTGCGTTCGCTGGGCCTGAAGCGAATCGGCGACGTCGTCGTCAAGGAGGACCGCCCGGAGATCCGGGGCATGGTCGCCAAGGTGTCGCACCTCGTCGAGGTTGAGGAGGTCGACTAGTCATGACCGAGAACGCTCCGCTCAAGATCCACGACCTCCGTCCTGCCCCCGGCGCCAACAAGGCCAAGACCCGCAAGGGCCGCGGCGAGGCGTCCAAGGGCAAGACGGCCGGCCGCGGCACCAAGGGCACCAGGGCCCGCACCTCCGTGATGCCGGGCTTCGAGGGTGGCCAGGTTCCGCTCCAGCGGCGGCTGCCGAAGCTGAAGGGCTTCTCCAACTCCCTGTTCAAGACGACCTACCAGGTCGTCAACCTGGACAGGCTCGGGGAGCTGTTCCCCCAGGGTGGCGACGTCACGCTCGACGACCTGGTGGCCAAGGGCGCGGTTCGCAAGAACCAGCCCGTGAAGGTGCTGGGCACCGGTGACATCTCCGTGGCGGTGAACGTGCAGGCGCACGCCTTCTCCGCCAGCGCGAAGGAGAAGATCGCCGCGGCCGGTGGCTCGGTTTCCGAGCTGTAGGCATGAGGCTGCACGAGGCGCGGAGGTTCGTTATGAGCCTCCGCGCCCGTAGTGCGTTAGAGTTCGCCTGGCACACGGCTCCGACCGTGGCCGAACAAGCTCTTTGGCAAGAAGTTTCGTCGATGGACGCCTCGCGGGCCATCGCCGACCGTTACCGCGTCACAGGCGCGCAGGAGGGACCGTGCTGACCGCGATTACCCGGGCTTTCCGGACGCCGGACCTGCGCAAGAAGCTGCTCTTCACTTTGGGCATCATCGCGCTGTTCCGGCTGGGCTCGGTGCTTCCCACTCCGGGCGTCAACGCCCAGAACGTCGCCCTGTGTCTCGACCAGGCCCAGGCAGGGGACGCCGGCAACATCTACGGGATGGTGCAGCTGTTCAGCGGCGGAGCCCTGCTGAAACTTTCAGTCTTCGCACTGGGCATCATGCCCTACATCACCGCCAGCATCATCCTGCAACTGCTGACCGTGGTCATCCCGCGGCTCGAGGCCCTGAAGAAGGAGGGCCAGGCGGGCACCGCGAAGATCACGCAGTACACGCGGTACCTGACCATCGGGCTCGCGGTGCTGCAGTCGACCGCGTTCATCGCGCTGGCCCGCAGCGGGCAGCTCTTCCCGAGCTGCAAGGAGCAGGTCCTCCTCAGCCAGGAGATCTTCCCCCTCGTGACCATGGTCGTCACGATGACCGCCGGTACCGCGGTGATCATGTGGCTGGGCGAGCTCGTGACCGACCGGGGCGTCGGCAACGGCATGTCGATCCTGATCTTCACCCAGGTCATCGCCGTCTTCCCGTCCGAGCTGATCAACATCTACCGGCTCAGCCCGTTCAAGTTCGTCGTGGTGATGGTCGTCGGTGTCGTGATGATCGGCGTCGTCGTCTTCATCGAGCAGGCGCAGCGCCGCATCCCGGTGCAGTACGCCAAGCGGATGGTCGGCCGCAGGATGTACGGCGGCACCTCGACCTACATCCCGCTCAAGGTGAACCAGGCCGGCATCATCCCGGTCATCTTCGCCTCGTCGCTGCTGTACCTTCCGCAGCTCCTGGTGACGCTGTTCGGCAACAGCAGCCAGCCGAACGCGGTGATCGAGTGGCTGGCCCAGAACATGGTGCGGGGCGACCACCCGATCTACATGACCGTGTTCTTCCTACTGATCATCTTCTTCACGTACTTCTACGTGTCCATCACTTTCAACCCCCCGGAAGTGGCTGACAACATGAAGAAGTACGGTGGGTTCATCCCGGGCATCCGTCCGGGCCGGCCGACCGCCGAGTACCTCAACTACGTGCTCACGCGGCTCACGGCCGCCGGCGCTCCGTATCTGGGTGTCATCTCGCTCATCCCGATCATCGCGCTGGCGGTGGCCGGAGCGAGCCAGAACTTCCCGTTCGGAGGGACCAGCATTCTGATCATGGTTGGTGTGGGTCTGGACACGGTCAAGCAGATCGAGAGCCAGCTCCAGCAGCGCAACTACGAGGGCTTCCTGAGATAGTGCGCGTCGTCCTGGTAGGGCCCCCCGGAGCGGGTAAGGGGACGCAGGCCCAGTTCATCGCATCGCACCTGTCGATCCCGAAAATCTCGACAGGCGACATCTTCCGTGCCAACGTCTCCGGCGGCACGGAGCTCGGCAGGCTCGCCAAGGAGTACATGGACCGCGGCGACCTCGTCCCCGACGAGGTGACGGTCGCCATGGTCCGTGACCGGCTCTCCGAGGACGACGCCAAGGAGGGCTTCCTCCTCGACGGCTTCCCCCGCAACGTGCCCCAGGCCGAGGTCCTCAAGAAGATGCTGGCGGAGTTCGGCACCACGCTGGACGTCGTCCTCAACCTGGTCGTCGAGGACGACGAGGTCGTACGGCGCCTGGCGGGCCGCCGCACCTGCCGCTCCTGCGGGAAGGTGTGGCACCTGGTGTTCGACCCGCCCGCCGCGGAGGGCGTCTGCGACGCCTGCGGGGGCGAGCTCTTCCAGCGGGACGACGACCGCGAGGAGACCATCAGGCGGCGCCTGGAGGTCTACCAGGAGCAGACGGCGCCACTGATCTCCTTCTACGCCGACGAGGGCATCCTCCAGGGCGTCGACGCGACCGGCCCGGTCGAGGAGATCACGCAACGGGCGATGTCGGCGCTGCGGCGGTTCGCCGACTGAGTCGTTACCACGGCCGGGAACGCCACCCCACATCATGGGGTGGCGTTCAGGCTTATATGGGACAATTTCGAGAGGGGGTGCGTTACGTGTTCAAGAAGAACAGACACGGCATTCAGCTCAAGAGCGCCGCGCAGGTGGAGAAGATGCGGGCGGCCGGCCTGGTCGTCGCCCGTACGCTCGAGCTGCTGCGGACGACCGTGCAGCCCGGCATGACGCCGCTGGATCTCGACGTCGTCGCCGAGGAGGCCATCCGGAACGAGGGCGCGATCCCGTCGTTCAAGGGCTACCAGGGCTTTCCCGCCACGATCTGCGCCTCGGTGAACGACGAGGTCGTCCACGGCATCCCCACCGACCGCCGCAAGCTCCGTGAGGGCGACATCATCTCCATCGACTGCGGCGCGATCCTCGACGGGTGGCACGGCGACTCCGCGATCACCGTGGGGATCGGAGCGGTCGACCCGGCGCTGACCGAGCTCATGCGGGTGACCGAGGAGGCCATGTGGCGCGGCATCGCCGCCCTGCGGGTCGGCGGGCACCTGTCCGACATCGGCTTCCAGGTCGAGCGCTACGTGCGCTCCCAGGGCCGCTACGGCATCCCCCAGGAGTACGGCGGGCACGGGATCGGCACGGAGATGCACATGGACCCCTGGGTGGCCAACCACGGCCGTCCCGGGCGCGGTCCCAAGTTCGAGGCGGGCATGTGCTTCGCGATCGAGCCCATGGTGAACCTCGGCACCGACAGGACCCGGGTGCTCGACGACGACTGGACGGTCGTCACCATCGACGGCAAGCCCTCCGCCCACTTCGAGCACAGCGTCGCGGTGACGGAGGACGGCCCGCTCGTGCTCACCGCACTCGACGGCGGCGCCTCGCGGTTCCCCCGGGCGGAGGCAGGGGTTACCCCTGAGACCGGAGACACCACTCCCTGATCGGCCCGCCGGGACGGCGCGTGAACCATAATGGGGCGTAACGTTCCGATGACCGGGAGATGGTGATGGCGGCTACGCCCGAGATGCGGGCTTCGGACGGCGACCGGGACCGGGTCGCCGCGGCTCTGCGGGAGCACGTGGCCGAGGGCAGGCTCAGCGTCGAGGAGTTCAACGATCGGCTTGAGCAGCTCTACCGGAGCCGCACGTACGGCGAACTGGCCACGCTGACCGCCGACCTGCCCGAGATCGACCTGCACCGCCTGCCCGCCGCCGCGGCGGCGGAGAGCGACAGGCCCCTGCCCGCCCGGCGTGACGACAAGGCGCGGACCGCGCTGAAGGCGGCGTGGGCCGGCTGGGCGGGGATCACCGCCGTGAACTGGATGGTCTGGCTGACCATCGGGGTCACCTCGGGGCACTTCGTCTATCCCTGGCCGCTCTGGGTCATGGGCCCGTGGGGCACCGTCCTCCTCGCCGGCACTCTCATCGGCGTCGCCGCGAAGCCCCGGCGGCGTCGCTGATCCGCGCCCGGCGTCCCGCCGGGCGTTGGCCGTACGCCCTCGCCGGGGTAGGCTGTGATCTGGTTGTGTCGGGACCCCTGCCGTCGTTTCGCATTTCGGCCCGGGTTGTCGTACACTCCTTTGTCGGTTCACTATGACCTTTCGCGCTCAGGCGACCTGGCTGGTCGCCGCTCTCTGGAAGCGCCCGAAGGTCGCGGCTGCTTAGTGTTCCGAAGCCTCTGACGATCCGATCAGCGAAACGCGAGGGCCATGGCCAAGAAAGACGGCGCCATCGAGATTGAGGGCACTGTTATTGAGTCGCTCCCGAACGCCATGTTCCGGGTGCAGCTCGACAACGGTCACAAGGTCCTGGCCCACATCAGCGGGCGGATGCGGATGCACTACATCCGGATCCTTCCCGATGACCGGGTGGTCGTGGAACTGAGCCCCTACGACCTCAGCCGTGGGCGGATCGTCTACCGGTACAAGTAGGCCCCTCCGTCTGTGGACGGGCCCGTATGCGGAACGAATAAGGACTATGAAGGTCAAGCCGAGCGTCAAGAAGATCTGCGACAAGTGCAAGGTGATCCGCCGGCACGGTCGCGTCATGGTGATCTGCGACAACCTGCGCCACAAGCAGCGCCAGGGCTGAGTTTCCGCTCAGACACGTCGCCACCAGGCCCGCAGGTGAGTCCGTCCACGTGACGGGCTCGACCCGCGTGAGGGCCGAACACTGTAGTCGCGTCTCGCACCCGCGCAGGCGGCGAAAGCCGTACCACGCGGGAGACCCCCGGTCGGAGGCCGGGGCCCTCGCCCGGGCATGGGAGGGGAAGCGAGGCGTAAGACCTCCGCCACATCGAAGGAGAATGCCCGACCATGGCTCGCCTGGTTGGCGTCGACCTCCCCCGCGACAAGCGGCTGGAGATCGCTCTCACCTACATTTTCGGAATCGGCCGCACCCGCGCCAAGGAGATCCTTGACGCGACCGGAATCAGCCCCGATCTGCGCGTCCACCAGCTCACGGACGCCGAGATCATCCCGATGCGTGACTACATCGAGGCGAACTACAAGATCGAGGGTGACCTCCGGCGCGAGGTCCAGGCCGACATCCGGCGCAAGATCGAGATCGGCTGTTACCAGGGCATCCGGCACCGCAAGGGCCTGCCCGTCCACGGTCAGCGGACGCAGACGAACGCGCGCACCCGCAAGGGCAAGAAGAAGACCGTCGCCGGCAAGAAGAAGCCCGGCAAGAAGTAGTCCTTAGGCCCCGGCCCGAGGATCTCGCCGGTGACACCGGTTGGAAGGTCCAGGGGATGGGGCAAGCAGCCACATTCCAGGAGACAGCGCTTAAATGCCGCCGAAGAGCCGCCAGGGCGCACCGAAGAAGGTGCGCCGCAAGGAAAAGAAGAACGTCGCTCACGGGCACGCCCACATCAAGAGCACGTTCAACAACACGATCGTTTCGATCACCGACCCGAACGGGAACGTGATCTCCTGGGCCAGCGCCGGCCACGTCGGGTTCAAGGGCTCCCGCAAGTCCACCCCGTTCGCCGCGCAGATGGCGGCCGAGAACGCCGCCCGCCGCGCCATGGAGCACGGCATGCGGAAGGTCGACGTCTTCGTCAAGGGCCCCGGTTCCGGCCGTGAGACCGCGATCCGTTCGCTGCAGGCGACCGGCCTCGAGGTCGGGTCCATCCAGGACGTGACCCCGGTCCCGCACAACGGCTGCCGTCCGCCCAAGCGCCGCCGCGTCTGAGCTCAGGAGAGTAGAGAGAAATGGCTCGTTACACGGGTCCGGACTGCAAGCTCTGCCGTCGTGAGAAGACGAAGCTCTTCCTCAAGGGCAAGAAGTGCGAGTCCGCGAAGTGCCCCATCGAGATCCGCCCGTACCCGCCGGGTGAGCACGGCCGCGGCCGTCCCAAGGAGTCGGAGTACCAGCTCCAGCTCCGTGAGAAGCAGAAGACCCGCCGGATCTACGGCGTCCTCGAGAAGCAGTTCCACAACTACTACGAGGAAGCCAACCGCAAGGCCGGCAAGACGGGTGAGAACCTTCTCCAGATCCTGGAGAGCCGTCTCGACAACGTGGTCTACCGCGCCGGCTTCGCCGAGTCGCGGGACGCGGCCCGCCAGCAGGTGCGCCACGGCCACTTCCTCGTGAACGGCAAGAAGGTCGACATCCCGTCGTACCGCGTGCGCGAGCACGACATCATCGAGGTCCGCGAGAAGTCGCGCAACCTGCTCCCGTACGAGGTGGCCCGCGCGACCGCCGGCGACAAGACCGTCCCGGCCTGGCTGGGCGCATCCGCCGAGAACCTGCGCGTCCTCGTGCACCAGCTCCCGGTCCGCCAGCAGATCGACACGCTGGTCCAGGAGCAGCTCATCGTCGAGCTCTACTCGAAGTAACAGAGCCCGGCGACCTCGTGACGCCGTACGGCCCGGCGCATTCCCGGCCGTACGGCATCATTGGTTGTAGGCGAGCGGCGTCAAATAGCGGGCGTCGCCGTAACCGAGGGACCCCTCGTTCGGAGCGACACGGGGGATCCCGGTCAGGAGTAACCACATGCTCATCGCACAGCGCCCGAGCCTCCAGGAGGAGTCGCTCGAGGAGCACCGGTCCAGGTTCATCATCGAGCCGCTGGAGCCGGGCTTCGGCTACACCATCGGCAACTCGCTGCGGCGCACGCTGCTGTCCTCCATCCCGGGGGCGGCCGTCACCAGCATCCGCATCGAGGGCGTGCTGCACGAGTTCTCGACCGTGCCCGGGGTCAAGGAAGACGTCACCGACATCATCCTGAACCTCAAGTCGCTGGTCGTCTCCTCCGAGCACGACGAGCCCGTGGTGATGTACCTGCGCAAGCAGGGTCCCGGTGAGGTGACCGCGGCCGACATCGCGCCGCCGGCCGGTGTCGAGGTGCACAACCCCGACCTGCACATCGCCACGCTGAACGGCAAGGCGAAGCTGGAGATGGAGCTGACCGTCGAGCGCGGTCGCGGCTACGTCTCCGCCGCGCAGAACAAGCAGCCGGGCCAGGAGATCGGGCGGATTCCGATCGACTCGATCTACTCCCCGGTCCTCAAGGTCACCTACAAGGTCGAGGCCACCCGTGTCGAGCAGCGCACGGACTTCGACCGCCTGATCCTCGACGTCGAGACCAAGCCGTCCATGAAGCCCCGCGACGCGGTGGCCTCGGCCGGCAAGACCCTGGTCGAGCTGTTCGGCCTGGCTCGCGAGCTCAACGTCGAGGCCGAGGGCATCGACATCGGCCCGTCGCCGACGGACGCCGCCCTGGCGGCCGACCTGGCGCTGCCGATCGAGGAGCTCAACCTCACGGTTCGCTCCTACAACTGCCTCAAGCGCGAGGGCATCCACACCGTGGGTGAGCTCGTCGCCCGCAGCGAGCAGGACCTGCTGGACATCCGCAACTTCGGCGCCAAGTCGATCGAAGAGGTCAAGCAGAAGCTGCACGAGATGGGCCTCGCTCTCAAGGACTCCCCGCCCGGGTTCGACCCCTCCGCCGTGGCCGGCGGCGGGTACGACGACGAGGACGGCGGATTCATCGAGACCGAGCAGTACTGATCGCTCGTCTTCGAGCAGTGGCACCACCGTTTCGTGCCGCCCCGCGAGGCGGCACGAAACGGCGATGACAGTCACGACCGGCACGCCGGTCGGCCCGACCCCGGTACCTGACACGGCCGGGGCGGGTTATCCATGAGGAGCATGAAATGCCCAAGCCCACCAAGGGCCCCCGCTTCGGCGGCAGCCCGGCCCACGAGCGGCTGATCCTGGCGAACCTCGCCACCGCGCTGTTCGAGAACGGCCGGGTGCGCACCACCGAGGCCAAGGCGAAGCGCCTCCGCCCGCTCGCCGAGAAGCTGATCACCAAGGCGAAGAAGGGCGACATCCACAACCGTCGCCAGGTGCTGACGGTCGTCCGCGACAAGGGCGTCCTCCACCACCTCTTCACCGAGATCGCGCCGACGTTCGCCGAGCGTCCCGGTGGCTACACCCGGATCACCAAGCTCGGCCCGCGCAAGGGCGACGCCGCTCCCATGGCGATCATCGAGCTGGTGACCGAGCAGCTCAACCCGGTGCGGACCACCCGTACGGCTCCGGCCGCGCAGGCCGCGCCCGCCGCCGCTCCGGTGGAGGCGGAAGCCGAGGAGACGCCCGCGGCGCAGGACGAGGCCGCCGAGGCTCCCGAGGCCGCCGCCGAGTCGTCGGAGGAGACGGCGCAGGGTGAGAAGAAGGACGAGGCCTGATCCCACAGGCTCCGTGAGCGGGCTCAGTTTCCCTTCCGGGGGACGCTGGGCCCGTTCTTCGTTTTCCGGACCGGTACGAGGGATGTCGTGGAGCGAGAACTACGGCTGAGGCTGGACCTCGGCTACGACGGCACCGATTTCTCGGGATGGGCCCGGCAGCCGGGGCGGCGGACCGTGCAGGGGGAGATCGAGGACGCGCTCGGCCGGATCCTGCGCCTGGACCCCGCGCCGTCGCTGACCGTCGCGGGCCGCACCGACGCGGGCGTCCACGCGCGGGGACAGGTGGCGCACGTCGACGTGCCGCTCGCCGCGACCGTGGCGTTCGCGTCCGGGCGCGAGCCCGCCCCCGAGGACCCGGAGGAGGCGTGGCGTGAGCGCGGCGCTGAGCTGCTCGCTACGCTGACGCGGCGGCTGGCCGGTGTCCTGCCCCCCGATGTGCGGGTTCACGCCGTCAGCGTGGCACCCGAGGGCTTCGACGCCCGTTTCTCCGCGCTGTCACGCCGGTACGGCTACCGCGTCGGCGACGCGCCGGGCGGGGTCGACCCGCTGCGGCGGCGCGAGGTGCTCTGGTACGCCCGCCCGCTCGACGTCGGCCTGCTGAACGCCGCCGCCGCCCGCCTGCTGGGGGAGCACGACTTCGCCGCGTTCTGCCGGAGGCGGGAGGGCGCGACCACGATCCGCGAGTTGCAGCGTCTCGACTGGGTCAGGGGCGAGGACGGGATCCTGCTCGCCACCGTGGTCGCCGACGCCTTCTGCCACTCGATGGTCCGGGCGCTGGTCGGCTCGCTGCTGACCGTGGGGGAGGGCAGGCGGCCCGTCGGGTGGCCCGGCGAGGTGCTGGCGAGAGCCGTACGGGACTCCGGGGTGCACGTCGCGCCCGCGCACGGGCTGACGCTGGAGGAGGTGCGCTACCCGGAGCCCGGGGAGCTGGCCCGGCGCGCCGCCGCCACGCGCCGGGTCCGTACGCCGACCGCCTGAAGCCGGGCTCAGCGGGTGGCGCGCTTCTGGATGATTTTGGTCATGTGGTCGCGGAAGGCGCCGCTGATCGGGCCGAGGTCCTTGTCCTTGGCGTCCGGCGTGTGGCCGTCGGCGTAGGTGGCGTAGCTGAAGGCGATGTAGCGTCCCCAGACCGTCGCCGCCGCGTAGCCGCCGGAGATCGTCACCTTGTCGGCCCCGCTCGCCTGCGTGCCGTTCAGGCCGCGGAACCAGACGTTGGCGCCGAGGTTCTTCTCCCGGTCCGCCGTGAGCGCCGCCACCTTGCTGGGCAGCACCGCGATCCCCGCGGTGATCGCGTAGTCGCGCTTGCCGTCCACGTACGTGGCCCGGAGCACCCGCCGGCACTGCTGTTCGGTGAGGGCGGTGGCGAACGCGCCCGTGGCCGCCTTGCCGCAGTCGTCGGTCACGTCGATCTTGACGCGGCGGTAGGTGCGTCCGTCCAGCGTCACCTTCTCGTCGGGGAACGCCTCGCCGGGCTTGAGGGTCCGGGGGTCGGTCTGCTCCGTGTCCAGGATGGTGGAGGCGGCCGCCGTGCTCGGCTGCGGCGCGACGGAGGACGGAGCGGCGCCGGTCGGCGCCGTGCGGGGCGGCGGGCCGCTGTCCGGCTCGCCCGCGTACGCGAAGTAGGCCGCGGTGCCGATCGCGCCCACGACGACCGCCGCGCCGGCGATCATCAGGATCCGCTTGACCTTCCCGCCCTGGGCGGGAGGGGCGGTGGACCCGAGCGTCGCGGGCAGTGCGCCGCCGGGGGCGGCCGGGGCCGGTCCGAAGCCGGGGGGAGGGGCGGGCCTGCCCGCCTTGGCCGGGGTCACCGGCGTGAACGCGAACGGGGTCTCGCCGTTCGGCTGAGCTGAGGAGCCGGTTGTAGGGGAGGTCGTTGGCATCTGTCCTGAATCGGTGTCGGGGGAGGCCGCCCGCGGAGCGTCGCCGGTCTCGGACGGGCTCGCGGGCGGCGCGTCGTATGGTGCCGTGCCGGGGTCCGGCGCGGCGGGCGGAGCGTCCCCGGGGGACGTTCCGGACGGTGCGTAGCCCGGAGGCAGGCCCGGGAACTGGCCGGGGATCTGGCCCGGGAGGTGGTTCGGCGCCTGGCCGGGCGGCTGCGACGGCGGGGCGTAGGGGCTCTCGGGGGACGGCGGTGGCATCGGCCACGTCCCCTCCTGCGGGGAGGGCTGCGGGCCGCCGTAGGGGTCACCCTGGTCGTGGTTCGTGACGTGCTGCCCGGGGTGCGCGACCTGCGGGCCGGGCTCGTACGGTCCGCCCGGCACCTGGAATCCCTCGATCGGGGTCACCGCCTGGGCGATCTCCGCACCGAAGCCCGCGGGCGGCCCGCCCGGAAGGGCGTACGGGCCCGGTGCGGCACCCGCGCCGTCGTCGGAGGCTCCGGGCGGCAGGGTGCCATGGGGGCCTTCGGAGGACGGCCGGTCGCCGGCGCGATCGGGGTACGGCGTGGGAGGCGCGGCGTCCCCGCCGCCCGAGGCGGAGCCCGGATCACCGGGCAGGGTGACAGCGCCCTCCGCCGAGTGACCTGCCGAGTGACCTGCCGCGTGACCCGCCGCGTGACCCGCCGCGTCGTCCGCCGGGCCGTCCGAACGGCCGGGGGCGTCGCCTGGTCCGGCGGCATGGTGCTGGTCGCCCGGCCCGCTCGACTCACCGGACGCGTCGCCCGTCCAGCCGTCCGCATGCCCGGGGGCGTCGCCTGGTCCGGCGGCTTGGTGCTGGTCGCCCGACCCGCCGGAGTGCCGACCGGCCCGCCCACCCAGCTCGCCGGGCACTGCGGCCTGCTCACCGGATGCCGCGGCCTCCGCACCGTGCTCGCCGGAAGCGCTGGTCTGGTCACCCGAACCGCCGGTTCGCTCGGTGACGGCGGAGGCGCCGGCCGATCCGCTCCCGCCGTCCCGGTCACCGCTTTGATCGCGGTCGTGGCCGCCTGACGGGTCGTTTTCGCCGCTTTCATAAGAGCCGCGGTAGACGCTTGAGGGCGGCCACGAGGTCCCGGCCCGGCCCTCGCCCTGGGGATCCGGCTCACCCGGCAGCCTCGGCGGCCACACGGGTATGTCACCGGGCTCCCCGGGGCGGACGGGCGCGGCGGAGGAGGCGTGGGCCTCGCCGTACGCGTCGCCCGGCTCGTCCGGCGCCGGGAGCGCGTCGCCGGGACGCGTGGGCATGGAATCGGCCGGCGTGTCCCGGGGCGGCGAGGGGACGGGTGCGGCGCCGCCGCTGACGTCCCGCGCCGGTTCCGCCGGTTGCGCCTGCCGAGAGTCGCCCGGGTGGGCCGGATGAGAGGTCGCGCTCCGGGCTCCCGGCTGACCGGGGTCTCCGGGCGTCCATGTCGCGTCCTCCGCCGGCTGCTCCTCCGTAGCGCCCGGGGTCCACGCGGCGAACGACGGCACCCCGGGTGAGGGCTCGTCGGATCGCGGGGCCTCCGGCGGGTACGCCTGCGTCCCGTCCGGGCTCACCTGCCGCCACCAGGGCGCCTGGGACTCCTGCGGCGGCTGCCACGACGACGGGGGCTGTGCCTCCTGCGAAGGCTGCCATCCGGGGGTGCCGGGGTTCTGCTGGGGTGGGACCGGACCGGGATGGGCCGTTTGCTGCCAGGCCGGTGGCCCGCCCTGAGCAGGAGGCTGCCAAGGAGGTGTGCCCCCGCCCTGCGCGGGAGGTTGCCAGGCCGGTGGCCCTGCCTGGGCGGGAGGCTGCCACGGGGGTGTGCCGCCGCTCTGCTGCCACGGCGGCAGGTCCGCCCCCGGCGCGGGCTGCCGCGGGACCCAGCCGAGGTCCGGCTCCGGGTGCGGCGCCGCCGGACCGCCCGCGTACGGCCCCATCCGCGGATCCGTCTGCGGGCCGGGGTGTTGGCCCGCGTACGGACCGCCGGGACCGGGCCGGCCCAGGTCCTCCTCTGCGTCGCCCGGGCGGCGCGGCGCGGGGAGAGACCCGGCGTCCGGCTGAGGACCGGGCGGGACATGCCGAATACCGGGCAGGCCGGGCTGTGGGCCGGGCAGACCGGGCTGCGCCCCCGGCGGAAGAGGGTGCGCACCGTACGGGCCGGACTGTCCGCCCGGCTGGGGGCCCGGATGGGGGCCGGGCGGAAGCGGGTGAGCGCCGGGCGGGGCGGGCTGGGGGCCATGCGAGCTGTGCGGACCAGGAGGGACGGGGTGAGCGCCGGGCTGGGGGCCGGGTGGAGCGGAGTAGGCACCGGGCGGCCCGGGAGGAGCGGAGTAAGCGCCGGGAGGGGCGGAATGAGTACCCGGCGGGGGCGGATATGCGCCCTGCGGGGGCACGCCCCCACTCTCGGCCGGTGGGGTGTCATGGGCCGGGATGGCCCTGAACCTGTTCGTGTTCTCCGGGTCGTCATCGTCGTAGCCGTCCGGCGCCCGCAGGCCGCCCTGGAAGCCGTACCGGGTGGGATAGGGGACGGTCGGCGGCGTCCACGGGTTCGCCTCGCCCGCCGCCCGGGCGGCGTCGGGCGCCCAGGCGGTGTCCTCGTCCGGCTGCGGCCGGCCGTGGCCGGGCGCAGCCGTCTGCCCGAAGCTCGGCGGTGGCGTCGCGGGTGCCGCCGCCGAGCCCTCGGCGTCCGCCTCGCTGTGCGCCCACGCCGTGTCATGTTCGTGCTCGGAACCGGAATCCTTGCCACGCATAGCCGGAAGCGTAACGGCGCGGACCCGATCGGCGTGCCTCCATGGGTGTTTCGGTCTGCCTCCCCGGACGTGCCCGCGCCGCGCTCACCTCAGTGAACGTGTCGTCTCAGCTGGGGCCGCCGGTGAGCGCACGCGTGTCGAGGGCAGGGTAAACAGACGCGTCGGTGACGTCCGTCGCCGCCTGGTACAGCTTTTTGAGCTCGCTCTTGGTGGGTTTGTGGCCGTCCTTGAACTGGAACCACAACAGCACCGCGTAGTGCCCGTAAGTCCAGCCTCCCGCGGACGCCTCGCCGCTGCCGAGGTGCTTGGTGGCCTCGTCCTTGCCGGGGAGCGGCTTGAGGAAGTCCTTGCGTTCGTCGCCGGCTCCGGCGGAGGCGACCTTCTTCGCCATCGCCGAGGTCCTGAGGTTGGCGACCCCCACGGTGCCGATGATCGTGCCCTTGGCGTCCGCGAAGCTCGCGCGCAGCAACTGCGTGCAGCCGCCCGTCTTGAGCGCTTTGGTGATCTTCTCGCCGGTGACGCCGTCCGCGCACTTCTTCTCCTTGCGCGTCACCGTGCGGACGTACGCCCGCTTGTTGTTGACCGGTTTCGGCTTGCCGAAGACCTCTCGCAGCGACAGCGGGCTCTTGTCGGTCGCCCGCGAGGCCGCGTAGCCGTACTTGGTCATCGGACGGTCGGACACGAGCGGTGCGGGACGGGTCGCGGGGCCCGGGTCCGGCGCAGGCGGCTCCTCGTTGTGGGCGGCGTACCACAGGCCGGTGAGGAGCGCGCCGATCAGGGCCAGCAGGGCGAGGCCGAGCACCCAGGGACGACGCCACAGGGGACCCCGGTCGTCAGGGTCCCACTGGGGCTCCGGCGGGGGCGCCACTCGCGGCATGGGGGCCTCACGCCGCATCTCCCGGTTCTCCTGGTCCGGGTCCGGGCCGATCTCGCCGGCCCAGGGCGTGCTCCTGGCGTCGTACCGCCCGCCCGGCCCGCCCGGACCTGCCTCCCGCGGTCCGGTTTCCCGTGCCCCGGCCTCCCGGGGCGCGGCGTACGGCGACTGGTCGCGGCCGGAATACGGCGAAGACTCCCGTCCCCCGTACGGAGGCTGCTCGCGGTTCCCGTAAGGGGGCTGTTCCCGCCCCGCGTTCGTGGGCTGCTCGCGGTTCCCGTACGGAGGCTGCTCGCCGCCGTAGGGCGCCTCGCGGCGGGAGGGGGAGCGGGACGAGTCGTCCCCGGCCCCGTACGGCGGCAGGTCCCGCCTGCGGGGATCGGGGGGGAAGTGTGGCTGGCGAGGTGGTTGCTGGTCGCCGGGATAACCCATGGCGCTGAGATTAGTCGGCGATCTGGACAGATGAGGAAGGGTCAGGAATAACCGAAGTCCTCGGTCCACCAGGGGCCTCCGGGGCCCGCGCTCACGCCGACCCCGGTCGCGACCAGGCGGCAGTTGAGCAGAGTGGCGCGGTCCGTGGGCCCGGCCATCCAGCCGCGTACGACCTGTTCGGCGGTGTCGTAGCCGCGCGCGATCGTCTCGGCCCCGCCGTCGCGGTAACCCGCGGCGCCCATGCGGTCCCAGGGGGTGGCTCCCCCCGGCGAGGTGTGCCGGAACCGGTTGCCCGCCGCCATCTCCTCCGAGTGCGCGCGGGCGGAT
Source organism: Microbispora sp. H10670 (assembly GCF_014161385.1). Lineage (NCBI taxonomy): Bacteria > Bacillati > Actinomycetota > Actinomycetes > Streptosporangiales > Streptosporangiaceae > Microbispora > Microbispora sp. H10670. The sequence goes on along the minus strand of NZ_JABBWW010000004.1, from coordinate 205,977 downwards.
CCGACCAGGCGGGGGTCCACGCGCAGCGGCCGGCATCCGTGCCTGCGGCGCTCGACGTTCACCAGGCGCACGAGCTCGGCCTCCATCGAGGCGAAGCGCATCGGGTCCCCGCCGTAGGAGCCGCCTTCCCCACCCGTCTCCGGGGTGAGCGTGGTGTACGAGGAGCCGCCGCCGGAGCCGCCGATCATGGTCGACGGCCGGTCCCGCCGGGCCCTGGGCACCGGAGTCGTCTCAGTGGTCACCTGGGGCGCCTCGGTGCGCCGCACGTGATCGAGGGGCGGCCGGTCCCGCCGCGCCGGTGCGAGGGCTTCCACACGGGGGGACGGCGGCCCCGGGTGCGACTCGCGAAGGTAGACGCTCCCGGCGCGGTCCGCGGCGGCGGTCACCCGGCCGATGACGACGCCGGTGAGAAGAACGGCGACGGCGCATGCCAGCAAACCCATCTGAGTCACCCGGAAGGGGCCCCGAAGGGTATTCCTTTTGTGAGGGGTCTGCCACATGCCGCAGCCAAATATAGGGACCTGCGGTATGGGGGAAGAAGGGGCGCGTGGGGATGGATTTGATGAACGTTCAATTGTGTCGTTCCAGACACCCCCTCCCGCCGCTGTTTTGACCACGCGGAACGAGGGCGGTAGTCTGCGAGTTCGTTGTGTGTGGATCGGTCTGCCCGCAGACCGGTGCACGGCGCGTCCGGCGTCTTCTCCCGTACATGTGGAGACGGAGGTTGTCGCCGTGCCTGCGCAACCTACCGAGAGTTCACATTCCGACAGAAGGCACTGCCGTGCGCACGTTCTCACCGAAGCCCAACGACGTCGAACGTCAGTGGTACGTCATCGACGCGACCGACGTCGTGCTCGGCCGGCTGGCCAGTCAGGTGGCGACCCTGCTCCGCGGGAAGCACAAGCCGATCTTCGCCCCGCATGTCGACACGGGTGACTTCGTCATCGTCATCAACGCCGGCAAGGTCGCTCTCAGCGGCAACAAGCTGGAGCAGAAGAAGGCGTACCGCCACTCGGGTTACCCCGGCGGTCTGCGTGCCGTCAGCTACGGCGAGCTCATGGAGAAGCGTCCCGACCGGGCCGTCGAGAAGGCCGTCCGGGGCATGCTTCCCAAGAACTCCCTGGGCCGGAAGATGGCCAAGAAGCTGAAGGTCTACGCCGGTGCCGAGCACCCGCACCAGGCCCAGCAGCCCGTGCCCTTCCAGATCACCCAGATCGCCCAGTAATCGCGAGCCAGGAAAGTTAAGAGGAGAACCGTGGCCGAGCCCACCGGTATCGAGACGCTCGTCGAGGGCGAGCCGGAAGACTACTCCCCGGAGGAGTTCCCCTCCGAGTACACCACCGAGTCGGCCCCCGCCGGCGAGGGCGCCGCGCGCAAGCCCGTCACCACGGGCAACTCGTACGGCACCGGCCGCCGCAAGGAGGCCATCGCCCGGGTCCGCATCGTGCCGGGCACCGGCAAGTGGACCATCAACGGCCGCTCGCTGGAGAACTACTTCCCGAACAAGGTGCACCAGCAGCTCGTCAACGAGCCGTTCGTCGTCCTCGGGGCCGAGGACGCGTTCGACGTCATCGCCCGCATCGACGGCGGTGGCGTGACCGGCCAGGCCGGCGCCCTGCGCATGGGCCTGTCCCGCGCGCTCGCCATCCTGGACGCCGAGGTCAACCGCCCGCCGCTGAAGAAGGCCGGCTTCCTCACCCGTGACGCCCGCGCCACGGAGCGGAAGAAGTACGGCCTCAAGAAGGCCCGCAAGGCTCCGCAGTACAGCAAGCGCTAACGTGTCGCGGGAGCCCGTAGGCGCCTCCTCCGGGGGGCGCCTCTTCGGCACCGACGGGGTACGTGGGGTCGCCGGGCGCGACCTCACCGCGGAACTGGCCATGGATCTGTCCGTGGCCGCCGCGCACGTGCTCGGAGACGCCGGGGCTTTTCACGCCAGTGTCGGGCGGCGCGGCCGCCCGATCGCCGTCGTAGGCCGGGACCCGCGGGCTTCAGGAGAGTTCCTGGAGGCCGCCGTGGTCGCCGGCCTCGCGTCGTCCGGCGTGGACGTCCTGCGACTCGGTGTGCTGCCCACCCCGGCGGTCGCATACCTGACCAACGCCCTGGGCGCCGACCTCGGCGTCATGCTCTCGGCGTCGCACAACCCCGCGCCCGACAACGGCATCAAGTTCTTCACGCGGGGCGGCTACAAGCTGCCCGACGTGGTGGAGAACGAGATCGAGCAGCGGCTCGGGGAGAAGTGGGACCGCCCGGTGGGCCCGGCCGTGGGCCGGGTCCGGGAGGCGTACGGCGAGGCGGACAGGTATGTCTCGCACCTGCTGACCACCCTGCCCCACCGTCTCGACGGGCTGCGGATCGTCGTCGACTGCGCGCACGGCGCGGCGCACATGGTCGCCCCGGAGGCGCTGCTGCGCGCGGGCGCGGCCGTGGAGACCATCGGCGCCGCACCCGACGGGCTGAACATCAACGACGGTGTGGGCTCGACCCACCTGACTCCCCTGCGGGAGGCCGTCGTCGAACGCGGCGCCGACCTCGGCATCGCGTACGACGGCGACGCCGACCGCTGCCTCGCGGTGACCGGCGAGGGCGAGGAGATCGACGGCGACCAGATCATGGCGATCCTGGCCCTGGCGATGCACGCCGACGGCCGCCTCGCCAAGGACACGGTCGTCGCCACGGTGATGTCCAACCTCGGGTTCAAGATCGCTCTTCGGGAGGCCGGCCTGTCCGTGGTGGAGACCACGGTCGGCGACCGGTACGTCCTGGAGGCGATGCAGGACGGCGGCTACAACCTCGGCGGCGAGCAGTCCGGTCATGTGATCATGCTGGATCACGCCACGACCGGCGATGGCCTGCTCACCTCGCTGCACCTGATGGCGGAGGTGGCACGGCAGGGCCGCTCTCTCGGCGAACTGGCGTCGGTGATGACGAAGCTGCCGCAGGTGCTCGTCAACGTGCGGGACGTGGCCAAGTCCAAGGCCTCGGCGCCCGAGCTGCGGGCGGCCGTGGCGGAGGCGGAGGCCGGGCTCGGCGAGACGGGCCGGGTGCTCATCCGGCCGAGCGGCACCGAGCCCATGATCCGGGTCATGGTCGAGGCCGCGTCGCAGGAGCAGGCCAGGACCGTGGCGGACCGCCTCGCGCGGGTCGTCCGTGAGGTCTGCGGCTGACCCCTGCCGACCCCTGCCGGTGCGTACGGCGCGCTGACGCGCCTGACACCACGACACTCCGAGGACCCCGCCGGGCACCCGCCCGGCGGGGTTCCTCACGTCAGGAGAACACCTCGATCTGGCACCGCACGCCGCCGCCCTTCGCGATCCGCGCATCGCTGGTGACCAGCGGGCAGGCCAGGGATTCCGCCAGAGCGAGGTAAAGCGCGTCATAGGCGCTGTAGTTGCCCCTGAGCTGCCAGCTCCTGCCCAGGTGAACTGTCAGCGGTGCCCGGGTCAACGGCATCGCCTCCAGCAGTCCCAGGCTCTTCTCCGCACGCTTCACGTCGAGCTTGCCGGACAGAGTCAGTCCTCGGAGCACCGAGAGCACCTCGGCGTCGATGTGGGCCGGCGCCGCGAGCGCCTCGCCTCTCAATCTTTTCCGGAGGGCCCGCCCCGACGATCCCTTCTCGACGAGGACTGTGACCAGGGCGCTCGCGTCGATGACTATCAATGGACGTTCCGGCCCTTGTCGAGCTCGTCGAGTATGTCGCTCGTCTCGATCCCGTCTGCCGCGTTCGCCTCCGCCTTGTCCAGTATCTCGTCCAAGGTCGGCTGGCGCGCATCGTCGATCAGCTTCGCGAGCAGATACTCCTGCAGCGACTGGTGAGCACGCATGGAGCGGGCTTTGTACGTCAGGTACACCTCGTCCGGAATGTTCCTAATCTGGATGGTCGCCATAGCGCTATTCTAGCGCTACAGCGCTGGGGCGGCGCGAGGTGGCTCAGGGAAGGATGCCGGTGGTGCTGGGCACGCTGCGCCGCAGGCGGGCGGAGTCCTGGCCGAGCTAGTCGTCGCCGGTGAGGGAGAGGGAGCGCAGGCGCTGGCCGGTCCACAGGACCGCCCCGACGGTGACGATGACCATGGCCGGTACGGCGAAGCCCAGCGTCACCTCGGTGGAGAAGAAGGCCGAGGAGGAGATCTGGTCGGCGAGCGACTGGGCCCACTGCTGGATGGAGAACTTGCGCGCTCCGGGCACGTAGCCGCCGACGACGCCCTCCCAGACGAGGGCGTAGATCACGCCGATCGCGACCGCGTGCCGGGTGAGCACGCCCAGCAGCAGGAACACCGCCGCGTACGCGACCCCGCCGAACAGCGCCCCGAGCGTGAACCCGGTCGCGACGCCCGACTCCGTGCCGGTCAGGAGGTAGGCGGCGGCGAACGTGGAGACCGCCGCGAAGACCGCGATGAGGGAGGCCGCGACCACGAACTTCGTCACCGCGATCACCGGACGGGAGATCGGCTTGGACAGCAGGTGGATGATCGTGCCGTCCTCGATCTCCGGGGCGATGACGCCCGTCCCGCCGATCAGACCGAGCAGCGGCAGCATCGTGCCGATCGCGAAGGTCTTCATCAGCGTCACCGCCGTCTGCTCGGACTCGCCGTTCAGGAGCCTGAGCAGCGCGGCGATCGCGACGAGCGCCACCGGCAGCAGCACCAGCAGCCAGATCCGCTTGCGTCCGAGCATGGCCCGGTACGTGATGTCGGCCACCACCGTGTTCATCGGGCGCTCCCGGAGATGAGGTAGGAGAAGACGCTTTCCAGGTCCTCGTCGGTGGGGGAGACCTGCCACAGGTGGACGTCGAGGTCGCGGGCGGTCCTGGGCAGCAGCGCGGTGAAGCGCGCGAAGTCGGTGACCTGCACCTCGATGCCCTGCTCCGTCAGCGATACGGCGCTGGAGGACAGATCGGCGATGAGCGCGGCGGCGAGCCGCCGGTCGTCGCTCGACCTGACCCGGAACCGGTGCGGCCGGTCGGCCATGCGCCGCCGGATCTCCCGGTAGTCCCCCGACGCGGCGTGCCGTCCGGCGACCAGGACCTCGATGTGGTGGGCCACCCGCTCGACCTCTTCGAGGATGTGCGAGCTGAACAGGATCGTCCGGCCCTCCTCGCCCATCCGGCGGACGAGGTCCATCAGGTGGAGCCGCTGCCGCGGGTCCATGCCGTTGAACGGCTCGTCCAGCAGCAGCACCTGCGGGTCGTGGACGAGGGCCGCGGCGACCTTCACGCGCTGTCGCATGCCCTTGGAGTACGTCTCGATGCGGCGGCCGGAGGCCTCCGTCATCTCCACCAGGTCGAGGGCCCGGCGGGCCGCGTCCGCGGGGGACGGCAGGCCGTGCAGCCGGGCCGCCGACAGCACGAACTGCCGGCCGGTGAGGAAGCCGTACACGGCCTCCTTCTCGGGCACCAGGCCGATCTGCCGGTAGATGTCGTGGTTGTGCCAGATCTGTCGGCCGTCGAGGGTCGCCGTGCCGTTCGACGGCGCGAGGAACCCGGCCATCATGTGCAGCAGCGTCGACTTGCCGGCGCCGTTCGGGCCGAGCAGGCCGGTGACCCCGGGCCCGATCGTCATCGTGACGTCGTTGACCGCGACGACGTTGCCGTACCAGCGGGAGACCTGGGCGAGTTCCAGCACGCCCTGGCGGGTGGTCACGGGGGGACTCGTGGTGGTCACGACGCCGCCTTCCGGTAGCGCAGGAGGACGCCCGTCACGGCCAGGGCGATCACGGCCAGCAGGATCAGGCACGAGGCGACACCCGGGGGATACCCCTCGCCGGTCGCCGGATCGGTGCCGAACAGCGCCGACTGGACGGCGTCGACGAGGAAGAACGGGTTGAGGAGCAGGGCCCAGGGGGCCACGTCGTCCCGGCCGGTCGAGGCGAGCACGGCGTAGAAGAGCCCGGAGACGGCGGCGGTGAACATGTAGAACGCGATCACCACGGCGACCCCGAGGCCGCGGCGCGGGGTGAACGACGCCAGCGCGACGCCCAGGGCGGCCAGCAGCACCGCGCGCAGGACCGTGCCGCCCAGCGCGCCGAGGAAGTCGCCCGTGTGCAGCGGCATCGGCATGTCGATCAGCATCTCGCCGACGAACTCGATCGTGATCGGGAGCGCCATCAGGCAGAACAGCGCGACCGCCAGCGCGGCCAGTTTCGCAACGACGTAGTCGTTCACGGTCAGCGGGCGGGACAGGTACAGCGGCAGCACGCGGAACCGCAGGTCCGGCGCGACCAGGTACGGCGCCTGCGCGGCCAGGAAGACGGCGATCACCGCCTGCATGAAGACGGCGTACTGCGAATAGGGCATGACGAACTGCTTGGCGAGCGCCATCACACCGATCGACACGACCGTCGGCATCAGCATGATCGCGACCAGCAGCAGTGGCATGATCTTGGCGCGGATCGTGCGGCCGAGCCCGAACACGCCGCGCAGGCTCTGCACGCCGAGGGCGAGCGTCGCCCGGCCGCGCCCGAGCCGTACGCCGTCGTAGTGGCGGTATCCGATGTCGTGGATGACCGCCGTCGGCTCGATCGTCATGCCACCGGCTCCTTGGCTGTGGACTCCTTGAAGACGTCCTCGATGCGGCCCCGGCGCTGCTCCAGCCGCAGGAGGCTGAGGCCGAGGTCGCTGACGGCGTCACGGACCGCGTCGTAGGTGCGGCCGGGGTCGTCGGGCGACACCTGCACCGTCAGCAGCCTGCCCTGCACCGCCACCGTCTCGCCGCCGCCCGTGAGGCGGTCGGCCAGTTGCCGCTGGCCCTCCTCGACCTCCACCGCGATCGTCTGCTCGGCCCGGGTGAACTCCCGGATCGCCGAGGAGCGCAGCAGCCGCCCCCCGTCGATGACGATCACGTGGTCGCACACCCGCTCGAGCTCGCCGAGCAGGTGGGAGGTGACCAGGACGCTGATGCCGAACTCGGTGCCGACCCGCCGGATCAGCGCCAGCATGTCGTCGCGTCCCTGCGGGTCGAGCCCGTTGGTGGGCTCGTCGAGGAAGACGAGCCGAGGGTCGTGGACGAGGGCCTGGGCGAGCTTGACGCGCTGCCGCATGCCGGTGGAGTAGCCCCCCATCGGGCGGTAGCGCTCCTCGTCCAGCCCGACGTGGCGCAGCGTGTCCGCGGCGCGCTCGCGGGCCGCGGTGCGCGGCAGGCCTGACATCTGGGCCATGTGGACCACGAACTCGGTCGCCGAGATGTCCGGGGGCAGGCAGTCGTGCTCGGGCATGTAGCCCACGGTCCGCCGGATCTCCAGGCCCTGGGTGGCCGTGTCCAGGCCCAGCACCGAGGCGCTTCCCGAGGTGGGCGGCACCAGGCCGAGCAGGATCTTGATCAGGGTGGACTTGCCCGCGCCGTTGGCGCCGACCAGGCCGGTCACGCCGGTCCCGGCCGCGACGGTGAGGTGGTCGAGCGCCGTGACGCGGGGGAACCGCTTGGTCAGCCCCTCGGTCGCGAAGCAGGGAGTCGCGCTCGCTGTCATGACTGGCACCCTATCCGGCGGGGTGGCCGCCGGGCCTCCGTCTGATGGAGGAGCCGATCTACGTCTCAGGTATGCCTGTCACGCGCGACTTCCGCCGTACCGGGTCCACAGGCGGCGCTGGAGGAACAGCGTCAGCGTCCCGGCGACGACCATCCCGGCGATGTTGACGACGAGCTGCAGCGCCGACCCGCCGACGTCGTCCCAGCGGCCCAGCGCGAGGGCCGCCGCCATGTAGCCCGCCGCCGGGACGGTGGTGACCGAGATGAAGACGCCGACCAGGGCGGACGACTTGCCCGCGGTGATCGACAGCACGCCGGCGGCCCCGGCGAGCAGCGCCACGATGAACGACCACCGGTCGGGCTTGACGATGAAGTGCACCTCGTCGTTGTGCCGGAGCATGTCCGGGGTGATCATGCCGAGCCCGCGCGAGACCAGCGCGCAGGCCAGGGTGACGGCGGTCGCGACCGCGAAACCGACCGCGAGCGTGCGGACCGCCGCGCCGATGAGCGGCCAGTGGCGGCCCAGCAGGCCGAAGGAGACCGCCGCCACCGCGCCGAACTCCGGGCCGAGGACCATGGCGCCGACGATGAGGATCTGCGAGGGGATGAGCACGCCGATGGCCGCCAGTTGCGTGGCGATGGTGAGGAACGCCAGGAAGGCCCAGGTGATGCGGCTGTCGAGGGCGACCCGCGCCTCGAACTGGTCCCACACCACCGCGTCGTCGCCCTCGCCGGGCGCCCGCTCCTCCGCCTCGACGGCTCCACGGGAGATCGACAGCTCGATCTCCTCGGCCGTGATCGAACCGTCCTCCTCCAGGCCGAGCGCCTTGAGGTCCTCGATGACGGCGTTGGCGGCCTCCCTGGCGACGTCGGCGAGGACCACGTCGCCCTCCGGCCGCCGGGCCGCCTTGGCCAGGACCACCACGTTGGTGACGCCCGGCGCGCGGTCGAGCGCCTCGACGACCCGGTCCGTACGCTCATAAGGGGCGATCACCCGCAGATGCAGCACCGGACGATTATCAGGTACGGCGGAGCCGGACGTGGGTGACCGAGTGGTCGGAGCCCTTGTGGAGGATCAGGCCGGCCCGCTCGCGCGTCGGCGCGATGTTCTCCACCAGGTTGCGCTCGTTGATGTCCCGCCAGACGTTCTCGGCGAACGTGGTCGCCTCCTCGTGCGAGAGCGCCGCGATGTGCCGGAAGTAGGACTTCGGGTCGGCGAAGGCCGTACGGCGCAGTTTGTGGAAGCGCTCGACGTACCAGGTGCGGATGTCCTCCATCCGGGCGTCCACGTAGATGGAGAAGTCGAAGTAGTCGTAGACGGCGAGGGCGTCCGGCGGCGCGGGCTGCAGGACGTTGAGCCCCTCCACGATCAGGATGTCCGGCCGGTCGACGACGTGGGTCGCGCCGGGCACGATGTCGTACTCCAGGTGGCTGTAGACGGGCGCCTCGACCGAGGGACGGCCCGCCTTCACGTCGGCCACGAAGCCCACCAGCGCCCGCCGGTCGTAGCTCTCCGGGAAGCCCTTGCGGTGCATGATGCCGCGCTCCTCCAGCACCTTGTTGGGGTGGAGGAAGCTGTCGGTGGTGATCAGGTCGACGCGGGGGTGCTCGGGCCAGCGGGCGAGCAGCGCGTGCAGCAGCCGGGCCGTGGTCGACTTGCCGACCGCGACGCTGCCGGCGATGCCCAGCACGTACGGCGGGGGCGTCCCGTGTTCGCCGAGGAACGCGCCGACGGCGGCGCCGCGCTGCCGCGAGCCGGTGAAGTGCAGGTTCAGCAGCCGGGTGAGCGGCAGGTAGACGTCGGTGACCTCGGACAGGTCGATCGGGTCGTGGACGCCGCGCAGTTCCCGCAGCTCCGCCTCGGTGAGCGTGAGCGGCGTGTTCCTGCGCAGGTCACGCCATTGCTCCCGGCTGAGCTCGACGTACGGGTCCCCATCTGCCACGTCGGCAAGCGTAGCCACGGCCGTGCACCGCGTCCGCGCGGGGTCGTGCACAGCCTGTGGACAAAAATCGATGGATTACTTTCGCGCGTGACGGGGAAGGAATGACTCCCCGTACGCTGGCGGGGTGATCGTGGGCATCGGGGTGGACGTGGTCGACGTCGCGCGTCTGCGCGCGGCGCTGGAGCGCACGCCCGGCCTGCGGCGCCGTCTGTTCACCGAGGCCGAGGCCGTCCTGCCGCCGGAGTCGCTGGCGGCGCGGTTCGCCGCCAAGGAGGCGGTCGCCAAGGCGCTCGGGGGACCGCCGGGCCTGGGGCACCTCGACGCGGAGGTGGTGCGCGGCGCGCACGGCCGTCCCGAGGTGCGGCTCACCGGCAGGGCCGCCGAGGTGGCGCGCGGCCTCGGCGTGCGCCGGTGGCACGTCTCCCTGTCGCACGACGGCGGCATGGCCGTCGCCTACGTGATCGCCGAGTCCTGAGCGCGAGCCGCGCGGAAGTCAGGCGCGCGAAGCCCTGGCCGGGAGCAATGCCCGGGAGTTCTGAGCGGTTGTGCCGAGCGGAGGTCCTGAACAGGAGCCCTGAACGGGAGCCTGAGGCCCTTCGCGGCGCCGTCACCCGTCCCGGCGCCCGTGGTGGTCCACCAGACGGGCGAGCAGCCCGGCGAGCTGGTCGCGTTCGGGCCGGCTGAGAGGGGCCAGCACCACGTCTTCGAGCTCGGTGATCAGCTCGTCGAGCCGGGCGAAGCGGGCGCGTCCCCGCTCGGTCACCGTGATGACGTTGCGGCGCCGGTCGCCGGGGTCCGGCGCACGCTCCACCAGGCCCCGATCGGTCAGTTCGTTGATGACGGCGACCAGGTCGCTGCGGTAGATGCCGGTGCGGCGGCTCAGTTCGGCCTGGCTGGCCGGGCCGGACTCCTCCAGCGTCGCGAGCACGGCGTAGTGCCACTTGCGGGCGTCGTCGGCGGCGAGCCCTTCGTTGACAAGCCGGTCCGAGTGCGTCGCCGCCAGCGACAGAAGGCGGGTCGGCAGGCTCCGCAACCGGGCCGGGCCGGTCCTCCCGTCCATGGGCGGGGCCGCGGGGGAGGCCGGGTCGGGCTCGCTGCTGTTCATGCGGCCATCCTACCGATTGCGTTAGTCCGACTAACGGTCTAATCTGTTCGTAACACTAACGTTAGTCTGACGAACGAAAGCTGAGGACCTCCATGCCTTCGATCAAGGTGCTCGATTCGGAGATGTACTTCGAGGAGACCGGCAGTGGTGCTCCCATCGTCTTCCTGCACGGCAACCCCTCCTCGTCCCACCTGTGGCGCGAGGTCCTGCCCCGGATCCGCGCCGGCGCCCGCCTGCTCGCCCCCGACCTCATCGGCATGGGCCGCTCGGGCAAGCCCGCTGTGCCGTACCGGTTCGCGGACCACGCCCGTTACCTCGACGCGTGGTTCGAGCGGCTGGGGCTGGAGGACGTGATCCTCGTCGGGCACGACTGGGGTGGGTCGCTCGCCTTCGACTGGGCGGCCCGCCACCCTGGCCGCGTCCGCGGCGTCGCCTTCTTCGAGACGATCGTGCGGCCGATGTCGTGGAGCGAGCTCGGGGAGGCGCCCCGCGCCCGCGCGGAGACCATCCGCGGCCCCGGGGGCGAGTCGCTGGTGCTCGACCGGAACTTCTTGGTGGAGACCGCCTTCACCGGAGGAGTGCTGACGCCCCTCGGCGCGGAGGAGATGCGGCCCTACCTGGAGCCCTATTCCACGCGGGAGAGCCGCCGCCCGCTGCTGGAGTGGGCGCGCTCGATGCCGCTCGACGGCGAGCCGGCCGACGTCGCCGAGCGCGTCGAGAAGTACGGAGGGTGGCTCGCGAGCAGCCACGACGTCCCCAAGCTGCTGCTCACCTTCGACTCCTCCCCGACCCTGCTCATCGGGCCGGAGACGGCCGCCTGGTGTGCGGAGAACATCGCGGGGCTGGAGGTCGAGCACTGCGGCCCGGCCGGCCATCACGCGCCGGAGGACCGGCCCGAGGCCATCGCCGCGGCGATCGGCGCATGGGCCGAGCGGCATGGCCTGACCGTCTGAGCGACCGCCGTCCGTGCGGTGGCGGCCCGTTCCCCTGTCCGTGCCCACCGTCCCGCTGTCCGTGCCCGCCGTCCCGGGCGTGCGGTGGCTCGCCCGGTGATCGCGATCGAGGTCGCGGGAGGCTACGGTCGGACGCATGCGGACCGCCTACACCTCCGACCAGATCCGGACCGCCGAGACGGCGCTCATGGCGGGGCTCCCCGAGGGGACCCTCATGAGCCGGGCCGCCGCCGGGCTCGCCATGGTCTGCGCCAACCTGCTCCAGGGCGTGCGCGGCCGGGTGTACGGCTCCCACGTGGCGCTGCTGGCCGGCGGCGGGGACAACGGCGGCGACACCCTGTACGCCGGGGCCCGCCTGGCGAGCAGGGGAGCCCGGGTGGAGGCCGTGCTGGCCGGTTCGCGCGCCCACGAGGGCGGCCTGGCCGCGCTGCTCGCGGCCGGCGGCCGGGCGGGTCGCTTCGACGCCGCACGGGCCGGTGACCTGCTCGCGCGGGCCGACGTCGTGCTCGACGGCCTCGTCGGCATCGGAGGCGGCGGGGCGCTGCGGGAGCCGTACGGCACGCTCGCCGAGCTGACCGCCGGGGCCGCCGGTCTCGTCGTGGCGGTCGACGTGCCGAGCGGGGTGGACGCGAGTAGCGGACGGGTCGAGGGACCGGCGGTCCGCGCGCACCTGACGGTGACGTTCGGGGCCTACAAGGCCGGTCTGCTCGTCGATCCGGGAGCCTCCCACGCGGGATCGGTCGAGCTGGTGGACATCGGCCTCGGGCCGCACCTGCCGGACCCCGAGGTGGCCGCGCCGACCGGCGACGACGTGGCCGGTCTGCTGCCCCGGCCGGGCGCGGAGAGCGACAAGTACCGCCGGGGGGTCGTCGGGATCGCCGCGGGCAGCGACACGTACACGGGAGCCGCCGTGCTCTCGGCCGGCGGCGCGGTGCGCGCCGGCGCGGGCATGGTCCGCTTCGCGAGCACGGCCGAGCCGGTGCGGCTGGTCAGGGCCCGCTGGCCCGAGGCGGTCACGACCGTGCTCGACCCGTCGGCGCCGGAGGGCCTGCTGGACGAGGTGGGCAGGGTGCAGGCGTGGGTGCTCGGGCCCGGGCTCGGCACCGGCCCGGAGGCGCACGCCGTGGCCCGCGCCGTGCTCGCGGCCGACGTGCCGGTGCTGGTGGACGCCGACGGGCTGACGCTGGTCGCCAAGGACCGGACGCTGCTGCGCAGGACCGCCCCCACGGTGCTCACGCCGCACGCCGGCGAGCTGTCGCGGCTGCTCGGCGTGCCGAGGGAGCGCATCGAGGCCGGGCGGCTCGACCACGTGCGGCGGGCCGCCGCGGAGCTGGGGGCGACGGTGCTGCTGAAGGGCTCGACCACCCTCGTCGCGGAGGAGCACCGGCCGGTGCGGGTCAACACCACCGGGACGCCCTGGCTCGCCACGGGCGGCACCGGCGACGTCCTGTCCGGGATCACGGGCGCCCTGCTCGCCGCCGGCCTGTCCGGATATGACGCGGCCTCGTGCGCCGCGTACGTCCACGGCCTGGCCGCGCGGATCGCCGCCAGGGGCGGCGCCGCGGCCGGATACGGCGGAGGCGACGGGAGGCGCGGGGAGGCTCCGATCGCCGCCCTCGACGTCGCCGAGGCGATCCCTGAGGCCCTGCGCATGCTCTGACGTGCGGTGTCCATCGGCGCATCCACCCGGGTCCACCTGACACACTGGGAAAATGAGCTTCTCGACGGCGGGTGCGGCCACCCCGGCTGAGGCACGGGTCGATCTGTCCGCGATCAGGCACAACGTGCGGCTGCTGGCCGAGCGTGCGGGCGGCGCCGAGATGATGGCCGTGGTCAAGGCCGACGCGTACGGGCACGGCCTGGTGCCGGTCGCGGAGGCGTGCCTGGAGGCGGGCGCGGCCCGGCTCGGCACCGCCTTCGTACGCGAGGCGCTGGCGCTGCGCGAGGCGGGGATCACGGCGCCGGTCATGTCGTGGCTCATCACACCGGGCGAGCCGCTGGACGCGGCGCTGCTCGCGGACGTCGACCTGTCCGCCGGCGCCCCCTGGGTCGTGGACGAGATCGTCGCGGCCGCCCGCCGGACGGGGCGCACCGCCCGGGTGCACCTGAAGATCGACACCGGCATCTCCCGGGGTGGCGCCACCGTCGCCGACTGGCCGTGGCTGGTCGAGCACGCCCTCGCCGCGCGGGCGAGCGGCGCCGTCGAGATCGCGGGCGTCTGGTCGCACCTCGCGTGCGCCGACATCCCCGGCCATCCCTCCGTCGACGCCCAGCTCGCCACGTTCGACGAGGCGCTCGCCGTCGCGGACAAGGCCGGGGTGCCGGGCGACGCCGTCCGGCACATCGCCAACTCCGCCGCGGCCGTCACGCTGCCGCAGGCGAGGTACGACATGGTCCGCCCCGGCATCGCGATCTACGGGCTGAGCCCGATCCCCGAGCTCGGCGACTTCGGGCTCCGGCCCGCGATGACCCTCACGGCCAGGCTCGCGAGCGTGAAGCGGGTCGCCCCCGGGACGGGCGTGTCGTACGGGCACCTGTACGTCACCGACCGGTGGACCACGCTTGGCCTCGTTCCTCTCGGGTATGCGGACGGCATTCTGCGGAACGGGACCAACCGGGCGGAGGTGCTGGCGGCGGGCCGGCGACGGCGGATCGCCGGCCGGGTGTGCATGGACCAGTTCGTCATCGACCTCGGCGACGACGCGGCGGAATCGGGAGACGAAGTGATCCTTTTCGGTCCCGGGGACGATGGCGAGCCGACTTGTCAGGAGTGGGCGGATTCCCTGGGCACGATTACTCATGAGATCGTGACGAGGATCGGATCCCGCGTGCCTCGCGTCCACACGGACGGACGCTGAGCAACGCGGCTGCGAGGAGGGCAGGCATGAGAACACGTCGCAAGGTCGGGATCGCCGGCGCGGTCTTCGGCGCGGCGTCGGCGGGGGTGGCGGCGGCCACGCTCGCCAAGAGGTACGCCGTGGGCCGCATCCGCCTGCGGCCCGACCTGGAGGCGGGCGAGCCCTTCGGCGAGCTGCGCGGACGGCCGGTGACGCTCACCACCTCCGACGGCCTCCAGATCCACGCCGAGGTCGACGGCGTGGAGGACGCGCCGCTGACCGTGGTGCTGTGCCACGGCTACTGCCTGTCCTCCGACTCCTGGCACTACCAGCGGCGCGTCCTGCGCGACTCCTACCGCCTGGTGGTGTGGGACCAGCGCTGCCACGGGCTGTCGGCGCGCGCGCCCGCGAGCGACTGCACGATCGAGCGGCTCGGTGAGGACCTCGCGCTGGTGCTCGACGAGCTCGTCCCCGGGCCCTGCGTGGTGGTCGGCCACTCGATGGGCGGAATGACGATCATGGCTCTGGCGCAGCGGCGGCCCGAGCTGTTCGGGGACAAGATCCGCGGTGTGTCCCTGATCGCGACCTCGGCCGGCAAGCTCGCCGAGATCACCCTGGGCCTGCCCGCCCTGGTCTCCAAGGTGGTCAACCTCGCGGTGCCGCCCGCCGTCTCGGTCATGCGCCGGAGCGGCGCGCTCGTCGACCGAGGCCGGCAGGCAGGCACCGACCTGTCGTTCCTCGCGCTGCGCCACCTCGCGTTCGGCGATTCCAAGAGCGTCAGCCCGACCGTCGTGGACTTCGTCGAGTCGATGATCCGGGCCACTCCCTCCGAGGTGATCGCCGACTTCTACCCGGCGCTCATGTCGCACGACAAGCTGACCGCGCTCGACGTGCTGAACAAGGTGCCGACCGCCATAATCGTCGGTGAGGGCGACTGGCTGACGCCGCTCGACCACAGCAGGGCGATCGCGGCCGCGGTGCCGACCGCCCAGCTCACCACGGTGCCGGAGACCTCGCATCTCGTGCAGCTCGAACGGCCCGACGCCGTGAACGAGGCGCTGCGCGAGCTGCTGAAGCGAGCCGAGAGGGAGAACACGTGACGACGGGTGAGTCCCGGGCCGCCGCGTCCGGGGTTGACGAGCTCCGGACCGCTGAGTTCGGCACCGCCGAGTTCCGGGCTGTGACCGCCGAGGAGACGCGGACGCTGGGCGCGCGGCTGTCCGCGCTGCTCGGGCCGGGAGACCTGGTCGTGCTGAGCGGGCCGCTCGGCGCGGGGAAGACCACCTTGGTGCAGGGCCTCGCGGAGGGCCTCAAGGTGCGCGGGCCGATCACCTCGCCCACCTTCGTGATCGCCAGGGTCCACCCGTCCCTGTCGGGCGGGCCGGCGCTGGTGCACGTGGACGCCTACCGGCTCGGCGGCTTCCCCGAGGTGGACGACCTCGATCTCGACGCCTCGCTGGAGGAGTCGGTCACCGTGGTCGAGTGGGGCGAGGGCCTGGTCGAGGGGTTGTCGGAGGACCGCCTGGAGGTCCACATCGAGCGCGGCGCCGAGGGCGAGGAGCGGCTCGTACGGCTGTCCGGCGTGGGCCCGCGGTGGTCCGCCGTCTCCCTCGCCTGAGCCGCCTCCGCCGAGCGCGGCCGTTCTCGCCACAAACGACCGCAACCCAGACTCTGACGTGCGACAAGGACGCCCGGGGACAAGCCGGGCGTCGTCCGTGCGCGATTCAGACCGGTCCGCCACGCAGTCCTTGACGCCCGTCCGCGATCCTGTGGATCATCGGGGCGACGGAAGATCCTCGGTCATGAATCGGTCAGGATTTTCTGGGTAAGGGACCTGGGTGGAAGAGGTGTGCCGTTGAGCAGGGTCACGCAGGTCGCCGTCGCGGGAGCCCTCATGGTCGGGGCGATGGGCTGCACCGCGCAGGCCTCGGTGCAGGCCGAACCGACCATGACGCTGACCCCGGCCCTGCCGACGCCGCTCGTCTCGATCGCGCGGCAGGACGTCCGGGTGACGATCGAGCCGAAGCGGATCACCGGAGGCGCGACCAGGAGCGTCCGCGTCACCGCCCGCTGCCCCCTGTCGGAGGGCGGTCCGGAATACCGCGCGACCGCGCGTTCCGACGCGTTCACGGGGCTCGTCACGCTGGTGCCGCCGCCGGCGAAGTCCGGCACCCTGGCCTCGGCCACCGCCATGCCGCTGGTGACCGGCAGCGCCACCGTACGGTCCGGCGCGAAGCCGGGCGGCTACCGCGTGCAGGTCCGCTGCGAGGCCACCAACGACGTCGGCGAGGCGTCGTTCCGGATCGTGGCGCCGCAGGAGGAGCCCGACCGCACCGAGGACCACACGAGGATTCCCACCAGGGCCCCGCACGCGGGCGGCGGCGGCACGGCCGCCGGAGGCCCCGAGGACGCGTCCGGTCCGCCGGTGGGCGTCACCGTCGTCGTGCTGCTGGCCGCGCTCGGCGTCGGCGTCGGGGTGGCCCGCAGGCGCTCCGGAGCCTGACGTTGGCGCTGTCCACCCGGGGGGTGATCGTCGCCGGGGTGGTCACCGGGCTCGTCTTCGCCGTGATCACCGGGGGCGGGGACACGGGCGACCAGGCGGAGGTCAGGACCTCCGTCGTCCCCAAGCGGATCGACATCCCGGCGCTGCGCCTCAAGGCGCCGCTGATGAAGCTCGGCCTCTCCGACGAGGGCGACGTGGAGCTGCCGCCGTTCGACAAGCCGGCCACGGCGGGCTGGTACACCGGCAGCGCCGTGCCGGGCGACCCCGGCGCCTCCGTGATCATCGGCCATGTGGACACCAAGACCGCTCCCGCCGTCTTCTACCGCCTGCGCGACCTGCGTGAGGGCGCGGTCGTCAAGGTGGTGCGCAGCGACGGCAAGACCGCCTCCTACCGCGTGGACTCCGTGGAGCGCGTGCCCAAGAACGACTTCCCGGCCGAGCGCGTCTACACCGAGGACGGACTGCGCCTGATCACCTGCGGCGGCGACTTCGACTGGAAACAGCACGAGTACCGCGACAACGTCATCGTCTACGCCTCCCTGGTCCGCTCCGCCTGACGGGTGTCCGGGCGCCTGCGCAGAGCGACTACGCTTGACCTTCGTGCTTGTCTTGGCCTTCGACACCGCCACTCCCGCCGTCACCGCCGCGCTGCACGACGGCGAGCGTGTGGTGGCAGAGTCGACGACGATCGACGCGCGCCGGCACGGGGAGCTTCTCGCGCCCGCCGTCGAGCAGGTCCTGAGTGAGTCAGGGGCGACGCTCAGGGACGTCACCGCCATCGTCGCGGGGACCGGACCCGGGCCGTACACCGGCCTGCGGGTCGGCCTGATGACGGCGACGGCGCTGGCGCTGACCGCGGGCGTCCCGGCGTTCGGGGTGTGCACGCTCGACGCCCTCGCGTACGCCGTGGAGGAGAGCGGGCCCTTCCTGGTCGCGACCGACGCGCGCCGCAAGGAGGTCTTCTGGGCCCGGTACGGCGACTCGCGCACGCGGCTCGACGGGCCGCGCGTGGACCGGCCACACGACCTGCCCGGAGAACTGCCGGTGATCGGCGCGGGCGGTGCCATGTACGCGGACGTCATCGGCGCCGACCGGACACGCGGCCCGCTGCACCCGTCGGCCGGCGCGCTCGCGGCCCTGGCGGCCGGGCGCCTCGCCACGCTGAGCGAGGAGGAGGCGGCCGAGATCGCCCGCGTGCCCGAGGGGCGCGTCGACTCCGTCGAGAAGGCGCGGGAGCTCTCCGTGCTCGGCCCGCCGCGGCCCATCTACCTGCGGCGTCCCGACGCGCAGGTGCCCGGCGCGCCGAAGCGGGTGACGGCGTGACCCGCGCCGGGAGAACGCCGTGAGGCAGGCGGAGGCCGTCCTGCGTCAGATGACCGCCGAGGACCTGCCCGCCGTCATGGAGATCGAGCGGACCACGTTCCCGGCGGACGCCTGGAGCGAGGCCATGATGCGGGGCGAGCTGCGCGACCAGCCGCGCACCCGGCACTACCTCGTCGCCGAGGTGGACGGGCGGGTCGTGGGGTACGCCGGGCTCGCGGTGGCGGCCGATCAGGCGGACGTGCAGACGATCGCCGTCCTCGCCGCGCACCGCCGCGCCGGCGTCGGCGCCGCGCTGATGGACGGGCTGCTCGCCGAGGCGGCCCGGCGCGGCGCGACCTCGGTGTTCCTTGAGGTGCGGGCGGACAACCCCCCGGCACAGGCGATGTACGAGCGGTTCGGCTTCCGCCGCCTCGGCCTGCGAAGGCGCTACTACGAGGACGGTACGGACGCCATCACGATGACGAAGGACCTTGCGACCAGCGAGTGATCCGGCGAGGCGCGCCGGTGTCCGGACTGCGGAGCGGGCGGGGAACTATAAAGGGAGCGGTCATTATGGGGCGCGACGAGCCGATCGTGCTGGGGATCGAGACGTCCTGCGACGAGACGGGCGTGGGCATCGTCCGCGGCCACACGCTGCTGGCCAACACCATCGCCTCCAGCATGGACGAACACGCCCGGTTCGGCGGGGTGGTGCCCGAGGTGGCCTCGCGGGCGCACCTGGAGGCGATGACGCCGACGGTCGAGAGCGCGCTGGCCGCCGCCGGGCTGCGGTTCTCCGACATCGACGCGGTCGCCGTGACGGCGGGCCCGGGTCTCGCGGGGGCGCTGCTGGTCGGCGTGGCCGCCGCCAAGGCGTACGCGCTGGGCCTCGGCGTCCCGCTCTACGGGGTGAACCACCTCGCCGCGCACGTCGCCGTCGACCAGCTCGAACACGGACCGCTGCCCAAGCCCGCGATCGCGCTGCTGGTGTCGGGCGGGCACTCCTCGCTGCTCCTCGTGCCGGACGTCGCGCAGGACGTGATCTCGCTCGGCTCGACCGTGGACGACGCGGCGGGCGAGGCGTTCGACAAGGTGGCCCGGGTGCTGGGGCTGCCGTTCCCCGGCGGGCCGTACATCGACCGGGCGGCCCGCGAGGGCTCGGGCTCGGCGATGGCCTTCCCGCGCGGCAAGTACGACGACGGCACGCTCGACTTCTCCTTCTCCGGCCTGAAGACGGCCGTCGCCCGGTGGGTCGAGGCCCGTGAAGCGTCGGGCGAGCCGGTGCCGGTGGCCGACGTCGCCGCGTCGTTCCAGGAGGCGGTCGTGGACGTGCTCACCCGCAAGGCGCTGCAGGCGTGTGCCCGCTACGACGTGAAGGACCTGCTGATCGGGGGTGGCGTGGCGGCCAACTCGCGGCTGCGGGCGCTGGCCCAGGAGCGCTGCGACGCGGCGGGGGTGCGCCTGCGGGTGCCGCGGCCGGGCCTGTGCACGGACAACGGCGCGATGGTGGCGGCGCTCGGCGCCGACCTGGTCGCGGCCGGAGCCTCGCCCTCGACGCTGCGGATCCCGGCCGACTCGTCCCTCCCGATCACCGTCGTCCACGTCTGAGAGACGACGGGGTCAGTCGGTGCGGTCGCGGGTGTGACCGTGGGCGGGGCCGTGGGCCGAGCCGTGAGCAGAGCTGTGAGCGGGGCGTAGCAGGACCTCCGCGAGCGCCAGCATGGTCTCCTCCAGCGCGGCCAGCCGGCGGGCCACGTCGCCGTGTGCGGGCTCCATGGCGCGGGTGACCGCGTCCGAGACGGTCTCGGCGATCTGCTCGCGGTCGGGCCTGCTCCGCACCGCCTCCGCGAGCGGCGCCACCGCCCCCGCCGTGAGGGTGAGGTCGGCGTTCATGCCCGCCAGGGTCGTGCTCATCTCGTCCACGCTCGCCGCGACGTCCCCCACTCCGGCGCTCAGCCCGGCCACGTTGGCGGTCACGCCGTCCAGCCGCTCGATCACCACGGCCTCCAGCCGTTCGGTCCGCTCGGTGAGCGAGGTGAGGGCCTTGTCGAGCCGGGTGAAGCGCCCGGCGGCCGCCTCCATGCCGCCCTGGAACTTGCCGAGCCGGTGCGCGAACTCCGTCATCCGGTCGGCCAGCCCCTGCGTCCGGCCGCCGGCCTCCTCCACGTGGCCGCGCAGCAGTTCCACGTGCCGGGCGAGACCTTCGGCCCAGGCCGGCGGCCGGGCCGCCAGGTCGTCGAGCCGCTGCGTGATCGCCTCCAGCGCCGCGCCGAGGCCGCCGAGCTCACGCTCGCGCACCTCGCGGAGCAGCCATTCCATGCCCTCAAGCCGCTGGCGGATGTCGTCGAGCGCGGCGCCCTGCGTCCGCTGCTCGTAGACGTGGTCCTGGGCCGCCCGGGCGAGCAGTTCGCGCATCCGGTCGGAGATGGCGGTCTGGCTGCCCGCCTGGAGGAGGTTGTGGCTGGAATGCTCCACCGAGAATGCTCCTTCAGCTCGCCGAAACGTGGGTTCGGCCCGGTCTCGCGCAGACGAACGAGCAGGCGGCACTGCCCGACGGCCAACTTTAGGCCCTGACCCGCAGCCATCAGGCGTGGACTGAGAAAGGCGATGATTGCCGGTGAATTGCCGGGAGTTCAGCCCTTCTGGCTGGTCACAGGCTGACAAAGCAGCGCGAAGGGCCGGTCCTCGATCCGGGTGAGCACTATCACCACGGACTCGTTCCCGGACAGTCGCAGGTCCTTCCGCAGGCGTTCGACGTCGACCGCGGATCCACGTTTCTTGATCGTCGCCGTGCCGACTCCGCGCTCGCGCAGCGCGGCGCGCAGCCGTTTGAGCGAGAACGGCATCACGTCGGTGACCTCGTAACACGCCGCCCACGGCGTGGGCACGAGCCGATCGCCGGTGATGTAGGCGATGCGCGGATCGACGAGGTGGCCCGACACGAGGGCCGCCACCTCGGCGACCAGGTGCGCCCGTACGGCGGCGCCGTCGGGCTCGTAGAGATACCGGCTCACCGGCCCGGTCTCCGCCTCCGCGCCCGAGGCCGTGAGCGTGGCGCCGGAGGGCAGCAGGGTGGCGCGGCGGCCGCCCGTGCCCATCCCGGTCCAGATGGCCGCCTCCTTCACCTCGCCCCGGTACGACACCCATTCGGCCTCGGCGCCCTCCGGGATGAACTCGTACGGAATGCCGGGGGCCGTCTTCAGGCAGGCGGCCCGAGCCCGGGCGACCAGGTCGAGCACCACCGGCCACGCGGGGGAGTAGGCCATCGGGTCGAACGTCCGTCCTCTCGCCCCCCTCCTGGCCGGGTCGGCGAACAGCAGGTCGTACCCCGCCGGGCCGGCCGCCGCGGCGTCCGCCGTACGCACGGTCACCAGGGAGGACAGGCCGAGCGCCGCCACGTTGGCACGGGCGATCTCCACGGTCAGCGGGTCGAGGTCCAGCGCGTCCACCGAGTATCCCGCGCGGGCCAGCGCGAGCAGGTCGCCGCCGATGCCGCAGCAGACGTCGAGCACGCCCGGCCCCACTCCGGCGGCGCCGATCCCGGCGGCGCTGATCCTGGCGGCGCGGTGGGCGGCGACCTCGGGCCGCGTGGCCTGCTCGAGTCCGTGCGGGGTGAAGTACATGACGGCGGCGTCGGCGCCGAACTTCGCCTCGGCACGCCGCCGCAGCGACGCCTGGGTGAGCGCCGCGGCGGTGAGCTCGGGGGAGTGGGATCGGCGCAGCGCGCTCGCGGCCGCCACCGGGTCCGCGCCGTCGGCGAGGATTCTCGCGGCGTCGTCCAGGGCCCCGCGTCCGGCGGGGGCGAGCAGCATGCGGAAGGCTTCCAGGTCCACGCTCGCGACGCTATCGCCCGCGGCCGGTGCTCTCAGCAGGTGCGTACGTCGCCGAGGGAGGCGAGCAGCTTGCAGAGCAGGCCGGACAGCTGCTCCCGGTCCTCCGGGGTGAGACCGGCGAGCAGCCGGTCCTCGTTGGCCACGTGGCCCTCCAGCAACTCGTCGACCATCGCGTGGCCCCGGTCCGTGAGGGTGATCAGGACCATGCGGCGGTTCGACGGCGAGACCTCCCGGTGCACCAGCCCCTTGGCGGTGAGGCGGTCCACCCGGTTGGTGAGGGCCGCCGAGCTCACCATCGCGGCGGCGGCGAGGTCGCCCATGCAGAGCCGGTGCTCGAAGTTGGCGCGGAAAAGGGTGGCGAGCACGTCGAACTCCCACGGCTCCAGGTCGTACCGGGCGAAGTGCTCCTTGACGCCCTTCTCCAACAGGCGGGACGCCCGGGAGATCCGCCCGGCGACGCCCATCGCCGAACAGTCCACGTCCGGACGCACCCGGGCCCAGCCGCTGAGGATCTGGTCGACGGCGTCGTTCACGGCGTCGTCTACTGTGCCGTTCCCGGTGCCGTTCCCGGTGGTGCCGTTCATGAGGTTGTCGTCCATGATGCGCGCGGCCGAAGGTCCACCCGCCGCTCCTCCTCGTCTCATCGTAACGCTTACTTCGACGTTGAAATGTCGACCCCTCCTAAGCTAGCCTCCGAATCGAAAAGTCAGACATCGAAATTTTAGAGGTGAAACGATGAAGGTTCTGCTTCTCGGCGCGACGGGGTACATCGGGTCGGCGCTCGCGGAGCGGCTCTCCGAGCACGGGCACGACGTGGTGGCGCTGGTCCGGCCGAAGCCGCGCGAGGCCGCCCTGCCCGGCGAGGTGCGCCACGGCGACCTCCATGAGCCCGAGACGCTCGCGAAGGCGGTGACCTCCGACATCGACGTCGTCGTCCACGCCGCGAACCCCGTCGGGGACGAGGCGGTGGACGTCGCCGCGATCGAGGCGCTGGCCGGCGGCGGCGCGCGACTGGTCTACATCAGCGGCGTGTGGGTGCTCGGCGCCACCACCGAGGCGGCGGACGAGAACGCCCCGGTCGACCCGATCGCCCTGTCCGGCTACCGGCCGCGGGTGGAGAGGCTCGTGCTTGACGGGGGCGGAGTCGTCGTCCGGCCCGGCGTCGTCTACGGCCGGGGCGCGGGAATCCCCGCCCTGCTCGCCGCCCCCGGCGGGGAGGACGGCAGGTACGTCCACGCGGGCGGCCCGGCGCCGACCTGGTCGACCGTACACGTGGACGACCTGGCGGACCTGATCGTGCTCGCGATCGAGAAGGCCGCGCCGGGCAGCCTCTTCCACGCGGTCGCCGAGGAGGCGGTGAGCGTCGCCGACGCCGCCGCGGCCGCCGGCCGCAGCGGGAAGGCCGTGCCGTGGCCGATCGACGAGGCGAGCGAGGTGCTCGGCCGCCCGTTCGCCGAGGGCCTCGCCCTGAGCCAGGTGGTGAGCGGCGACCTCGCGAGGAAGGACCTCGGCTGGAGCCCCAGCAGGCCCGGCCTCGTCGACGAGGTCCGCTCCGGTTCGTACGCCACCCGCGCCTGACCGGCCCGCGGGCCGGAGTCGCCGCCGTGGGGCGCCGGGGGTCGCGGTGGTGACGCGCAGGCGGCGGAGGGCTGAACGGGAGCTCTCGGACGCGTTGCCGGGAGGTGGGTCTGACCTGCGGGGCGGGTTCGTGTTGACTGTCACGCGCCACTTGCATACTGTTTCGTGTTGGCACTCTGCCATTGAGAGTGCCAACAGCGACGAGACAGGTCTGACACCCGCGACGGCAGGCCGCTGGTCGCCTCTTCAGCTCATTCATCGCAATCTGAAGGGGAGGTCCGATCGTGACGACCGCCACCAAGGTTCCCGTTAAGCCGCTCGGCGACCGCATCGTGGTCCAGCCGCTTGAGGCCGAGCAGACCACCGCCTCCGGCCTGGTCATCCCGGACACCGCCAAGGAGAAGCCGCAGGAGGGCCGCGTGCTCGCCGTGGGCCCGGGCAACTGGGACGAGGACGGCGAGAAGCGCATTCCGCTCGACGTCAAGGAGGGCGACGTCGTCCTCTACAGCAAGTACGGCGGCACCGAGGTCAAGTACGGCGGCGAGGAGTACCTGGTGCTCTCGGCTCGCGACGTGCTCGCCATCATCGAGAAGTAGTAGGCCGCGCAAGCCATGAGGAGCCCCGGGTCCACGTACCCGGGGCTCCGACGTGCTCACAAGGAGACCTGAATGCCGAAGATCCTGGAGTTCGAAGAGGACGCGCGGCGCGCTCTCGAGCGTGGTGTGAACGCTCTCGCCGACGCCGTCAAGGTGACCCTCGGCCCGCGCGGCCGCAACGTCGTCATCGACAAGAAGTTCGGTGCCCCGACGATCACGAACGACGGTGTCACCATCGCTCGCGAGGTCGAGCTGGAGAAGCCGTACGAGAACCTGGGCGCCCAGCTCGCCAAGGAGGTGGCGACCAAGACCAACGACATCGCGGGTGACGGCACCACCACCGCGACCGTCCTGGCCCAGGCAATGGTCCGCGAGGGCCTGCGCAACGTGGCGGCCGGCGCGCAGCCGCTGTCGCTCAAGCGCGGCATCGACAAGGCCGCGCAGGCCGTCAGCGAGCGGCTGCTCGGCAGCGCCCGCCACGTCGAGGACAAGAAGGAGATCGCCAATGTCGCTACGATCTCCGCGCAGGACGCGAAGATCGGCGGCCTGATCGCCGAGGCCTTCGACAAGGTGGGCAAGGACGGTGTCATCACCGTCGAGGAGTCCAACGCGATGGGCCTGGAGCTGGAGTTCACCGAGGGCCTCCAGTTCGACAAGGGCTACCTGTCGCACTACATGGTCACCGACCCCGAGCGCATGGAGTCGGTGCTCGAGGAGCCGTACGTCCTGATCCACCAGGGCAAGATCTCCTCCATCGCGGACTTCCTCCCGCTGCTGGAGAAGGTCGCCCAGACCAAGCGGCAGCTTCTGGTCATCGCCGAGGACGTCGAGGGCGAGGCCCTGGCCGTCCTGGTGACCAACAAGATCCGCGGCACCTTCACCTCCGTCGCCGTCAAGGCTCCGGGCTTCGGCGACCGCCGCAAGGCAATGCTGCAGGACATCGCCACCCTCACGGGCGGCCAGGTCGTCAGCGAGGAGATCGGCCTGAAGCTGGAGCACGTGGGCCTGGAGGTCCTCGGCACGGCCCGCCGCGTCGTGGTCAACAAGGACACCACCACGGTCGTCGACGGTGCCGGTGACGCCCAGGCGATCGAGGACCGCATCCGCGAGATCAAGATCGCGATCGAGCAGTCCGACTCCGACTGGGACCGCGAGAAGCTCCAGGAGCGCCTCGCCAAGCTCGCCGGCGGTGTCTGCGTGCTGCGTGTCGGCGCCGCGACCGAGGTGGAGCTGAAGGAGAAGAAGCACCGCCTTGAGGACGCGATCTCCGCGACCCGCGCCGCGATCGAGGAGGGCATCGTCTCCGGTGGCGGCTCCGCGCTCGTGCACGTGTCCAAGGAGCTCGACAACCTCGGCCTGACCGGCGACGAGGCCACCGGCGTCTCGATCGTCCGCAAGGCCCTGGTCGAGCCGGCGCGCTGGATCGCCGAGAACGCGGGCCTGGAGGGGTACGTCGTCACGACGAAGATCGCCGCGCTGAACGCCGGCGAGGGTCTGAACGCCGCCACCGGCGAGTACGGCGACCTGGTGGCCCAGGGCGTCATCGACCCCGTCAAGGTGACCCGCTCGGCCGTGCAGAACGCCGCGTCCATCGCCGGCATGCTGCTGACCACCGAGGCCCTCGTCGTGGACAAGCCCGAGGAGGAGGCCCCGGCCGCCGCCGGCGGGCACGGTCACGGCCACGGTCACGGCCACTGATCGACGGCCTGATCGACGGTCCCTGATCGAAGGCGATCGATCGGGAGCCGCTCGGCAGAGTCGACCGATCGAATCGGCAACCGCGCCCCGCGCCGCCCTCACGGGTGGACCGCGGGGCGCGCGCTTTCTCCGGGAGTTTCCCCGAAACCGCCTATCTGCCGAATCTGGGTCAATACGATCGTCGGCGTGCGATTCGGACGCAGGACTCTTGCCGCCGCGCTGGTGCCGGGTGCCGGTCTCTCCGTTCGCGGGGCGACATTGGCCGGGGTGACGCTGGCCGGGCTGACACTGGCCGGGCTGACGGCTCCGCCCGCCGTCGCGGAATCCGTACCGGCGCAGGCGGCGAGTCTCGGGGGAACGCAGGCGGGGAGCCTCGGAGGAAAGGTGCCCGTGCCGCCCGAGGCGCGGCCCGCGGACGTCTCGCGCCCCACCACCGTCGTCGGCCGGGGCACGCCCGCGAGCTGCACCTCCCAGGCCTTCGTCAGGGCCGTCGCCCGCGGCGGCGTCATCACCTTCTCCTGCGGCCCCCGCCCGGTGACCATCAGGCTCACCGCCACGGCGAAGGTCCGCAACACCAGCGCCCGCGTCGTCGTCGACGGCGGCGGGAAGGTGACGCTCAGCGGCACGGGCAGACGGCGCATCCTCTACATGAACACCTGTGACCGGGCCCAGGTGTGGACGACCTCGCACTGCGACGACCAGCGGACACCCGCGCTGACCCTGCAGAACCTGACGTTCGCCGACGGCGACTCCACCGGCGAGAGGACCGACGGCGGCGGTGGCGGCGCGGTCTTCGCCCGCGGCGGCAGGCTCACGGTGGTCAACTCGCGGTTCGTCCGCAACCGCTGCGACCGCACCGGCCCCGACCTCGGCGGCGCGGCGATCCGCGTGCTGGACCAGTGGCACGACCTGCCGGTGTACGTCGCGGGCAGCACCTTCGAGAACGGCGTGTGCTCGAACGGGGGAGCGCTGAGCGGCATCGGCGTGTCCTGGCAGATCCTCAACAGCGTCTTCATCGGGAACCGGGCGGTCGGACGCGGCGCCAACCCGGCCAAGGCCGGAACCCCCGGCGGCGGCAACGGCGGGGCCGTGTACGCGGACGGCAACAGGTACACCATCCGGATCGCCGGCTCGCTGATGACCGGCAACCACGCCAACGAGGGCGGCGGGGCGGTGTTCTTCGTCAGCAACGACCGCAGCGGCACGCTGCGCATCGAGCACTCCACGCTGCGCCGCAACGTCAGCGGGCAGTTCGAGACGCGCGGCTTCCCCGGCGTCTTCTACCTCGGCGCCGGCCGCGCGCCCAGGGTGGTCTCCTCCACCCTCCGATGAGGGCCGGCGCCCGAGCGGGGGGCGCGGTCTATACCGGGGGCGTACGCGCCGGCTCCCCGGCGGGGGCGCGCCCGGCCGGTGCGGTCCATACCGGTGACGTACGCGCCGGAGGCGCCGCGCGGCAATAGGCAGACGCCGCATACTTCTTATTACCTGTCAAGGCATCCGGTATATATCTCTCGTTTTGGTCATTCTGGTTGGAATGTTCCAACGGTCTCGTGATCGATTGATTACAAAGGGTTATCACCGCGTCAATGTGACCAATCCGTAGCCGTTAACCATGACGACATGAACGATCGCGGCGGGCATCATGCCTAACGTGACCGAGGGATGCGTCGCCGACGCCGCAACTGGGGTAAGGCTTGCGACGAGATCGGATGAGTCCGACCTCAGGGAACTGACCAGCCTTGCCGTACAAGGAGATCGCACCGCGATCGAATCACTGCTGGGACAACTGCGCCCGATGGTGGTCCGGTACTGCAGGGCCCGGCTGGGGAGGGTCTCCGGTCAGTACCACATCGCCGACGACGTGGCTCAGGAGGTGTGCATCGCGGTGCTGTCGGCGCTGCCGCGCTACCGCGACATGGGCCGCCCCTTCGCCTCGTTCGTGTTCGGCATCGCTTCGCACAAGGTGGCGGACGCGTTGCGCAGTTCGGTGCGCTCCGCGGTGCCGACGCAGGACCTGCCGGACGGGCCCGACGAGGGCCCGGGGCCGGAGGAGACCGTGGTGCGCTACATCGAGGCGCAGCACGCCCGGGACCTGCTGGCCCGGCTGCCGGACACCCAGCGCGAGCTTCTCATCCTGCGGGTCGTCTCGGGCCTTTCCGCCGAGGAGACGGGTAATGTACTCGGCATGACCCCTGGTGCCGTCCGGGTCGCGCAGCATCGTGCGCTCGCCAGGCTCCGGCAGCTGGCCGAGCTGGAGTCGATTGCGTGACCATGAAACGTCGTCGTACGGCGGGCCTTCCCGGGTCGTACGGCGATGCCGACATGGAGGGCGACGTAACGCGGACGGACGCCCTCCTCGACGCCCTCGCCCGCCGGGAGGCCCTGAGCGGGACCGACGCGGCCCTCCGGCTGCTCGGCGCCCTGGTCGCCGACGTGGACAGTCAGCGGCTCTCCTCCGTGTCGATCACGCCGTCCACGTAGCCCCGGGCGTACTCCCAGCTCACGTAGTCGGACGGATCGGGCTGGAAGGCGGGCTCGTGGACCTGCGGCCGGCCGTTGTCGATCATCTGGCGCAGGTTGCCGCGCAGTAGGTCCCAGTCGAAGTAGTGCTGCTCGCCGCACTCGGGGCAGTCGAGGACCAGCCCGAGCACGCCCTGGGGTTCGAGCAGGGAACGGAAGACCTCCACGTCGGCGAGATCGGTCAGTGCCTCGTCGCGCTCGGCGAGCGTCAGCGGTTCCACGTCGTCAGCCGACCCGAGCTCCGCCGCGGGGTCGTCAGGGTCATCCGCGAACGGGTCGCGGGGGACGTCTTCCAGCACGCATCCCACCTTATGACCACGGCCCCCTCCAGGAGCGAAAGTGCGCCTCATCTGCTCGTCAGGCCCTTCGCTCCGGCAGCGTGCCTCGCGGCGGGGTCCGCGGCCGGGTCACAGCCAGCCGCGGCGGGCCGCCTCGACCCCGGCGTGGAAGCGGGACTGGGCGCCCAGCTCCGCCATCGCCTCGGCGAATCTGGCCCGTACCGTGCGTACTGACACGCCGAGACAGCGGGCGACGGCGTCGTCGGACAGCCCCTGCGCGGCGAGTCGCAGCACCTGCCGGGCGCCGTTGTGCGGGGAGATCGGGGCGGCCCGGGCCCACAGCTCCCCGAACAGCGCCCGCAGGGCTCCCGCCGCAGCCGGGGCGCGGACGACGCAGCAGTTGTAGGCGTTGTCGGGCAGGGGAACGCCCCACTGGGCGGGCAGCCAGGCGGTGCCGTCGCCGAGCGCGAGGAACCAGCTCGGCACCTCGTCGAGCGCGCGCAGATTCGCCCCCGCCGCCGTGAACCGTTCATACATCTCCCGTACGGCGGGAGACGACAGAGCGGCGTGCGGGACGATCGCACGCAGCCGCACGACGCCGTCCGCGGCGGCCCGGATCCACTGCGCGCTGTGGGCGTCGGCGAAGCGCACCACGGTGCGGTGGTCCGGGACCGCCATGACCAGATCGGCTGGAGGCGCCTGCAGCGCGTGGCCGATGACGCTCTCGTAGAGCGCGTCGGCGCCGCTGACCGGCTCGACCGGCAACCCCCCGCCCCGCCAGTCGCGCCCGGTGTCGTAGTGGCGGGTCAGGCGCCCGGCCGCCGCGATCATCTCGTCGAGCCGCCGGCTCTCCCGCGCCATGCGGTCCAGCCGCTCGGTGAGCAGCCGCCCGATCACGGCGGCGGGATGCCGCGCGACGACCTCCTCCCGCCACCGGTCGACCGCGCCGAGCCGTACGAGGGCGTCGAGGGCGTCGAGCACGTCGGCGGCGGGCCGGTCGACGGCCTCGGCGAGCTCGGCCGGGGTGGCCCGGTGGAGGCGGAGCGCGGCCGCGTAGAGGGCCGCCTGGCCGGGGGAGAGCCCGAGGCTTTCGAATGGGCCGGTCCGCGGGGTGGCGTTTCCCGTCGTACTCATGCTCGCTCCGTCGGTGGTCGCACTGGCCGGAAGCGCGAACCCCCCGCTCACATCCCCGTCACGCCTCGGGCCGTGAGAATAGCCCGGCCTTTTCGTGTTGTCCGTTCCGTTCGCACATTCGGCATCACCGCGCCCGATTGTTTATGTATGAATGCGATGGTTTGTATTTGTTCCGGGTGGATCTTCAAAATAGCGGGGAATGCATCTTTGTGCAGTTGCAACTTGCGACATTGCGCATGGACGCTGCGTGACGCATCCTTAACGCAGCGTTAACCGGAACGCCGCCTCGGCCGGGCGCGGAGGGGGGCTCGACGAGTGCGGCGGGCGGGACGCGCCCTGAGTGGGGGGACCGGAATCCGGTCCCCCCACTTTTTGTGCCGTCCCCCTTGACAGGTGTGCCCGGTGCGGTTTGGGGCGGCCACTAGACTGACCTCGGGTCTGGCGAGGGATCCAGGGCAGGAGGGTGCAGTCAGATGGCCAAGTTCACCGAACCGGGACTCACGTTCGACGACGTGCTCCTCGTTCCCGCCTATTCGGACCTGCAGCCGGGCGAGGCCGACACGACGACCCGGCTGTCCCGGAACGTCACGCTGCGCATCCCGCTGGTCTCGGCCGCGATGGACACGGTCACCGAGGCGCGCATGGCGGTCGCCATGGCGCGGCAGGGCGGGATCGGCATACTGCACCGCAACCTCTCCATCGAGGAGCAGGCGCAGCAGGTCGACCTGGTCAAGCGGTCGGAGGCGGGAATGGTGACCAACCCCGTCACCTGCTCCCCCGAGGACACCCTCGCCGACGTCGAACGGCTGTGCGCGACCTACCGGATCTCCGGCGTCCCGGTCACCGACGCGGACGGCGTGCTCGTGGGCATCGTCACCAACCGCGACATGCGCTTCGAGAGCGACCAGGGCAAGGCCGTGCGCGACGTCATGACCCCGATGCCGCTGGTGACGGCTCCGGTGGGCGTCGACCGCGAGGAGGCCTTCCGGCTGCTGCGGCAGAACAAGGTCGAGAAGCTTCCCCTCGTGGACGAGGCGGGCCGCCTCCAGGGCCTGATCACGGTCAAGGACTTCACCAAGAGCGAGCAGTACCCGCTCGCCACGAAGGACGCCGACGGGCGCCTCATGGTCGGCGCCGCGGTGGGCGTGGCGGGCGACGCCGAGGAGCGCGCGATGGCCCTCATCGAGGCGGGCGCCGACGTCATCATCGTCGACACGGCGCACGGGCACTCGCGCGGCGTGTGCGACATGATCGCCAAGGTCAAGGCCAACAACGGGCGGGTCGACGTCATCGGCGGCAACGTGGCCACCCGCGCGGGGGCGCAGGCGCTGGTCGACGCGGGCGCCGATGCTGTCAAGGTGGGCGTGGGGCCCGGCTCGATCTGCACCACCCGGGTCGTCGCGGGTGTGGGCGCGCCCCAGCTCACCGCGATCTACGAGGCGGCGCTGGCCTGCGGCCCGGCCGGCATCCCGGTGATCGGCGACGGAGGCCTGCAGTACTCGGGCGACATCGCCAAGGCGCTGGCCGCCGGGGCCGACACGGTCATGCTGGGCTCGCTGCTCGCCGGCTGTGAGGAGTCGCCCGGCGAGCTGATCTTCATCAACGGCAAGCAGTTCAAGTCGTACCGCGGCATGGGCTCGCTCGGCGCGGTGCGCAACCGCGAGCGCGGCGGCGCGTCGTTCAGCAAGGACCGGTACGCGCAGGCCGACGTGTCCGGCGAGGACAAGTACATCCCCGAGGGCATCGAAGGCCAGGTGCCCTACCGCGGCCCGGCCGCGGCGGTGGCCCACCAGCTCGTCGGCGGCCTCCGGCAGGGCATGTGGTACACCGGCTCCCGGACGATTGAGGAGCTGCACGAGAAGGCGCAGCTCATGCCGATCACGATGGCCGGGCTCAAGGAGAGCCACCCGCATGACATCCAGATGACGGTCGAGGCCCCGAACTACCATCGGCGATAGGCCAGTACCGGAAGAAACGGAAGAAAAGGCGATATGACTCAGGAGATCGGGCGCGGCAAGAGCGGGCGGCGGGCCTACGCGCTGGACGAGATCGGCATCGTGCCCTCCCGGCGCACCCGCGACCCGGAGGAGGTGTCGATCTCCTGGCAGATCGACGCCTACCGCTTCGACTCTCCGCTCGTGGCGAGCCCGATGGACAGCGTCGTGTCGCCCGCGACGGCGATCGAGATCGGCCGCCTGGGCGGCCTCGGGGTGCTCGACCTGGAAGGGCTCTGGACCCGCTACGAGGACCCGGCGCCGCTGCTGGAGGAGGTCGCCACCCTCGACCGGGCCGCCGCGACCAGGCGGCTGCAGGAGATCTACACGGCGCCCATCAAGGACGAGCTGATCGGCCGCCGGATCGAGGAGATCCGCGCCGGGGGCGTCACCACCGCCGTACGGCTGTCGCCCCAGCGGACGGTGCAGCACCACAAGGCCGTCATCGACGCGGGCGTGGACATCTTCGTCATCCGCGGCACGACCGTCTCCGCCGAGCACGTGTCCGGCCGGGCCGAGCCGCTCAACCTCAAGCAGTTCATCTACGAACTCGACGTCCCGGTGATCGTGGGCGGCTGCGCGACGTACACCGCCGCGCTGCACCTCATGCGGACCGGCGCGGCCGGCGTGCTGGTCGGCTTCGGCGGCGGCGCCTCACACACCACCCGCAACGTGCTCGGCGTGGTCGTGCCGATGGCCACCGCGATCTCCGACGTCGCGGCGGCCCGCCGCGACTACATGGACGAGTCGGGCGGCCGGTACGTCCACCTCATCGCCGACGGCGGCATGGGCGGCTCCGGGGACATCGCCAAGGCCATCGCCTGCGGCGCCGACGCCGTGATGGTGGGCTCCCCGCTCGCCCGGGCCAGCGAGGCCCCCGGCCGCGGCTTCCACTGGGGTTCGGAGGCCCACCACCCCGAGCTTCCGCGCGGCAAGCGCGTCGAGTTCGGCACGATCGGCACGCTGCGGGAGATCCTGCACGGCCCGTCGTCGCTGGCCGACGGCTCGATGAACCTGCTCGGCGCGCTGCGGCGCACGATGGCCACGGCCGGATACTCCGACCTCAAGGAGTTCCAGCGCGTCGAGGTCGTCGTCGCGCCGCCCCAGCGCTGAGCCGTCGCCAGGGAGGCCGGGCCGCAGTGCGGCCCGGCCCTCGGCTTCTCCGAACTCAATAAGGGCCTGCGCGGGGTGGGCTCGGTCAGGGGCGGCGGACCCAGACGCCCCGCTTCATCACACCCGCGACGCCCAGGTCCTCGTCGAGCACGACGAGGTCGGCGTATCTGCCGACGGTGATCGAGCCGGTCTCGCCGTCCAGGCCGAGGACCCGCGCGGGGGTGAGGGAGGCCATCCGGGCGGCGTCCACGAGTGAGCGCCCGACCTCCCGCACCGTACGGCGGAACGCCACGTCCATGGTGAGCGTGCTCCCGGCGATCGCGCCTCCCTCGGCGAGGCGGGCCACGCCGTCCTTCACGTCCACCGTCATCGGGCCGAGCGGATAGCGTCCGTCGCCCATGCCCGCCGCCGCCATCGCGTCGGTGATCAGCGCGGTGCGGTCCGCGCCCGCTGCGTCCATGGCCAGGCGCAGCATGGCCGGATGGACGTGGACGCCGTCGTTGATCAGTTCGACCGTCACCCGCTCGTCCTGCAGCAGCGCCGCGACCGGCCCGGGCGCGCGGTGGCCCAGCGGCGGCAACGCGTTGTAGAGGTGGGTCGCCACGGTCGCGCCCGCCTCGACGCCGTCGAGCGTCTGCTCGTAGGTGGCGTCGCTGTGGCCGAGCGCGGCGACGACGCCCTCGGCGACGGCCTCCCTCACTACGTCGAGCGCGCTCGGCAGTTCCGGCGCGATCGTCAGCATCCGGACATGGCCCCGCCCGGCCTTCACCAGCGCCCGGAACTCCGCCACGTCGGGCTCGCGCAGCAGCGTCGGCTCGTGCGCGCCGCAGCGCGACCTCGCGATGTACGGCCCCTCGAAGTGGATGCCGGCGACGAGGCCCTGCTCGCACAGGTCGGCGAGCACCGACGCGGCCCGCGCGAGCGTGCCGGGCGCGGCGGTGACCAGGCTGGCCACGAGGGTGGTCGAGCCGCGGCTCAGATGGAGGGCGGCGGCCTCGGCGGCGGTCTCCGGGTCGCCGTCCGGGAAGCTCCCGCCCGCGCCGCCGTGGCTGTGGATGTCCACGAAGCCGGGGACGACCGTGCGCCCGCCCAGGCCGTACCCGTCGCGAGGCGCCTGCCCGCGCCCGATGTGGGTGATCCTGCCGTCCTCGATGGTGAGCCAGCCGTCGTGGACGCCGTCGGGAGTGACGACACGGGCATCGGAGAGAGTCACGCTCATGCCGCCCATCCTTCCGCGTACGGCCCGCGCCCGCCGCGCGGGGTGTCACCGCATGGGCTGGGGTCCCCGGCGCCTCGGTAGATCCTTCAGAAGGGTGGGACATAGGGGGATTCCGGGGTAACTACCGGCGGGTAGATTTACCACGGCAGAGGCGAAGGGCGTACAGAGGGAGCCCTATGACGGCGAGGATGGGGACGGGGCGGCTCGGTCCGGAGGAACGGACCGCCGCCCTGGCGCGGATGGCGGCGCAGGAACTCGACGTGGTCGTGATCGGCGGCGGGGTGGTCGGGGCGGGCGTCGCGCTCGACGCCGCGACCCGCGGGCTCTCGGTGGGGCTGGTGGAGGCGCGCGACTTCGCCTCCGGCACGTCGTCGCGGTCCTCCAAACTGATCCACGGCGGGCTCCGCTATCTGGAGCAGCTCAACTTCGACCTGGTCAGAGAGGCGTTGAGGGAACGGTCCCTGCTGCTGAGGCGGATCGCGCCGCACCTGGTCAGGCCGGTGCCGTTCCTGTTCCCGCTCACGCACCAGGGCTGGGAGCGGCCGTACATCGGTGCCGGGCTCGTCCTGTACGACACGCTGGGGCTCTCCTTCGGCCTCACCCGGGGGGTGCCCGGCCACCGTCACCTCACCCGGCGCCAGGCGCTGCGGGTCGCCCCCTCGCTGCGCAGGTCGGCGTTCACCGGGGCCGTGCAGTACTGGGACGCCCAGGTCGACGACGCCCGCTTCGTGATGACGATGCTGCGCACCGCCGCGACGTACGGCGCGCACGTCGCCTCGCGGGTGCAGGCCGTGGGGTTCCTGCGCGAGGGGGAGCGGGTCACCGGGGTGCGCGTGTGCGACCTGGAGACGGGCGCGGAGTTCGATGTGCGCGCCCGCCAGGTCGTCAACGCCACCGGCGTCTGGACCGACGACATCCAGCAGCTCGTCGGCGGCCGGGGGCAGATCCACGTGCGCGCGTCCAAGGGCATCCACCTCGTGGTGCCGCGCGACCGCATCCACTCGCTCAGCGGGCTGATCATGCGTACGGAGAAGTCCGTGCTGTTCGTCATCCCGTGGGGCCGGCACTGGATCGTCGGGACCACCGACACCCGCTGGACGCTCGACAAGGCCCACCCGGCTGCCTCCCGCACCGACATCGACTATCTGCTCGACCGGGTCAACTCAGTCCTTTCGGTGCCGCTGACCAGGGACGACGTCGAGGGCGTGTACGCCGGGCTGCGCCCGCTGCTGGCCGGGGAGTCCGAGGAGACCAGCAAGCTCTCGCGCGAGCACGTCGTCACCCACCCCGTGGCCGGGCTCGTCATGGTGGCGGGCGGCAAGTTCACGACGTACCGCGTCATGGCGGCGGACGCCGTGGACGCGGTCGCGCACGGGCTCGACCAGCGCGTCCCGCCGTCGTGCACCGACCAGGTGCCGCTCGCCGGGGCGGAGGGCTACCAGGCCCTGTGGAACTCCCGCCACCGCCTGGCGCGGTCCTCCGGGCTGCACGTGGCCCGGATCGAGCACCTGCTGGAGCGGTACGGCTCGCTGATCGACGAGGTGCTGGCGCTCGTCGAGCAGGACCCCTCGCTGGGCCGCCCGCTCGACGGCGCGGACGACTACCTGCGCGCGGAGATCGTGTACGCCGCCACGCACGAGGGCGCCGGGCACCTCAACGACGCGCTGACCCGGCGCACCCGCATCTCGATCGAGACCTTCCATCGGGGGACCGCCGTCGCCCAGGAGGCCGCCGAACTCATGGCCGGCCCGCTCGGCTGGGACGCCGATCAGGTCAAGCGGGAAGTCGAGTACTACACCAAGCGGGTCGAGGCGGAGCGGGCCTCCCAGGAGCAGGACACCGACCAGGAGGCCGACGCGATCCGCCTCGGCGCGCCGGAGATCGTCCCCGTCGCGCCTCCGCGCGACCTCGCGAAGGCGCCCGGGACCGCCTGACTTTCTCAGGAGAAGGGGATCCACGCCCGGCCGGCCCTGTCCGTGCCACGCCCGGCCGGCCCTGTCCGTGCCGCGCCGGCGAGTGCCCGACCTCGCCGATCAGGCGCGCCCGTACAGCGCCGGCAGGTCCACGAGGAGGACGGCGGGGTCCCGCGCGGCCTCGGCCCGGAGGTCGTCGTCGAAGCCGGCGCCGCTGTAGCAGGTCAGCACGGTTCCGGAGGTCTCGTAGCCCTTCGCCGACAGCAGGTCGCGGGCCCGGCGAAGGCGCTCCAGATGGCGGACACCCATGAGCTTGTCCCACTTGGCCTCGCCCAGGGACCTGACCGTCCGGGGTTCGCCGGGATAGGCGGGGCCGAGGACGGCCACGTCCACGTCGATCTGGGTCCTGGCCACGGGGTCGGCCACCGTGCCGGCCGCGACCTCGCCGATGCCGCCCTCACCGAAGTGCTCCCGGCCGTGGCGCAACGCGTACTCCCGGCAGAGCGTCTCGAAGTGCGGCCCCATCACCTTCGACAGGAAACGCTGCCGGGAGCGCCGCCAGACCTCCTCGGCGAGGCCGAGGCCGAGGTCCGACCACTCCGGACGCATGATCGCCTGGTAGAAGGTGATGAGCGGCTCCGCGATGCGGTACCGCGTCCGTCCCGACCGGAAGGCGTCCTTCTCCCTGACCAGCAGCCCGCAGTCCTCCAGCACGTTGAGCGGGTGGGCGATGTCGGAGGACCTGTACCCGATGTGGCCGGCGATGCCGCCCCAGGTGTTGTTCCCCGCCGCGACCGCGGAGAGAACGGAGTGGTAGAGGGCGGGGTCGCGGATGTCGGGCTCTTCCGCCAGCAGGTAGCGGCCTTCCCGGAAGATCGACGTCCTCCGGTCGAGGACCGTACGGACCACCCATCGGTCGAAGTCCTCGACCGACTCCGGCCGGTCGCCCTGGACGAACTCGTCCCGGTAGGCCGGGGTGCCGCCGACGATCGCGTGGAGCATCGCCGCCAGGTGCGGATCGTCCGGCACACCCCAGAACGCGGCGGCGTCCCGGTAGGGCAGCGACTGGATCACGAGCTCCAGGCGGGCCCGGCCCCGCAGCGGCGCCTGTCCGGAGAGGATCTTGCCCATGACCGACAGCGCGGAGCCGCAGATCAGCACCCGTGCGTTGCTCGTGCCTCCGTGCGTGCGGCCACGCAGGTCGATCTCCTGCTTGAGCAGGGACGGCAGGGCCGGGTTGGCCTTCATCAGGTACGGGAACTCGTCGATGATCAGTGGTTTCGGGCCGTCTTCGGCCAGCGAGAAGAAGAAGGTGAGCGCGTCCCGCCAGTCCGCGAACGGGTAACCCACCGGGGAGCCGGTGTGTCTGGCCAAGGCCATGCCGAACAGGCGGAGCAGCTCGATCTCCGTGCCTTCCGTCGCCTCGAAGTAGAAACCACCGAGGGCCTCGGCCAGGTTCTTGAGCAGGAAGGTCTTTCCCTGTCTGCGGCGGCCGCTGACGACGCCGAAGGCCACCTCTGCCTGGGTGCCGGTCGCGAAGGAGGTCAGTGCCTCCCACTCCCAGTCCCGATCGAAGATGTGTCCCGGTTTGGCTACCACAAGCGTTCACCCCGCCACTGAAATACGGTTCGCTTAACCGTATTTCAGTGACAGGGGCGCCGTCAGCCGAAGGGGATCCACGCCCGGTCGGCCAGGGTGGCGGCGTCGCTGACCTTGAGGCCGGCGCCGGAGAGGGTCCACAGGTCGTCACCGATGA
The DNA here is from genome assembly GCF_014161385.1 of Microbispora sp. H10670. Taxonomy (NCBI): domain Bacteria; kingdom Bacillati; phylum Actinomycetota; class Actinomycetes; order Streptosporangiales; family Streptosporangiaceae; genus Microbispora; species Microbispora sp. H10670. The sequence continues at coordinate 168,245 of NZ_JABBWW010000004.1, read as the reverse complement.
CGAGGGAACGGCGGATGCCCTGGCCGTCGGGGGCGAAGCCCTTCTTCGCGGCGGGCTTCGGATGGGTCACGACGCCCAGCTCGGTGATCGCCCGGTCGCCGACCCGCAGCGCGAGGGCGGCGCTCTCCGCGATCTCGCCGCCGGCCCAGCTCTGCAGCGGGAGCACGGCCAGCCCGGTGGCGGGCCAGTAGAGGAAGGCGTGCGGGTCCCACTCGGCCTCCGAGCCGGAGTCCTTCCGGTGGAACCGCGACAGCACCGCGGGCGCGGCCGGGTCGGCGACGTCGAACAGCGAGATCTGGGTGCCGAGCGCCCGGCCCGCCTCGCTCGCCTCCTGGCCGATGCCGATGAGCCGTCCCTCGCCCGCCGGGTGGAGATAGGCGGAGAAACCGGTGATCTTGAGTTCGCCCGTCACCTTCGGCGCGGCCGGATCACGCAGGTCCAGCGCGTACAGGGGGTCGGTCTGACGGAAGGTCACGACGTAGCCGAGGTCGTCCATGAACCGCACCGAGTAGATCCGCTCGCCCCTGCCGAGACCCGTCACCGAGCCGGTCGGGGCGAGCGTGCCGGCGTCGAGCACGTACACGCCGCTCTCGCTCGTGCTCGGGCTCGCGCCGAACACCTCGGCGCCGCTGGTCGTCGCCACCCGCAGACGGCCGTCGTACTCCGACAGGGAGTACTGGTTCAGCAGCCGTCCCGGCACCGAACCCGACGTGACGTAACGCGGCGCGCCGGGGCCGGAGACGTCGAAGCGGTGCACCTCCGTACGCTCGGGCGGCGCGGTGGGCGTGGGCGCGGCCTCCGAGGCTTCCGCCCCTGAGGTCTCCGGGACCGGCACCACGTCGATCGGGCGGGCCGTCCACCACTGCGGATTGCTGGTGACGTAGAGGCTGCCCGCCGTCCCGTACACCGTGTCGCCGTCGGCCGCGACCGCGATCGGTGACGTCGAACCGAACGGCGCGGCGGCGGCCAGGTCGATCGTGTGGACGGTCAGCATCGAGGTGCCGGTGAAGCTGTCGGGGTGGCTGATCCGGTCACAGCCGACCCGCTCGGTGCGGCCCGCGCCGCCGGTCTCGCCGCCGCCCGTCTCGATCTCGTACGACGGCAGCCACGCGTCGGCCGGGGCGGCCAGCACGGCCCGGCGGTTGGCGTCGAGCATCTCCCGCTCCGACGCGCCCTCCTTCGGCACCGGAAGAGCGATCTCCGGCTGGGACCGGACGACGAGCCGCACCATGGAGCCGGACTGCCGGGCGTCGACGTGCTGCCCGTGCGCGGTCATCGCGGCGAGGACGCGTGGCTCGCCGGACAGGTCCACGAGCACGTACCTCGGGCCGCCGGGACCGACCCGGGCCGCGGCCTTCGCCCCGAACGGGATCACCCCGCCCTGGAACAGCACGAGCGCGCGGTCGCCATGGACCAGCAGGTCGGCCTCGGCCCACGGCTGGTCGCCGACGACGAGCCGCAGCGTCCCGGTGACCCGCCGGGTCCGCGCGTCCACGACGCGCAACACGCCCCCGGTAACCGTGATCACCCGGTCGCCGTCGGTCTTGACCAGGTCGGGCTCGTCCACGCCCGCCTCGTGCGTGTTGGTGGTGGAGAACGACTGCTCGGGCGTCGCCTGCTTCGCCGCGCTCGCGTCCTCGCGGGCCGCGAAGAGCATGGCGTCGCCGAAGCCCCAGGGCGTCACGTTCCGCGCGGCGGCCCGGCGCAGCCCGTCCGTCATCTCGGCGCAGTCCGTGTACGAGACGAGCCGCACCTTCCCGGTCAGGTCCACCGGAGACGGCGGGGGGTCCTGCGTCGTACGGCCGCCCGCGCAGCCCGTGACTCCCGTCGCGAGCAGGGCGGCGAGCACGCCCGCCGTACGGATCGATGTCCTCATGCCCCATAGACGGATCACGTCCGGCCCCGGTTCGACGGGCCGAAACAGCTTCCTCCGGCTTGGGCCCCAAGCTATAGTCTAGGCTTATTAGGAAATTGGCTAGGAAGAGAAGGGTGGCGGGCGTATGGCACGGGCCGGGCTGACGGCGGACCGCGTGACGCTCACCGGCGCCGAACTGGCGGACGAGGTCGGGCTCGAGCACGTGACCATGTCGGCCGTGGCGCGGCGGCTCGGGGTGAAGGACGCCAGCCTCTACGCGCACGTCCGCAGCCTGGAGGACCTGCGCGGGCGGATCGCGCTGCTGGCGGCGGACGAGAAGACCGTCCGCATCGCGGCGGCGATCGCCGGGCGGGCCGGCAAGGACGCGCTGGTGGCGTACGCGAACGCCTGGCGTGAGTACGCCCGCGACCACCCGGGCCGCTACACGGCGACGCAGATCCCGATACAGATCGATCCCGAGCTCGTGGCCCGGGCCGCCGGCCCGCGACGCGCCGTCGAGCTGACCTACAGCATGCTGCGGGCCTACGCGCTGGACGAACCCGACCTGACCGACGCGGTCCGGCTGATGCGCAGCACGTTCCACGGCTTCACCAGCCTCGAGGCCGCGGGCGGGTTCGCGCACAGCCGCCCGGCGGAGGACTCCTGGGTCCGCTGTCTCGACGCCCTGCACACCCTTCTGACGCACTGGCCCCCGTCCTGACCATCGGCCCCCGTCCTGACCACCCATCCCCGTCCTGACCACCGGCCGGACGCGACGAAGGAGACCCGCATGACCAGCCCGACCATCGGCCACCTGCGCGTGGACGGGGCCACCCTGCACTACGAGGTGCGCGGCGAGGGCCCGCTCCTGCTGCTGATCCCCGGCGGCACGGGCGGCGCGGCCTCCTTCGACGGCGTCGCCGACGACCTGGCCACCGGCTACACGGTCGTGTCCTACGACCCGCGCGGCCTGTCCCGCAGCCCGCTCGACGACCCGGAGGCCGAGCAGCGGGTCGCGCAGCACGCCGACGACGCGTTCCGGCTGCTGGAACTGCTGTCCCCGGACGCGCCCGCCCGCGTGGCCGGCTGCAGTTCCGGCGCGATCGTCGCGCTGCACCTGCTGACCACCCATCCCGAGCGGGTCGGACGCGTGGTGGCACACGAGCCGCCGGTGGTGGAGGTGCTGCCGGACGCCGCCGAGCACCGGGCGCTGCTCGCCCGCGTGCGGGACACGTTCCAGCGGGAGGGGCTGATGCCCGCGGCCGCGGTGTTCGCGGCCGGCCTCAGGCGGCCCGGTGCCGACTCCGCCGACCCCGCCGACGCCGATTCCGCCGATGCAGCCGGCACAGCCGCCGTGGACGCCCCCGTCGACCCCCCGAAGCCCGCTGAGCTGCCGCCTGAGGCGGCGGCCCGGGTCGAGCGGACGATGGCCGACATGCCCTACTTCCTCGGGCGTATCGTGCCGAGCTTCATGGCCTACACCCCGGACGTGGACCGCCTGGAGGCTCTGTCCGACCGGCTCGTGCTCGCGGCCGGCGCGGACTCGGCCGGCGAGCTTCCCTACCGCCCCGCTGCCTTCCTGGCCGAGCGGTTCGGCACGCCGCTCGTCCACTTCCCCGGCGGGCACACCGGCCTCAGCACCCACCCCACCGAGTTCGGCGAGCGGCTCCGTGAGGTGCTGGACGCCTGAATCCCGCGCGAATCTTCCGCGATCACCCGCCGGTCGGTAGGCGGGTGATCGCGCGGACGGATCCGGGCGCCGGACCTCCGCCGCAGCGTGCGGGTCATTACCTACCGGTAGCCAGAGGCGGTCCTCCGGAATATTCTTCCGGCATGGGTGCCATGAATCGGCTGCTCGACGCGGCCATGGTCGAGCGGATTCTCACACACGTCTCCTCCGAGGGTAAGACGCGGGAGATCTTCGCGCCCTTCACCGGCGAGCTCCTCGCCGAGGTCCCGATCTCCGCGCCCGAGGACGTCCGCGCGGCGTACGACAGGGCCCGGGCGGCGCAGGAGGCGTGGGCGGCGCTGCCGGTCCGTGAGCGGATCAAGCCCTTCCTGCGGCTGCACGACGCGATACTCGACCGCCGCAGTGAGCTGCTCGACGTCGTGCAGTGGGAGACCGGGAAGGCGCGCCGGCACGCGTACGAGGAGCTCCTCGACGTGGCGGGCTGCGCGCTCTACTTCGCGCGGCGCGCCCCCGGCCTGCTGGAGCCGCAGGGCAGGCAGGGCATCTTCCCGATCGCCACGCGCGCGGCCGAGCTGCGTCACCCCAAGGGCGTGGTCGCGGTGATCAGCCCGTGGAACTACCCCCTGGCCCTGGGGGTGACCGACGTGGTGCCCGCGCTGATCGCGGGCAACGCCGTCGTCCACAAGCCGGACACGCAGACGCCGCTGTCCGCGCTGTGGACCATCGACCTGCTGGCCGAGCTGGGCATGCCGCGCGACATCTGGCAGGTCGTGCTGGGCGACCCGGAGGACGTCGGCGATCCGCTGCTGGACGGCGCGGACTACGTCGCGTTCACCGGCTCGACGCGCGGCGGGCGCAGGATCGCCGAGGAGGCGGCCAGGCGGCTGGTCGGCTGCTCGCTGGAGCTCGGCGGCAAGAACCCGATGGTCGTGCTGGACGACGCCGACCTCGACGTGGCCGCCCAGGGTGCGATCAGGGCCTGCTTCACCAACGCCGGGCAGCTCTGTATCGCCATGGAGCGGCTCTACGTGCACGAGTCGGTCGCCGACCCCTTCCGCGACAAGTTCGTCCGGGCGGCGGAGAACATGAAGATCGGCGCCGGTCTCGACTGGGACGTCCAGATGGGCTCGCTCACCCACCGGCGGCAGGTCGACGCGGTCTCCGCGCACGTCGCCGACGCGGTCGCCAAGGGTGCGACCGTGCTGACCGGCGGCCGGCCCCGCCCCGACCTCGGCCCGCTGTTCTACGAGCCGACGATCCTGGAGGGCGTCACCGAGGACATGGCCGTCTGCCGGGACGAGACGTTCGGGCCGGTCGTGTCGCTCTACCGCTTCAGGGACGAGGACGAGGCGGTCCACGCGGCCAACGACACGGCGTACGGGCTGAACGCGTCGATCTGGACCAGGGACGTCGCGCGGGGCCGCCGTCTCGCGGCCCGGATCAAGGCGGGGACCGTCAACATCAACGAGGGGTACGCCTCGGCGTACGCGTCCTACGACGCGCCGATGGGCGGGATGAAGTCGTCCGGCCTCGGCCGCCGCCACGGCTCGGAGGGCCTGCTGAAGTACACCGAGGTGCAGACGGTGGCCAGCCAGGCCACTTGGCTGGGCTTCGAGCCGATCCTCGGCATGACCTACGAGAGGTACGCCGACACGCTCGCCGGGCTGCTCAAGACCATGAAGCGCCTGCACCTCAAGTGAGAAAGGGCAGGGCGTTGGACTACGACGTCGCGGTGATCGGGTCGGGGTTCGGCGGGAGCGTGGCCGCGCTGCGGCTCAGCGAGAAGGGCTACACGGTCGGCGTCCTGGAGGCCGGCCGGAGGTTCGACGAGACGACCCTGCCGAAGACCTCCTGGCGGGTCAGGGACTTCCTGTGGGCCCCCGCGCTCGGGCTCAGGGGCATCCAGCGCATCCACGTCCTGCGCGGGACGAACGGCGTGATGGTGCTGGCCGGCGCCGGGGTCGGCGGCGGCTCGCTCGTCTACGCCAACACCCTCTACCAGCCGCTCGATCCGTTCTTCCGCGATCCCCAGTGGGCGCACATCACCGACTGGAAGGCCGAGCTCGGGCCGTACTACGACCAGGCCAGGCGGATGCTCGGCGTGGTGGAGAACCCGACCGTCACCGCCGCCGACGAGGTCATGCAGAAGGTCGCCGAGCGGATGGGCGTCGGCCACACCTTCCGCCTGGCCCCCGTCGGGGTGTTCTTCGGCGAGCCCGGGGCCGAGGTCGACGATCCCTACTTCGGCGGCGTGGGACCGCGCCGCCGCGGCTGCGTCGAGTGCGGCGAGTGCATGACCGGCTGCCGCCACGGCGCCAAGAACATGCTGACCAAGAACTACCTCCACCTGGCCGAGAGGGCCGGGGCGAGGGTCCACCCGGAGACCACGGTGACCGGCGTGCGCCCGATCGAGGGCGGCTACGCGATCACGGTGCGGCGGACCGGCCCGTTCGGGCGCACCCGCACCCTGACCGCCGCGCAGGTGGTCTTCGCCGCCGGGACGTACGGCACCCAGCACCTGCTGCACCGGCTCAGGGCGACCACGCTGCCGCGTATCTCCCCCCGGCTCGGCGCGCTGACCAGGACGAACTCCGAGGCCCTGCTCGGGTTCGAGCGGCCGGACACCAAGGGTGCGAAGCTCAACCGGGGCGTGGCGATCACCTCCTCGATCCACCCCGACGCCGAGACGCACATCGAGCCGGTCCGGTACGGCGACGGCTCCAACGCGATGGGCCTGTTGCGTACGCTGCTGGTCGACGGCGGCGGCCGGGCCCCGCGCTGGCTGGGGTTCCTCGGGGCGGCGCTGCGCCGCCCGCACCTGCTGCTCCGGCTGTTCAACCACCGCAGGTGGTCGGAGCGCGCGGTGATCGCCCTGGTGATGCAGGCCAAGGACAACTCGATCACGCTCTCGCTCAGGGGCGGCAGGCTCAGGGCGGGCCCGGGCCACGGCGAGCCCAACCCCACCTGGATTCCCGCGGGGCACCGGGCCGTGCGCCTCGCGGCCGAGGAGATCGGCGGCCTGCCGGGCGGCTCCTGGCTCGACCTCTTCGACATCCCGGCGACCGCGCACTTCCTCGGCGGCTGCGCGATCGGCGACTCGCCCGAGACCGGGGTCGTCGACCCCTACCACCGCGTCTACGGGTACGAGGGCCTGCACGTCGTGGACGGCTCGGCCGTCTCGGCCAACCTCGGCGTGAACCCCTCGCTGACGATCACCGCCCAGGCCGAGCGGGCGATGGCGCTGTGGCCCAACAAGGGCGAGCCCGACCCGCGTCCCGCCCCCGGCTCGCCGTACCGGCGGGTCGCGCCGGTGCGGCCGGTCAGGCCGGTGGTGCCCGCCGCCGCGCCGGGAGCCCTCCGCCTGCCGATCGCCGGCGTCACCCACGGCGGGCGCGGGCGGGGCGCGTCACCGCGCCGATAGACTGTCGTCACCGCCTCGCAGCCTTCTTGGGGGTCCCTTCCAGTGTCCGACTTCGACACCGTCCTCGTCGTGGACTTCGGCGCGCAGTACGCGCAGCTGATCGCGCGACGGGTGCGTGAGTGCCACGTCTACTCCGAGATCGTCCCTTCGACGATGCCGGTCTCCGAGATGCTGGAGAGGAAGCCCAAGGCGATCATCCTGTCCGGCGGCCCGTCGTCGGTGTACGCCGAGGGCGCTCCGCCCGTGCCGGACGGCCTGTTCGAGACCGGGGTGCCGACCTTCGGCATCTGCTACGGCTTCCAGGCCATGGCCAGGGCCCTCGGCGGCGAGGTCGCCAAGACCGGCGCCGCCGAGTTCGGCGGGACCTCACTCGAGGTCCTCAGGGAGGGCCTGCTGTTCGCCGGGCTGCCCGTGGCGCAGACCGTCTGGATGTCGCACGGCGACTCGGTGGTCGGCGCTCCGGCCGGGTTCACCGTCACCGCCGCCACCTCCGCGACCCCGGTCGCCGCGATGGAGGACCCCTCCCGCGGCCTGTACGGCGTGCAGTTCCACCCCGAGGTGCTGCACTCCGAGCACGGGCAGCAGGTGCTCAAGCACTTCCTGGAGGCGGCCGGCTGCCGCCCCTCGTGGACCATGCTCAACATCGTCGAAGACGCCGTGGAGGCCGTGCGCGCCCAGGTGGGCGACGGCCGGGCGGTCTGCGGCCTGTCGGGCGGCGTCGACTCCGCCGTGGCCGCCGCGATCGTCCAGCGGGCCATCGGCGACCGGCTGACCTGCGTCTTCGTCGACCACGGCCTGCTGCGCAAGGGCGAGGCCGAGCAGGTCGAGCGCGACTTCGTCGAGGCCACCGGCGTCAAACTGCGGGTCGTGGACGCCTCCGAGCGCTTCCTCAAGGCCCTGTCGGGCGTGACCGACCCCGAGGAGAAGCGCAAGATCATCGGCCGGGAGTTCATCCGGGTCTTCGAGGACGAGGCCCGCGCGATCATCGCCGACGGGCCGGTGGACTTCCTCGTCCAGGGCACCCTCTATCCGGACGTCGTGGAGTCGGGCGGCGGCACCGGAACCGCCAACATCAAGTCCCACCACAACGTCGGCGGGCTCCCCGACGACCTGAAGTTCCAGCTGGTCGAGCCGTTGCGCACGCTGTTCAAGGACGAGGTGCGGCGGGCCGGCGAGGAGCTCGGCCTGCCTCCGGCGATGGTCTGGCGACAGCCGTTCCCCGGGCCCGGCCTCGGCATCCGGATCATCGGCGAGGTCACCCGCGAGCGCCTCGACCTGCTGCGCGAGGCCGACGCCATCGCCCGTGAGGAGCTGACCCGCGCCGGTCTCGACCGCGACATCTGGCAGTGCCCGGTCGTGCTGCTGGCCGACGTCCGCTCGGTCGGCGTGCAGGGCGACGGCCGCACCTACGGCCATCCGGTCGTCCTGCGCCCGGTGACCTCCGAGGACGCGATGACCGCCGACTGGTCGCGGGTGCCGTACGACGTGCTGGCCCGCATCTCCACCCGGATCACCAACGAGGTGCGGGAGGTCAACCGGGTGGTGCTCGACGTGACGAGCAAGCCACCGGGCACCATTGAATGGGAGTGACCGGTAATAACCGGTGTGAATCCGGCGCGGCCGGATAGTGTGGCGCGGTGACTGCCACAGAGCGCGAGACCCCGCGGCCCGGCACCACGCCACCGCTGCACCCTGCGCAACGCCCTGCCGAACAGGCCGCCGAACGCCCTGCCGGGGCCGGTCGGCTGGCCTGGCTGGACGCGCTGCGCGGGATCGGGGCGATGGCGGTGGTCGCCGAGCACGCGCTGCCCTGGGTGATGCCGTCGCTCCGCCCCTACTGGTTCAGCCTCGGCATGTACGGCGTGCTGGTCTTCTTCCTGGTCAGCGGGTACATCATCCCCGCATCCCTGGAGAAGAGGGGCGACGTGGGCGCGTTCTGGATCAGCCGGGTCTTCCGCCTCTATCCGCTCTATCTGCTGGTGATCGCCGTCGTGCTGGTCATGGCGATCTGGGTGCCGGTGCGCCAGGAGGTGCCCCGCCACCCCTCGGCCGTGGCGGCGCACCTGAGCATGCTGCTCGACGTCGTCCACGTCGGCGCCGTCGCCGACCCGATGTGGACGCTGTCGTACGAGATGGTGTTCTACCTGCTGGTGACCGCGTTGTTCGCGGGCGGGATGCACCGGCGCAGCGGGGCGCTGGCGATCGTCTTCGGGGTGGTCGCGGTCGTCGCCGGACTGGTGCTCTCGGCGCCGCTGCTGCCGGGTCACTGGCCGGCCGTCGCGGGCTGCGTGGTCTTCGTCGCGGGCCTGGCCTGCCTGATCATCGGCCGGTTCCGCACGGCCGCGGCGTACGCGCTGGGCCTGATGGCGCTCGTGCTGCTGCTGTTCGGCAGCTTCGTGCCGTGGTTCGGCGCGGCCATCCTCGCGGTGATGTTCACGGGGACCGCGCTGTACCGCTGGGAGCGGGGCACGGCCGGGCTCGGCCCGGTCGTGGCCGCGGCGGTCCTCGTGGCCGCCGCGCCCGTGTGGTCGGTGCAGGCCGGCTGGTGGTGGGTGCAGCCCGACGTGTGGATCACCACGATCGTGCTCGCCGGGGTGACGTTCGCGATCGGCATGGCGCTGCGCGGCAGACGCGTACCCGGTGTGCTGACCTGGCTCGGCCTGATCAGCTATTCGGTGTACCTGCTGCACCATCCGCTGCTGAGGTATCTCAACGCGCTCGTCGGGGACCTGAAGTCGGTGACCGACCCCGGCCGGGCGGCGATCACGCTCGGCTACCTCGCCGGGACGCTCACGCTGAGCTGGCTGACCTACCGTTTCGTGGAGTCGCCGGCCCAGCGCCTGGGCCGGCGGTTCACTCGACGGTCATCGTCATCGAGTCACGCGTCGGGTCGGGATATACCTGTCCCGGGATGAGCTCCTCGCCCTCCAGCAGGGTGGACACGGTCACGAAGTGGTAGCCCTGCGCGGTCAGCTCCTTGAGCACCTTCGGCATCGACTCCACGGTCTCCTTGACCGTCTCGTGCATCAGGACGACCTCGCCCTCCCCGGCGATCTCCAGGGCGCGTGAGGTGAGGAACTCCACGTTCCGGTAGTCCTTGATGTAGTCCTTCGTGGCGGTCGTGCCCGGGATCTGGATGAGCCCGAACTTGGCGGTGAGCTCCTCGACGCCGCCGTTGCGCAGCCCGCCGGGCGCGCGGAAGACCACCGGCGCCTTCCCGGTCGTCTTCGTGATCAACCGCTGGGTGTCGCCGATCTTCTTGTTGATCTCGGCGTACGTGAGCTCGGTCAGATACCTGCCGTCCCACGAGTGGTTGCCGATCTCGTGACCGGCCTTGGCGATGGCCTGGGTGAGCTTCGGGTGCTTCTTCACCTCGGAGCCGATCAGGAAGAACGTGGCCTTCGCCTTGTACGTGGCGAGGGTCTTCAGCAGTGTCTGGTTGTACTGCCCCGGACCATCGTCGAAGGTCAGGGCGATGCACTTGTGGGTCGCGCAGAACGGCTCACGGGCCGCGCGAGCGTGGGCGTGGGCGGGGAGGGCGGCGGCCGTCGCGAGGGCGCACGCGACCGCGAGGGGGATCAGACGACGTACGGCCATGGGGGTACTCCTCGGGAATCTACAACGCGGCATCGTAACGCGTCTCGTGCCACTTCCTCCGTTGCAGTCCGATTACGTCTCGTGTGAGAACCCCGCGCCGGGACCCGGCGGGAGGATTAAACCTTCGGCCAAGGAAGGGACTAAGGCGGCACCCGCACGGGTGCGGTTCGCGATGCTGGGCCGGTCGGATGAGGAACCGCGCAGCGTGAGGAGGGCGGGTGAGGCGAGCCGCCACCCGGTCGGCGTGGGGGACGTGGATCGGGTTCGAATCCTGTCCGTCGCTGCTCGGCCGCCTCGTCGAGGGCTTCTCCGGCCCGTGGACGCCGCTGGAGCATCTTCCCGTCCCCGCGCCCGCGCCGGAGACCGTGCCCGCACAGGAGACGGCGTCCCTGCGGGAGGCAGCGTCCGTGCGGGGGACGGTGCCCGTGCCGGAGACCGCGCCCTCCCAGCAGACGGCGTCCCTGCCGGAGAGCGCGTCCGTGCGGGGGCCAGCGTTCGTGCGGGGGCCAGCGTTCGTGCGGGAGACAGCGTTCGTGCGGGAGACGGTGTCCGTGCCGGAGACCGGGCCCGTGCGGGAGACGGGATGCGTGGTGCTCGCGGCACGGTCCCCGGCCGACCTGCGCAGGGCCGTGCCGCTGCGGGTCCTGCTGCCGCGGGCGCCGCGCGTGCGGATCGCCGTGGCGGACGTGCCGCCCTGGGCGGGCCGGCCGCTGCCGGCCGCCGGGCAGGCCCCCTGCTGGCGCCTGCTGACCGGGCTGCGGGTCGCCCGCCGCGGGCGCGGCTGGCACCTGGAGGCCGCCTTCTCCGAGCCCGTCGACGCCGGGGAAATTCTGGCCCACGTCGCGTACGGCCTCTTCGGCGCGGCCGGCACCACCACGCCCGTGGCCGGGCTGGCGGGCGCGGACGCGGCCGACTGGCGGCCCGGCGACGCCAACGCCACCCTCGCGCCCGCTGACGGCCCGGTGCCGGACCGCCGCGACGCCCCCGGCTGCGATGTGCTGGTGCGCGCCGGCGCGTCCCGCGTCCCACCGGTGGACGAGGCCGTCGTCAACCCGATCGGGTTCCGGCCGCACCCCGAGGAAGGAGTCGCGGAGCTCACGCCGCACCGGGACGGGTTCGCCGTCACCTGCGGCCCCACCACTCTCGTACGGCTGCCGCCCGGCGGGCGCGTCACGGACGTGGACGTCGCCCGCCTGCGCGACGTCCGGGGGGTCGCGGTGCCGGCCGCCTCTGCCGGACCCGCGTCCGCCGGGCCCGCGCCGGTCGTGGCGCGCGTCGTGGCCGCGCTGGCGGCCGCCGGGATCCCGGTGCTCACCGAGCCCGACCCGGCGCGTGACGAGGCGCTGGGCCCCCCGCTCACCGCCGCCCTCGCCGCCGTGACCCCCGAGGCGCTCGCGTCCGACCTGCGCCGGGAGGAGATCAGCATCCGGCTGCGCAGGACCGCGCTGCGCGAGCACGGCTCGGTCGCGTGCTGGCGGCGGCTCGCCGCGGACGCCGGCCTGTCCGGGCCGCCGGCACCACGGGTGTCGATCCTGCTCTGCACCCGCCGCCCGGAGATGCTCCCGTTCGCGTTCGAGCAGATGGAGCGCCAGCGCGGCGTGACGGCCGAACTGATCGTGGGGCTCCACGGCTTCACCGCGCGGGAGGCGCCGCTTCCCCGTACGCCGCTGCCGGTCACCGTGATCGAGGCGCCCGCGACGACGCCGTTCGGCGAGGTCCTGAACCGGATGGCGGCCGCCGCGTCCGGGTCGTACCTCGCGAAGGTGGACGACGACGACTGGTACGGCCCCGACCACCTCGCCGATCTCCTGCTCGCCCGGCTCTACAGCGGCGCCGACCTGGTCGGGTCGGCCGCGGAGTTCGTCTACCTGGAGCAACTCGACGTGACGATCAGGCGGTGCATCGGCACCGAGCGCTTCGCGCCGCTGGTGGCCGGGGGGACGATGCTGGTCACCCGGGCCGCGTTCGAGGCGGCCGGCGGCTTCCGGCCGCTGCCGAGGACGGTCGACGGCCAGCTTCTGCAGGCCGTCGAGGCGGCGGGCGGCCGGATCTACCGCACCCACGGGTTCGGCTACGTACTGCGCCGCCGCAGCGCGTACGGCCACACCTGGCGCCAGCCGGTGCAGTCGTTCCTCGCGTCCTACCAGGAGCAGTGGCGCGGGCTGGTCTTCAACGGACTCATGAAGGACGGTGCCCAATGGCGGGTGGAGGTGAGGACGTGACGGGGGGCGTGCGCATCCCGCTCAACGACTACGGGGTGCTCGGGCAGCCGCCGGCGCCGGGGGAGTGGACCCCCACGCTCACGGTGAGCGTGGTCATCCCCGCCCACCACGCGGAGCACACGCTGCCGCTGACCCTGGCGAGCCTGGCCCGGCAGACCTACCCGGCCCACCTGACGGAGGTCGTGGTGGTGGACGATGGCGAGCGGCCCGCGCCGCCGCCATCCGTCCCGTCCGCTGAGCCGTCCACCGGGCCCTCCACCGCGCCCTGCGCTGTGCCCTCGCCCGACGCCTGGCCCTCGCCCGACGCCTGGCCCGTGTCCTCCGCCTGGCCGGTGCCGGAGCGGCTGCGGGTGGTCCGCCCGCGCGACGGGGCGTGGGGGAGGGCGAGCGCCTGCGCGGCCGGGGCCGAGGCGGCCGAGGGCCAGGTGATCCTCTATCTCGACGCCGACCTCGTGCTGTTCCCCGAGCACGTCGAGGCCCAGATGCGCTGGCACCACCTCGCGGACCACCTGGTCGTGCTCGGGCACCTGAGGTTCGTGCCGGGCCTGGACGAGATCCCGGCGAGCGAGGTGCTCGCCGCCGTCGAGGCGGGCACGGTGGACAAGCTGTTCGCCGAGGAGGACACCACCCCGCAGTGGACCGAGGGGCGCTGGGACCAGACCGACGACCTGCGCGCGGCGGGCTTCACCGCCTTCTCCGTCATGGTCGGGGCCACGGCGTCGCTGCCCGCGGCGCTGCTGCGGGCCGCCGGGGGTCTGGACGCGTCGCTCGTCCTCGGGGAGGACACCGAACTGGGCTACCGGCTCGCCCAGGCGGGGGCCGTCTTCGTGCCCGACCGCCGGGCCAGGTGCTGGCACCTCGGCCGCTCGACGGTGATGCGCCGCGAGCCGGAGGTGAAGCGGCACAACTGGCCCTACCTGGCCGAACGCGTGCCCGTCTTCCGCTGGCTGCGCAGGCATCCCCACCGCACCTACCTCGTGCCGTACGTCGAGGTCGTGGTCGACGCGGAGGACGCCTCGTTCGAGGAGGTCAGGGCGACGGTCGACGGCGTGCTCGCGGGGCGCCTGCCGGATGTGCGGGTGACCGTGACCGGGCCGTGGGGCCGGCTCCGCGGCGGGCGGCGGGACCCCCTCGGGGACCCGTCGCTCGACCTGCGCCTGATGCTGGCCTGCTACGAGGGCGAGCCCCGGGTCCGGTTCCGGGAGACAGTGCCGGACGACTGCTTCCCGGTGCCGTTCCGCTTCCACTGCCCGCCGGGCTGGGTCCCGTCGCGCGGCACCATCGGGGCGGTCGTCAAGCACGCCGACCGGCAGCGGCTGGGGATCGTCTCCCTCGCCCTGGACGAACGGGAGGACGGCGAGGTCGTCCACGCCCGGCTGGAGCGCACGGCCGCCGTCACCCGCGCCCGCCGCTGCGCCCGGCCGGGAGACGACCTCGACGACCTCATCCACGAGATGTTCGGCACGGTGTGGGACGCCGGCGACAAGTGGGGGCTCCTGCCCGCGGAGAGCGTGGCGAGTGCGGGGAGCGCCGATGGCGTCGGTGGTGCCGGGAGCACGGGGAAGGCCGGGGGCGCCGCCCCACCTGGTCCGGGCCGCGCCTGGACGGGTGGGTCCGGTCGTTCCGGGTCGGGCCGTTCGGGGTCGGGCCCTTCCGGGTCCGAAGGTTCCTGGGCCGGTCGTCTCGGGCTCCGCCGTTCCGGCTCCCGTCGTTTCGGGGCCCGTCGTTTTGGGGCACGGCCGCTGCGCCGCACCGCCCGCCTGCTGCGCCGGCGCCTGCGCGCCCTCGTGCGAAAGGACCGCCCGTGCCCCGCATCAGTGTGATCGTCCCGATCTACGACGTGGAACCGTACCTCGCCGCCTGCCTGGCCTCGGTCGCCGCGCAGACCTGGGAGGACGTCGAGGTCGTCATGGTCGACGACGGATCGCCCGACGGCAGCGCCGGCATCGCCGCCGGATTCGCCGCGAGGGACGCGCGGTTCCGGCTGGTCCGGCAGGCCAACGCCGGGCTCGGCGCGGCACGCAACACGGGGGTGCGCCACGCGACCGGGGACCACCTCATGTTCCTCGACAGCGACGACCTGCTGCCCGCGCACGCCCTCGAATACCTCCTGGCGTCCCTGGAGCGGACCGGGTCCGACCTCGCCACCGGCAACGTGCTGCGGCTGGACGGCCGGGGCGCCCGCCAGTCGGCCATGCACCGGCCCGTCTTCGCCGACGCGGCGGACGCCACCCACATCACGCGCAGGCACGCGCTGCTGCGCGACCGGCTGGTCACCAACAAGCTCTGGCGCCGGTCGTTCTGGGACGCCCACGGCTTCGCCTTTCCCGAGGGCGTGCTGTACGAGGACATCGCGGTGGCGTTGCGCGCCCACTTCCTGGCGCGGTCGGTCGACGTGCTGCCCGCCCCGGTCTACCTCTGGCGGCGGCGCGAGGCCGGCGGTCCCTCGGCGGTTCCTTCGGCCGCCCCTTCGATCACGCAGGACAAGACCCGGGCCGGGCATCTGGAGGGCCGGTTCGCCGCCGTCACCGAGGTGCGCCGTTTCCTGAGCGAGCACAACTTCACCGCGCACATCCACGCCTGGGACCACGCCGTTCTCGACGCCGACCTGACGAACTTCCTGGACGTGCTCGACCAGGGGTCCCCCGCCTTCCAGGACCACTTCCTCGACCTCGCCGGCCGCTATCTCGACGAGGTGGCGCAGTGCGTCCTCGACGACCTGCCCGCCCTGCGGCGGGTGGAGTGGCACTTGGTCCGGGAACGCCGCCTGGCCGACCTGCTGGACGTCCTCGCCTGGGACCGGGAGGTGGAGCCCGACCGGCGGCTCGTCCGCAGGATGGGCGGTTACCACCTGAACGTCCCCCTCACGCGCGACTCCGCGCGCGACTCAGAGCGTGACTCTGTGCGTGACTCTGTGCGCGACTCCGCGCGCGTCATCCCGGCCGCCGTCACCAGGGCCAGGGACGAACTCGTCCCCCGGCACCGCATCGACGCGATCCGGTGGGAGGACGGCGCGCTCGTGGTCGAGGGCCGCACGGCTCCGCCGTACCTCCGTCCGACCCGGCGCATCCACCAGCAGGTCTTCGCCGCGCTCGTCCACGAACGGACCGGCCGCCGGATCCGGGTCCCGGCCGCCGTCACCAGGGCCCGGGTGTCGGCGAAGGGCGCGGAACGGGACTGGGGCGGTTTCCGGATCACGATCGACCCCGCGGCGCTCGCCCGGCCCGGCAGGCTCGGACGGTGGCACGTCGAGCTCCGGGTCCTCCATCGGGGCGTCGTACGGCGCGGGCGGCTGTCCGATCCGCGCGCCGCCGCGGCCATGGCGGAGGAGGCGGGTTACCGGAGCGCCAACTCCGACCACTACGTCGCCCCGCTGCTCGGCGAGACGGGCGACCTGGTCCTGCGCGCCGGACGGGAGACCGCTCGGGTGGTCACCGGCGAGGTACGCGACGGCCGCCTGCGGCTGGTGGGACACGTCGTCAACGACCTCGGCCCGTGCCCGGTGCTCCAGGTCACCCGGCGCCCCGGAGGCGTTCCCCGCACGTACCCCGTGAACGTCGACCGGCGCACGTTCGAGGCCGTGGTCGATCTACGCGACCTGCTGCCCGCGTCCCGCCATGCGGTGCCGCCGGAGGTCGCCGTGCCGTACACGTGCTGGGAGGTCGAGGTGCGGGCCGCGGGAGGTGAGGCGACGCCGGTGACCGTCGCCGACGACGTGCCCCTCGGCCGGTACGGCCTGGCCGGCCGGGAGATCGTCGTGTTCCGTGACCGGACCGGCGGCCTGGTGCTGCGCGACCAGCCCATGGCGGCCTACGCCGACCTCGCCGAGTGGCTGCCCGCCGGGCGAGGAGGAGGGGGCGAACTGCTCGTCGAGGGCGGGTTCGCCGTGCCGCACGAGGTGTCCGCGCTGGTGGTGACCGCGCTCGACCCCGTACTCACCGGGTACGGCGAGTGGTCGCTGCCGATCGAGGGCTCCGGAACCCGGTTCCGCGCGCGGCTCACGCCCGAGGAGGTCGCCGGCCCGGCCGGGCGGCTGCCGCTGCCACGCGGGCGGTACGCGCTGTCGGTCCGCGCCCGCCCGGTTCCGGACCCCCAGGCGTCGGCCGGGGCCTCCGGACGGCCGGGTTCGCCGGAGCCGCTGGGGCCACTTGCGCCGGTCGTGCCGGTCGTGCCGCTGAGGCCGATCGCGCCCCTGGAACCGACAGCGCCTGGGGAGCCGCTGGGGCCGATCGAGCGGGCCGAGCCGGTGGACCTGCCGCTGGAGTTCGACACCGACGTGCCGGCGATCCACCAGACGGCCCGCCGTACGTTCGGGATCGTCGTGCCGGGTCCGGGCCGCGCCGTACTGACGGTCAGCGGCGACCTTACCGCCGACGAGCGGGGGAAGAAGGCCCAGCGGACGCTGCGCACGCGGACGTACCCGCAGATGCGGGGACGGCCGCTGCGGGAGGCCGTCCTGTTCGAAGGAGGAGGCGGCACGCGTTTCGGCGGCAGCCCGAGGGCGGTGTGCGAGGAACTGCGGCGGCGCGGGACGGACCTGCCGTTGCTGTGGAGCGTGCGGGACGGTCAGGTCGCCCTCCCGGACGACGTCGAACCGGTCCGGACGCTGGGACGGGAGCACTACGAGGCCCTCGCCCGGTGCCGCTACATCGTCACCGACGCGCCGTTGCCCGCCTGGTTCGAGCGCAGGCCGGGTCAGGTGGTGGTCCAGACCTGGCAGGGCCCGGTGACCGCACTCGCTCTCGCCACCCCCGCCGCCGCGCCCCTCGCCATGCCCGCCGCCGGGCGACCGCCCGGCGCCGTGAGTTGCGCGGCCGACGCCGGGGACGGCGTCGCGGGCGCCGGACGGAGGGCCTGTGCCGACGACTCCGTGGCTACTCCGGGGGACGGCGTCGCGGGTCACGCGACCGGATGGCCGCAAGGCACGGAGGACGGCCCCGGAGGTGACTTCGGGGCGGACCAGTGGACCCACCTCGTCAGCCCGGGTCCCTGGTGGACGCCCTGGCTGCGGCGGACGTCCGGCTTCGAGGGGGAGGTCCTGGAGACCGGCCTGCCGGGTGACGACCTGCTGGCCGGCCCCGGAGCCCGCGAACGCGCCGCCGAGGTGCGGTGCCGTCTCGGCCTGCGGGAGGGTTGTACGGCCGTGCTGTACGTGCCGGGGGAGCACGTCGCGCTCGACCCCGCCCGCCTCGCCGCCGCCCTTCCGGACGACTGCGTACTGCTGGTCCGCGGGCCGTCGCCGGCCGCCGCCCGGCCCTTCGCCCGTTCTCACGCGCGCTCCTCGGGTGGCTCTCCCATCGGGTCCTCCGGTGGGGCCACCGATCCCGGACGGAGGTCGTGGGGAGGGGCAGGCGGTGTCGTGGACGTCACCGGCCATCCGGATCCGCAGGAGTTGTTCCTCGCCGCCGACGTCCTGGTGACCGGGGACGTCGCGGCGATGGTCGAGTTCGCGGTCACGGGGCGTCCCATGCTCCTCCACCCCGGCGCGCCACACGACCTGTGCCTCCATCCGGAGGCGCCGGGCCCGACGCTGCGCGGCGCCGACGAGGTGGCCGAGGCGCTCACCCGCCTGGACGAGATCGCCGACAAGCACCGGGACGCGCTCGGCGCGTTCCTCCGCAGGTACCGTCCCGCGATCGACGGGCACGCCGCCGCCCGGCTCGTGGACCTCGTGCTCCGCTGAGCCCGGCGATGGCGGCATCCGGCGCCCGCCGATCGGGCCGGATGGTCAAGGAATTGCCAAGGAACCGTAAGGCAATCGAGATCGGCGGGGTGTCGCCTCGCCGCACCTCGGCATCCTGACGGCGTGACAGCGCCTCCCAGGCTCTCGGTGGTCGTCCCGCTGCACGGCGGGGAGGAACACGCCGAGGAGTGCCTCAAGTCCCTGCACGACCAGACTCTCGACGACATCGAGGTGATCCTCGCCGGGCGGCCGGAGGGTCTGCGGGCCCCCGGCCCGCGGTTCACGCTTCTCGCGCTCGGCGACGGCGGCGACGACCCGGGCGCGGCTCGCAACGCGGGCGCGGCCTTCGCCACCGGCCGCTATCTCGCCTTCGCCGACCCCGGCTCCGTCGTCCCCGCCGACGCCTACCGCACGCTGGTCGACGCCCTCGACCACACCGGCTCCGACCTCGCCTGCGGCAGGATCCGCCGCTGGAGCCCGTACGCGTCCGGCGGGGCCGCCACAGGCCCGGGAACGGGACGTACGACCGGTTCCGTAACCGGCTCGGAGACGGACGCGACGGCGTCGGGGGCGTTCTCGGCAGCGGGATCGGCGGCGGGATCCGCGGCGGGATTGGCGGCGCGGTTGCGTACGCACATCACCCGGCACCCGAAGCTGCTGGACGACCCGCGGGCGGGCGGCACGGTGTTCCGCAGGGAGTTCTGGAACCGGCACCGGTTCGCCTTTCCCGAGGGGCTGGGTGAGGACTTCCCGGTGACGATCCCCGCGCACGTGCTGTCCTCCTCCGCCGACGTGCTCGGCGACGTGGTGTGCCTCACCCGGGGGCCCCGCCCGCAGGCCGACCCGCTGCGCCGCCTGCGGGCGATGCTGGACGTCGCCGACCTGCTCGCCCGGCACGCCCCGAGCCTGCGGACGACGTACGACCTGCGCCTCGCGGAGGGGCCCGACCTCGCGGCGGTGCTGCGCGCGGCCCCCGGGCGGCTTCCGGCGGGGCTCGCCGACGCGCTGGCCCGGCTCGACCGGGAGGCGATGGAGCGGCTGCCGGTTCTGAGGCGGCTGCAGATCTTCCTGGCCGCCCACGGCATGACCGGGGAACTGGCGGAGCTGCACCGGTTCGCGGAGTCGGAGATCAGGCACCGGGGAGTGCTCCGGCGCGGGCTGGTCCGCCGCCGCTGGTATCTCGACTATCCCTTCCGCCGTGATCCGCGGGTGCCGCGCTCGCTGTTCGACGCGACCCGCGACCTGCGGCTGACCGCCCGCGCCGACGACGTACGGCCGTCGGGCGGCGGGCTCCTGCTGACCGGCCACGCGTACATCGCCCACCTGGACAGCGGGCACAGCCGGACGGAGCTGTGGCTCCAGCGGGGGGAGGAGCGGATCGCCCTGCCCGTACGGCGGGTCCGCCGCCCCGACGTGACGGCCGACTCCCGCCAGTCGGTCGTGTGCCACGACGACTCCGGCTTCGTCACCGAGATCGACCTGGACGCGCTCCGCGCGGCCTCGGCGTCCGGAGCCGGTCGATGGACGTTGCACGCCATGGTCCGGGCGCGGGGCGTGACCAGGGCCGGAAGGGCGACCGGCGCCCCCGGCGAGCGCGTCTTCGACGTCGCGGGCGTGCGGGTCTCCCTCACGTACGAGCGGGGCCTCACCCTCACGGCCGGTGCGGACGCCGATGACGGCCGGCCCGCCGGTCCGGGCGCCCGGACCGGCGCGGGCGGACCCGGAGGCCCGGGCGTGTGCGGCGGCCAGGTCGTGCCGGGTGACGGCCCGCTCGCCGACCCCGGCGTGGTGAATGTCGGCGCCGTGCGCTGGACGGACGCGGGGGAACCGGTCCTGGAGGGGCCGGGCCGGTTCCCCGGCGGCCAGATCACCCTCGACCGCGGCGCCGAACACCACTCCTGGCCGGTCCGCCAGGACGAGGGCGGATGGACGGCCGTGATAGGCAGGACGGCTGACGGGCTGCCGCTCGGCGGCGGCACCTGGCGCGTGCTCGCCGGGGACGAGCGCGTCCGGCTCTGCCCGGCCCTGATCGCCGACCCGCCCCGGCCGCATGTCGCCGGGCTGCACGAGGTCTCCTTCCGTACGGCCCGCGACGGCGCGCTCAGCCTCGTGGTGCGGCCGGCCCTCGGCCCGCACGAACGGGGGCCGTACGCCACGCGCAGGCGCCTGGCCGCGGCCCGGTCCCGGGCGAGCGGCCGGACCGGCGGACGCGCGAAACTGCGGAACGCGGCCGTCTTCGACAGCTACGGCGGCGGCCAGTACTCGTGCAACCCCCGGGCCGTCTCCGAGGAACTGTCGCGCCGTCACCCCGACGTCGAGATCGTCTGGGTCACCAGGGACGGGCAGTTCACGGTGCCTCCGGGCGTACGCCTGGTCCTGCACGGCTCACGCGAGCACGAGGAGGCGCTGAGCACCAGCCGCTTCGTCGTGGCCAACCGGCGTACGCAGCCGGGGTGGTACCACAAGCCGCGTGGCCAGACCGTCGTGCAGACGTGGCACGGCACGCCGCTCAAGCGGCTGGGGCTCGACCTGGAGGGCATGCCGTACGCGCGGCAGGCGCCGCGGGCGGAGCTGACCCGGCAGGTGGCGACCTGGGACCTGCTGCTGTCGCCGAGCCCGTTCGCGACCACCGCGCTGCGCCGCGCGTTCGGCTACGCGGGGGAGGTCCTGGAGTCGGGTTACCCCCGCAACGACGTGCTGTTCGACCCCGTGCGCGCCCGGGCTGTGCGGCGGCGGCTGGGCGTGCCGGACGACCGGCGGGTCGTCCTCTACGCGCCCACGTGGCGGGACGACGAGCCGGAGGGCGCCGGTCGGCTCGCCCTGGACCTCACCCGGGCGGCCCGGGCGCTGGACGACGACGACCTGCTGCTCGTACGGGCCCACTATCTGGTGGCGCGGCACCTGGCGATCCCCGAGGGTCTCGGCCATCGGGTCCGCGACGTCTCGAAATTTCCGGATATGGCCGATCTGCTGGCGGCGGCGGACGTGCTGGTCACCGACTACTCGTCGGCGATGTTCGACTTCGCCTGCACCGGGAGGCCGATGGTGTTCTTCACCCCCGACCTGGAGCACTACCGGGACGAGGTACGCGGCTTCTACCTCGACTTCGAGGCCGTGGCCCCCGGGCCGGTCGTCAGGACCGGTGCGGACCTGCTCGACGTGCTGCGATACGGCGACCTCGGGCCGTTCTCGGCGCGTTATGCGGAGTTCGCCCAGCGGTTCTGCCCCTGGGACGACGGGCACGCCTCGGCGCGCGTGGTCGCGCGCATGCTGCCGTGAACGGGCGAACCGGCGGACGCGGGGCCGCGCGGGACGCCTCCAGGCCCACGCCTCGGGGGCCGGCGCGATCGCCGCGCGAGAAGGCCGGCGCCTGGGCCGTCACCGGGGCTCCGGCCGCGCTCGCGCTCGCCGCCGGGCTGTGGGACCTCGGCGGCCCGCCGCTGTGGCGTGACGAGGCGGCCACCGTGAGCGCCTCCGTCCGCACCCTCGCGCAGATGACCCACCTGCTGCAGTCGGTCGACGCCGTCCACGGCCTCTATTACGGGCTGATGCACATGGTCGTCGGCGTCTCCGGCACGGCCGAGGCGGCGCTGCGGCTGCCGTCGGTCCTCGCGGGGGCGCTGGCCGCCGCCGGGACCGGCGCGCTCGGCCGCGCGCTCGGCCTTCCCCGGGCGGGCCTGTACGGCGGGTCGCTCCTGGCCCTCATGCCGATCTTCTCCCGATACATTCAGGAGGCGCGGCCGTACCCGATGACGACGGCCGCGGCCGTCGGCGTGACGCTGCTGCTCCTGCGCGTGCTGCGGTCGCCCACCCCGGCGGCGCTGGCCGGATACGCGCTGGCGCTGACCGCCCTCGCCTACCTCAACCTCTTCGCGTTCCTGATCGTGGGAGCCCACGGCGTGGTCGTGGTCCTGTCGCGGGGACCGCTCGCGCGATGGGCCTGTGCGACCGCGGCGTCGGCGGCGGCCGTGGCGCCGCTGGCCTGGCTCGGCTCCCGGCAGGGCGGGCAGGTGAGCTGGATCCGCCGGCCCGAGGCGGCCGACGTGGGGCGGCTCGCCGTCCAGATGTTCGGGGACCTCGGCACGACCGCCCCGCCGCCCCGGCCGGGCCTCGCCCCACCGGCGCCGCTCGCCGCCGCGCTCACGGCGCTCGGGGTCGCCCCGCTGGCCTGGGCCCTCGCACTCCTCGGCCTCGTCCTCGGCCTGGCCGGCGGCCTCCGCGCCACACGGGCCGCCCACGCGGCCCTGGTGCGGGTGACCCTGCCGTGGCTGCTCGTTCCCGCGGCGGTGCTGCTGGCGGCGTCCTGGGCCGCTCATCCCGTGTACGTCTTCCGGTACGTCTTCTGCTGCGTTCCCGCGGCGGCGCTGCTGGCCGGTGCGGGGATCGCCGCGCTGCCCACCGGCGTGGCCGTCGCCGCGCTGGCGGCCTGGATCGGGTTGTCGGTGCCGGGGCAACTCGCCACGCGCGGGCCGGACGGCAGGCAGGACGACCCGCGCCCGGTCCTGGCGCTGCTCGCCGCCGCCGCGCGGCCGGGAGACGGGGTGCTGTTCGTGCCCCCGAAGGTCAGGAAGTACGCCACGGTCTACCCGTCCGTCTTCGGCGGGCTGGATGACGTCGCGCTGGCCCGGTCGCCGGAGCGGGACGGCAGCTTCGCGGGCCGTGAGGTCGGCCCGCGGCTGCTGGCCGCCCGTATCTCGGGGCTGCGCACGCTCTGGGTCGTCGGTCACACCGGCAAGGCGGGACTGGCCGGTCGCCGGCTCGACGTGGTGACCCGCGCGTTCGTCCCAGCCGGGCGCCGGACCTTCCGCGGCCTCTACGCCGAGAGGTACGAGGCGCGCGACGAGACCCGGGCGAACGGCCTCGGCGCGAGCGGCGGGAGAGACGGCCGGGGCGGAAGGTGACGGCGGCGGGAGGCGGCAGGGGCCGCCGGGCTCACCGCTCGAACGGCGCCGGGGTCGGGAAGTAGGCCTCCAGGAACCGCGCCAGCAGCGCGTCCTGCTCGTCGTCGGTCGGCGACGTGTCGTTCAGGCAGAACACGTCGTGCCTGCGCCGGGCGAGCATGCGGCGCAGCCGGGCGGGCGTCTTGGGCAGGGAGAGATCCACGTACGTGTAGTCGACCTGGCCGGGAACCGCCCGCCCGCTGAGGTAGCCGTAGTAGTGCGCCAGCGAGGACACCACCGAGATGTCCCGCGACGTGCGGAACCTGCTGCGGGCCGTCGCCTGGAACTCGGCGGCGAACCGCTCCTCGATCTCGTACATGAGCGACCTGCGCAGCGCGTACGGCACGTGCTTCAGCTTCTGCGTGATCGTGCGGCCGCTGAGGTCCTCCAGGATCCGCCGGTTGTTCATCCCGGCCGCGTGGACCGGGGACTCCTCGGTCTCCGGCAGGCCGAAGGGCACGTGGACCGTGCTGGGGAAGAACCGGGTGATCCCGTTGCCCTCGAAGAACGTCCGCGGCGCCAGCGGCCGGCCCAGGAAGAAGTCGTCGTTGAAGTACAGGAAGTGCTCGCTGAGCCCCTCGATGTGGTGAAGCTGGGTCTCGATGGCGTGCGAGTTGAACACCGGCAGCACCGACGGATCGGTGAAGATCTCCTTGTGGTCGACCACCGACACCATCGGGTGGGTGGTGTCGAGCCACGGGGGCGTCTGGCCGTCGGTGACGATCCATATCCGGTTGATCCAGGGGGCGTACATCAGCAGGGAGCGCAGCGAGTAGCGGAGCTCGTCCCTGCTGGTGAACCGCGCCTCGGTGGTCGCCATCTCGCTGAGCGGGCCGCCGACGCGCCGCGCCTCCTCGCGCTGCGCCTGGTCGCGGCGGGCCCGCCAGGCGGGGTCGGCGCCGTCCACCCACGTGTAGACGGCGTCGATCGGGAAGTCGATGTCGTCGAGCAGCCGCCGGAGGAACTCCGGCCGGGTCCGGTAGGAGCGGGCGCGGCGGGCCGGGCACGCGAGGGGCAGGAACAGCTCCTCGCCGCCCTCCGCCGCCGGGCCGCCGGCCGGGACGCGGTCGCACGCCGGGTTGGGCCGCGGCCCGACCAGGTCGTCGCCCTCACGGGCCCAGAACTCCAGGTCGAGGCCGCTCTCGGGGCCGAGCGTGAGCGTCCGCGACGGGCTGGCGAAGTACATGGCCAGCCGCACGACCCTGGCGTCGCCGAGCAGCGGCGCGGCCCGCCGCACCGGGCGCATCCGCCCCGCGTCCGCGTGGGCCCGCGCCCCCGGCCTGCCGTACGGCTGGCGCGCCGCGAACAGCGGGTGGACGCCGGCGGCGAGCGCGGCGAGCGCGCGGTCGCGGTCCTCCTCGGGCACCGCGACCACCGGCGGGCGGTCGGGCAGCGGGCGCACGCAGAAGTACGGCACCGCGGCCTCGGCCAGCAGGGCGCAGACCACGTCCAGCGTCTCGCGCTGGGCCTGCAGCGGGCTCGCGTCGGCCCGGATGAGCGCGGTCTTCGGTGTGGGCTCCACGGCCGGCAGCCGCCCGCGCAACCGCCCCTGCAGCCGCCGGTACAACGTGACAACGGGCATGGTCTCCCCCTCGGACACGCACTGTAACGGATCGGCCACCGGATTGGGGGATGGTTTACCTACTTCGGGTGGCGGTCAAGAAGTGGCAACGAGATGCCCTCTCTGTTACAGAAGAGCAGGCGAACGGCTACCGCTTGTAGTCATTGTTGCCTGCATGGGGGGCTTCACGCTGAACGACATCCTCGCGACGCGCAAGCCGAGGGACTCGTGGTGGACCGTCTTCATGGTCGATCCGCTCGCCTGCCGACTCGCGCTGCTCGCGGCCAACCACACCTCTATCACGCCGAACGGCCTGACCAGGCTGTCCATGCTGGTCGGCTTCGCCTCGGCGGCCGCCTTCGCGGAGGGCATGCTCGTCGCCGGGGCGGCGCTGTTCTACCTGAGCTTCACGGTCGACTGCATGGACGGGAAGATCGCCAGGCTGAAGGGCACGGGGACGCCCTTCGGGCTGTGGCTCGACTACGTCGGCGACCGGGTGCGGGTGGTCTGCTGCGCCTTCGGCTGGGGGTTCGGGGAGTACTCCCGCTCGGGAGACCCGGAGTTCGTGCTCGCCGCGGTGGGCGTCGTCGTGCTCGACCTGTTCCGCTACATCAACGGCCCGCAGCTCAAGCGGGTCAAGGACGCCACCCGCGCACTGGTCGAGTCGCGCCTGGACGGCCAGTGCGTCCTCGCCGAGAGCGTGCTGCGCGCCCGGCCGCGCAGCGAGCTCGAACGGGCCGCCGGCGAGGCCGCGTCCGGGGACGGCGCCACGGTCGTCGACCTGCAGAAGGCGTTCCACGCCCGCTTCCCCTGGTACGACCGGTTCCGGGTCTTCCTGGTGCGGCGGCGGGTGCGGACGCACATGATGAGCGGCATCGAGTTCCACGCCGCGGTCTTCGTCGTGGGCCCGCTGCTCGGGGCCCGGGCCCTGGTGCCGGTCTCCGTCGTGGCCGGGGGGCTGCTGCTGGTCTTCGAGATGAGCCTCGTCTACCGCGTCTGGCTGGCGGCCCGCCAGGTGCCGGACACCGCCGCGGAGCGCGAGAAGATCATGATCTGACCGGCCCCGGCGGCCGGCTCCACACGTTCGCACGGCACGCGCCGTGGGACCCGCGTCACGGACCCGCCCGGGGGAGGGCGGCGGCCGTACGACTGGCAACTTCTTCACGGGGGATTGATCTCATGCATTCGGACAGGCCTGTCTTCGTCGTCGGCTGCCCGCGCTCCGGCACCACCATGCTCCAGCTCATGCTGCACTCGCACCCGCGCGTCGCCGTGCCGCCGGAGACGCGGTTCCTCGTCCCGGCCTACTTCTCCCGCCGCGCGTATGGCGACATGCGGCTGGCCGACAACCGGCGCCGCCTGGCGGGCTGGATCGCCGAGGGCCGGACCACCAAGTTCCACGAGCTCGGGCTGAGCCGGCCCGACTTCGTCCAGGCGGCGATGCTCGGCCCGGGCAGCTTCGGCTCGGTCATCGGCATGGTCTTCAAGTGCTACGCCGAGCGCTTCGGCAAGCCGCGCTGGGGCGACAAGCGGCCCAGCTACTACCGGCACGTCGAGATGCTCATGCGGATGTTCCCCGACGCGCAGTTCGTCCACCTCGTCCGGGACGGCCGCGACTGCGTGGCCTCGCTGAAGCAGATGCCCTGGTACAAGGAGGACGCCGTGCACGCGATGGCCAACTGGGCCGAGGCCGTCGACTTCGGCCGGCGGAACGCGCGCAAGCTGCCGGACGGCACCTTCTACGAGCTGCGCTACGAGGACCTCACCGCCGACCCGGAGACCGAGCTCAAGAAGCTGTGCGTGTTCCTCGGCGAGGACTACGACCCGGCGATGTGCGAGCCCCGCCACGTGGCCGAGCTGGCCGTTCCCAGGCACAAGGTGTGGCACAGCAACACGCACGGGGAGGTCACCACCGCCCACTCCGGCAAGTGGGCCGCCCGGCTGGAGTCATGGGAGATCTCGCTGTGCGAGGAGGTGCTGGGGGAGCGGCTCACCGCGTACGGCTACGAGCTGAGCGGCGCGCGCAGGGCCGACCGCGACCACGTCGGCGCGTACAAGGCGGCGGTGAGCAAGCGCCGCGCCGCGCGGCAGCGCAAGTACAACCGCGACCGGCTCACCCGGCTGCGGGAGCCGGGGCCGATCGCCGCCCTGCTGACCGAGGGCCAGCGGCGGCTCGCCGGGCTGCCCCAGCAGCGCACCCCCGAACTGCTCCGCGCCTGATCCCCTGAGGCGGCGGCGGGATCACGGCGCCGGGTTCACGGGGGAGGGGCGACGGAGGCGCGCTCGACGAGGCGTGAGCGCAGCGTGTGCGTCTCCCGGACCGGCTCGACGCCCCGGATGCCGTCGAGGAGCACCTGGGCCGCCTTCGCGCCGAGGTCGTGCACGGGCTGCTCGATCATCGTGAGCGGGGGGTCCATGACCGCCGCCCACGCGCTGTCGTCGAACCCGATCAGGGCGACGTCGCGCGGGTAGGCGAGGCCGGCGGCCCGCAGCGCGCGCAGGGCCCCGGTGACCGCCTCGGTCTCCGTGCAGAACAGCGCGGTGATGCGGTCGGGCAGGGCGAGCATGCGGGCGACCTCCTCGGTGACCCGCTCCTCCACCTTGCGGCCGACCATCACCAGGCCGGGATCGAAGGGGATCCGCGCGTCGTCCAGCGCGTCCAGGTAGCCGCGCAGGCGCTCGCCGTCGGTCCACAGGTTGCGGGACGCGGCCTCCAGCAGTTCGCGGCGGGTCGCGGGCGGCCGCTCCATGGGCGGTCCCCACACGAAGCCGATCCGCCGGTGCCCCGCCGCGATCAGCCGCTCGACCGCCTCGCGCGCCGCGTCGCGGTTGTCGATGACGACCGCGTCGAGGTCGAGCGACGGGACGGCCCGGTCGACCAGGACGACGGGAACGCCGCGGTTCAGGGCCTCCTTGATGTGGCCGACGTCCCGGCCGCCGACGGCGGCGGACGCGATGATCATGCCGTCGACGCGCTTGTCGATCAGCACGTTCACGGCGGCGACCTCCTCGTCGAGGTCCTCGTACGTGCTCAGCACGATGGTGTCGAAGCCCCCGGCCCGTGAGGCGTCGCAGATGCCGCGCACCACTCCGGCGAAGAAGGGGTTGCCGATGTCGGCGACGATCACCCCGATGGTGTGGCTCACGCCCGTCGACATGCTGCGGGCGAGCGCGTTGGCGCGGTAGCCGAGCTTGTCGGCCGCCGCGAGCACGCGCCCCCGCAACTCGGGGCTGACGTGCCCGTAACCGCCGAGCGTGCGGGCGGCGGTCGCCCGTCCGACGCCGGCCTCGGCGGCCACCTCGGAGATCGTCGGCCGGCCGGCGGCCTGGCCCCGGTCAGTCGGCATGGCCGGAGTCCTCACTTCTCGCCATCACCAGATGACCACATGCTAGCGACGGCGGGCCGCCCGTGGCCGAAGGCGCCTTCGACGAGGCACTGGTCGTGGGCCGAGCGCGCGCCGGCGCGCAGGGCGCCCGCGATCGCGTCCGGTCCCGGCGCGGCCGCGGTCCGCCAGCCGGCGCGCAGCAGGTGGACCACGAACCCGGCGAGGAAGGCGTCGCCGCAGCCCATGGTGTCGACCATGAGGCCGGGCTCGGCCACCCGCTGCGCGGGGGCGGCGAGCGTGACCCGGCCGTCGTGCGCGATCGCCCCCTCCTCGCCCCGGGTGGCGAGCGCGAGCCCCGCGCCCCGCCGTACGGCGTCGGCGAGCAGGGCGCGGGTGGCGGCCTCGTCGAGGTGCGAGCACGACAGCAGCACCAGGTCGGCGTGCGGGCAGATCCGGTCGAGGTACGCCGGGGTGCGGAACTCGTCCTCGCTGGACAGGTCGTAGCTCACCAGCGTGTCCAGCCCGGCCAGCTTCGGCAGTTCGCTCTCGGCGGCGGAGTACACGCTGGAGTGCACCAGGTCGAAGGAGGAGGCGTACCGCAGGAGGGCGTCGTCGAGGACGATCGGCTCCCTGGTCGTGACGCCGCCGCCGTTGAAGCCGACGAAGATCCGGTCGCCGTCGTCCACGCGCAGGGTCGAGACGCCGCTCTCCCCGGGCCGTACGACGCAGCGGTCGATCGCGACGCCCTGGGCGGCGATCGACGCGCGCAGGAAGTCACCGAAGTCGTCGTCGCCGAACACGCCCAGGTAGGCGGCGTCGAGGCCGAGGCGATGGGCGTAGACGGCCACGTTCACGCTGTTGCCGCCGGGATACTCGATGCCGCGGTCGACGAACCGGTCGACGACGTTGTCGCCGAAGCCGAGGACTCTCATGGACGTGCTCCTGAGGGGCGGGCCCCCGCGCGTGCACGGCGCACGGCGGAGGCCCGGGACGGGGGAATGACGGTCAGTAGTCCATGACGCGGTAGTAGCGGCGCAGTTCGAGGGAGTGGTCGCGCACCCTCTCCAGGTGCTTGCTCACGCGGCCCGTCGCCACGTCGTGGACCAGCGGACCGAGCAGGCCGCGGAACTCGGGGCTGATCCCGTCGAGCGGGTAGTCCTTGGTGTCGAAGACCGTGACGTCCTTGGAGACGCGCCTGGCGAAGTTCGCCGCGCGCTCGGTGAGCCCCCGCGCCTCGTCCTCGCCCTGGAACACGATGACGCTGGTGTCCGCTTCGAGCAGTTCGAGCGAGCCGTGGAAGAACTCGGCGCTGTGCACCCGCGTGGTGCGCAACCACTGCATCTCCTCCAGGACGCACATCGAGTACAGGTAGGTGTACGCCCACAGGTTGCCGCCGCCGACGAGGAAGTAGTAGCCGGTGTCCTTGTGGTCGTCGGCGAACTTCTCGGCGACCGGCTCGGCCTGCTTCGCCACCTCCAGCAGGATCTGCGGGAGCCTGTCGAGCTCGGCGGCGAGCTTCTCGTAGCCCTCGAACTCGCCCCGCCGGGACAGCAGCCGGGTCATGAAGACCAGCATCTGCGGGTCGAACGGCCACGCCTTCGGCTCGGTGAGCAGCACGGTGTCCACGTTCCGCGCGACGGGCGAGTCGGGGTGGCCCGTCATGCCAACCGTGTGGACGCCCCTGGCCTTGCAGTAGTCGATGGCCCGCACGGTGTCGTCGGTCGTGCCGGAGGCCGAGGTGAAGACCGCCACCGAGCGCTCGCCGAGCGCCGCCTCGCCCGCCGCGATGAGCTCCGCGGCGATGACCGCGCGCACGTCGAAGGTGGAACGCTGCCGCGCCAGCCGCTCGTACGGCCACATCTGCGCGTAGGTGCCGCCGGCGCCGACCAGGTAGAGGTTGTCGAATCCCTCGTCCACGAGCCGATCGACGAGTTCCTCGATCTGGGGCCGCAACGCCACCGCGCTCGCCATCTGGGAGAGGAATTCCGGCTCGTTGAATCCGAGCATGCTTCGCGTCCTTTCGGGATTGCCCGCGGACCGGGGCGCCATCCTGCCTGATACCGGTCTCACGCAGAAGGTGACGCTGGCACACGTACTGGGCGGGAGTCAACACCGGGGTGGATTTTCATCGCTGTTGATGCTGTGATCTGCTGTTTTATCGATATCAAAGAGACCGGTAGCCACTCGGGAGAAAAAATCTTCCCGCTGAGGTCTGGTACCGGTATCACATGCTCTGTACAGTCACCCGTCATTGAACGGGTCGTGCCGGCGGCGCGTCCCGGCGGATCTCGGGTGCCCAGGCACCGGCGGTCCCTCCTCTCCCGAAGAGATCCAGACAGGACCTCGAGAAGACCCCCGAGAGAAAGGAAGCCCATGCGCCCTCGTGCACTGACGGCGTTCGCGGCGCTCGCCGGGACGTCGGTGCTCGTCCTGACCGGCTGCACCGGCGGCGGCCAGGCGGACCAGGCTCCCGCGGCCGACGCCGCCGCCAGCCCCGAGTACTCGGGCACGCTGAGCATCCTCACGAAGTTCGCCGGAGAGCCCCTTGAGCCGTACTTCGAGGGCCTGGCCGCGGAGTACGAGAAGCTCCATCCCGGCGTGAAGATCCAGCTCATCCAGGA
Organism: Microbispora sp. H10670; assembly: GCF_014161385.1. Lineage (NCBI taxonomy): Bacteria > Bacillati > Actinomycetota > Actinomycetes > Streptosporangiales > Streptosporangiaceae > Microbispora > Microbispora sp. H10670. The sequence continues at coordinate 137,329 of NZ_JABBWW010000004.1, read as the reverse complement.
GACCGACCAGAGCATCAAGGACAAGACCAAGACGCTCACGGCCTCGAACGCCCTGCCCGACGTCTACTTCACGTGGACCGGCAACTGGGCCGAGAACTTCGTCCGCGGCGGCCGGGCGGCCGACCTCACCGGCGTGATCGGCCCCGGCACGGACTGGGGCAAGACCTTCAGCCCCGGCGCGCTGTCGGCCTTCGCCTACGACGGCAAGAACTACGGCATCCCGCTCTACGGCAACGGCAAGTTCATGGGCTACAACAAGGCCGCGTTCGCCAAGGCCGGGGTCCAGGTGCCGAAGACGTTCGAGGAACTCGTCGGAAGCTGCGCGGCGCTGCGGAAGGCCGGATACGAGCCGATCTCCTTCGGCAACAAGGACGGCTGGCCCGCCCTGCACTACCTGCAGCAGCTCTTCGCGTACGACGTGCCGACGGCCGCCTTCGAGGCGGACCTCAAGCCCACGACGGCCAAGCTGGACGACCCCGGCTACACGAAGGCCCTCGGCCGGTTCAAGACCCTGGTCGACACCTGCACCGACACCAAGAGCGGCACCAACGGCGTGCTCTACACCTCCGCCCAGGAGGCGTTCGCCGACGGCAAGTCCGCGATGTACTACCAGGAGATCCTGGAGTTCGACAACGAGACGGCCAAGGGCAAGCTCGCCACCGACGACTTCGGGATCTTCCAGCTTCCGGCGCCGCAGGGGGCGGCCGGCGACCCCTCGATCGTCGAGGGCTCTCCCGAGGGCTACCTCGTCAACGCCGCCTCGCCGCGCATCCCGCTCGCCATCGACTTCATGAAGTTCGTCACGAGCACGAAGAACGCGCAGACGCTCTCGTCGCCGCCGTACGGCCAGCCCAGCACGGTCGTCGGAGCCGTCACGCCCGAGACCTCCAGCAAGGCGGTCTTCGAGGGCATCGAGCTCGTCAACAAGTCGCCGAAGCTGGCCGCGTGGCTCGACACGGTCACCGTCCCCGAGGTCGCCGACGCGTGGCTGTCCGGCGGCGAGGCGCTGATCACCGGGAGCAAGACCCCCGAGCAGGTGCTCGACAGCGTGCGCCAGGCCTCGGCGTCGGCGAAGTAGCCGGGAGGACGGGCCGGTGCGCGCCATGAGCAGACGGGCCGCCGGGCTCGCGTGGGCGGTCCCCGCCCTCGTGCTGGTCGGGGTGTTCGTGTACTTCCCGCTGGTGGAGAACTTCGGGTTCAGCACGCTCAAGTGGGACATCTTCAGCGGGAGCCAGAAGTACGTCGGGCTCGCCAACTACGGCAAGCTCGTGGACGACCCGGTCTTCTGGAAGTCGCTCGGCAACAACGTGCTGTACGCGGTGGTGTCGATCGCGTTCCAGGTGTTCGGCTCGCTCGTGCTCGCGGCGCTCATCGAGGGCGTGCGCGGCGAGCGGTGGCAGCGCGCCCTGCGGGCCGTCTACTTCATCCCCAGCGCGATCTCGCTCACCGTCGCCGGCCTGCTCTTCTACTTCATCTACGAGCCCAACCTCGGGCTGCTCAACCACCTGCTGCAGGGGGTCGGCCTCGACGGGCTCCGGCACGCGTGGCTGGGCGAGGAGGGCACGGCCATGCCGGCGATCGTCGCGATGAGCCAGTGGCAGGGCTTCGGCTACTCGACCCTGCTGTTCGCGGTCGCGATCCAGCGCATCCCGCGCGAGATCTACCAGGCCGCGGCGATCGACGGCACCGGGCCCGTCCGCCGGTTCTTCCACGTGACCCTTCCCCTGGTACGCGAGATGACCGGCGTGATGATCATGATCACGATCTCGGGGGCGTTCCAGGTGTTCAACGAGGTCATGGTGATGACCGGCGGCGGGCCGGACAACTCGACCCAGGTGCTGGGCACCTGGCTGTACCGCAGTGGCTTCGTCCGCAACGACTTCGGCTACGCGGCCGCGATCGCGACGGTCATCTTCGTGGTCACGCTCGCCATCGCCGTCGCACAACTGTGGGTCGCCCGCAGGAGAAGGGTGGAGTGGTGAGTCGGGTCGGCTTCCTCGGGGTGATCGCCCGCCTGCTGCTGTGGGCGTTCCTGCTCTGCCTCGCCGTGGTGGTGGTCTATCCGCTGCTGTGGATGCTGGTCAACGGGTTCAAGACCAACAGCGAGATCTTCGGCAACCCCTTCGCGCTGCCCTCCCACTGGAGCTTCGACAGCTACCAGAAGGCGTGGAACCGCGGGGTCGGCGACTACCTCACCACCAGCATCCTGGTCACGGTGACGTCGACCGTCGCCACGGTCTTCGTCAGCGCGTGGGCGGCGTACGGGCTGACCCGGGTGGACATCCCGTTCGGCAAGGCGGTCACCGGCCTGATCCTGGGCGGGCTGATGCTCGCCCCGAGCGTGGCGCTGGTCCCGCTGGTCAAGATGTTCCAGTCGATGGGGTTGTACAACAGCTTCTGGGCGCTGCTCATCCTCTACACGGCCTTCCGGGTGCCGTTCACCACGTTCCTCATCCGGGCGTACATGCTGGACCTGCCGCGCGAGGTGGACGAGGCGGCCGAGATGGACGGCTGCGGGCGGTGGACCGCGTTCTGGCGCATCACCCTCCCGATGTGCAAGCCGATCCTCGTCTCGACGGTCCTGCTGCACATCCTGTTCGCCTGGAACGAGTACCTCTTCGCGATGGTGTTCACCAGCGGCGCCGGCGTGCAGACCCTTCCCGTCGGCCTGATGAGCCTGATGAGCAAGCACGGCACCGAGTTCCCCGTCGTCTTCGCCGGCATGACGATCGCCGCCGTCCCGGTGGTGCTGCTGTTCTTCGTCGGCCAGCGGTACATCGTCAAGGGCCTCGCCGACGGAGTCGGAAAATGACCTCGCGACCTTCCCCTGCGACAGGAGCGCCGATGCCCTTCCCGCGGATCACCGGATCGAACTTCTCCTACCAGCACCTGCCGTTCGACCGGTTCCTCGACGACGCCGCCGATCTCGGCCGCGAGGAGGTGGAGCTGTGGGGCGTCGCCCCGCACTTCCACGTGCCGTGGGTGAGCGACGCCGAGGCCCGGGCCGTACGCCGCCGGGTCGAGTCACGCGGCCTGCGGGTGCGCTGTCTCACGCCCGAGCAGGTGATGTACCCCGTCAACATCGCCTCGCCGGACACCCGGCTGCGCGCGGCCGGCATCGCGATGTTCCGCCGCGCCGCCGAACTGTGCGCGGAACTCGGCGCGGGACTGCTGCTGCTGACGCCCGGCCGGGGCCACGAGGACGAGCCGGTGGAGATCGGCCTGCGCCGGTCCGCCGACGCGCTCGCCGAGATCGCCGCGTACGCCGCCGGTTTCGGGGTGACGTGCGTGCTCGAACCGCTGCAGCGGGTGGAGTCGAACCTCCTGAACGACTCCCGCGCGCTCGCCCGCATGCTGGACGAGGTCGGCGCGCCGAACCTGGGCGCCGTGCTCGACACGGTCAGCATGGCGGTCGCGGGGGAGAGCGTCGACGACTACTTCGACGCGCTCGGCGACCGCGTCCGCCACGTCCACCTGATCGACGGCCGCCCAGCGGGGCACCTCGCGTGGGGCGACGGTGAGCTGCCGCTCGCCGGCTACCTCGCCGCGTTCGCGCGCCGGGGGTACGACGGCCACATGACGTTCGAGCTGTTCGGCGACGGCACCTACGCCTTCGCCCCCCGCCCCGTCGTCGAACGCTGCCTCGCCGCCGTACGCGACGCGCTCACCCCCGGCGCGCCACGCGCGTAGCGGTGCGACGCCCCGTCGTCAGGTCACGTGACCCTGCGCCGGGGGAGCGGCAGGCGCGACCGGGTGAACACGGCGCCGCCGAGCGCGGCCAGCAGGGGCAGCCCCACGACGAGCAGGGCGATGAGTGACCACGGGACCGTGAGCAGGAGCGCCGGCGGCCGCGGGTGTACGACCACGGGCACCCCGTCGGGCCGCACCATCGTCAGCGGCCGGTACAGCCCGGACGGCGCCCGGGTCGCGGCGGCGCCGGGCGGCAGACCGGCGAGCACTCCGACGGTCGTGCCGAGCAGCGCGATCACCAGGGCCTGACCCGCGACGACGGCCCGCTTCGTCCGTGGAGCCGCCCCCACCGCGGCCATCGTCTCCAGGTCGGGCCGCGCCTCGGCGGCGGCCAGCGCGGTCGCGACGAAGGTCATCCCCAGCACGAGCACTGTGGCCGCCACGGCGAGCACGAGCAGGGCCACCGAGTCGTCCACGGGACCGCGCGGCGTCTCCAGCCTGACCATCGCGTGCGGCGTGATCGCCTCCACGGCCGCGGTGATCCGGTCCGCCGTCTCCGGTGACGTCCGGTGGTCCGCGGGGTTCACCGCGAGGAGGGTGGTGACGGTGCCGTAACCCGCCTTCTCCGCCGCCTCGGGCGCGACGACCACACGCGCCCAGCCCTGCCCCGTGGGCCGCACCCCGACGGCCGGCAGGGAGATCGTCTCGGGAGTGTTCAGGGGCCGCGCGTCCTGCCTGATCACGTCCGCTCTGATCCTGCCCTTGCGGACGGTGGCGGGATTGAGCACGACGGCCTTGCCCGCACGGAGCGCCGCGACCGCCTCCGGGTCATCGCGGCCGAGCACGTAACGCAGCAGGCTCTCGTCTCCGGCCAGCAGCCCGCCGCTCCCGCCCTCCATGAAGACGACCTGCTGGTTCTCCGACTTGACCGGCTCCGGCAGGGTCACGCCGAGCGGCACGCCGGTCTTCGTCGCGAGAGCCCGTCCTTCCACCAGCGGCACGCCCGCCGGCAGTTCACGCACCACGGCGGCCCGGACCCGGTCCCACAGCTGTGGAGTGAGGTCGGACGCCGAGACCTGGAGTGATCCGGCCGGCCCCTGCGGCAGGTCACGCAGGAACGGCAGAGGGCTGACGGCCGAGGCCCGCCAGGCCACGCCAGTCGCGGTGAGCACCACGACCGTGGTCATCACCGCGGCGACGGCGGGCACCGTACGGCCCCTGTTGCGTACGGCGTCCCTGACGGCGAAGCGGAGCGGCAGGGGGAGCCGGGCGGCGGCCCGGCCCACGGCTCGGACGAGGGCCGGCACCAGGGCCACCAGCCCGAGCTGGGTGAGCAGCGCCGAGGCGGCGATCCAGTGGAGGCTCTGCCGGGTGCTCACCGCCGTCGCCGCGAGGCCCGCCACGACGAGCACCGCTCCGAGCAACGGCCGCCCCGCGCGGTCGCGGCGCCGCTCGCGCCTGCCGGACAGCACCGCCGCGGCGTCCGTACGGCCCGCGCCGAGGGCGGGGGCGAGGGCGGCCAGCACCCCGGCGGCGACCCCGAGCGCCGCGACCAGCGCGACCGAGATCCAGGGGACGGTGAACGCGTCCACCAGCGCATTCGCCCACAGTTCGAGTGCGGGCGTGGCGAGCGGCACCGCCGCGATGCCGATCGCACCCCCGGTCACGGTGCCGGCGACGCCGAAGAGCAGGCCGTCGGCCAGCGCGATCAGCCGCAGTTGCGCGGGGGAGCCGCCCTGGGCGGCCACGAGCGCGAACTCGCGGGCCCGGCGCCGCCGGCCGACGGCGAAGGCGGGCCCGGCCGCGAGGACGACCTGCAGCAGCGCGATCCCGGTCCACGGGAGCACCGGCAGTGTGGAAGAGTCGATCTTCAGGTCGAACCGCGTCTCCCGCGAGGCGCTGTCGGCGACGGCCCGGCTCGCGACCAGGAGACCGCGCGCGTTGAGCCGGCGGACGTCCGGCCACGACAGCGGACGCGGCGCGTCCACGAGCCAGCTGTACGTCATATTGATGGGGTTGCCGGAGCTGAAGCCGGAATCGGGCAGGCTGCCGGGGAAGGCGACGACGTCGGGCATCGGCCACACCTGGGCGAACAGGGCGACGCCGACGATCCTGAGTGGGCGTCGTTCCTCCGTCGCGAGGAGCGTCACGCCGGGCCTGACCTGCTCGTCCAGCCGCTGGGCGGAGATGACGGCCTCACCGGGAGTGGCGGGAAGCCTGCCCCGCACGAGCCGGAAGGTGCCCTGGGACAGTGGGTCGCGCAGATCCACCTGCCGGACGAGTCCCTGCTCGTACCCTCCCGGGGCGAGATAACGGATGGACCGCTGTGACACCGGGATCAGACGGCTACCGGGCAGGAACCCGGCGATCTCCGCCCGCGTGTACGGCGTCGCCTTCGTGCCGGGCCGAAGCGAGACGTTGTCTCCCCACGCGCTCTGCCTGAGGCCGCTCAACTCGCGGGCGCCCTGCACCAGCGCGTCGGCCCGGCCCAGGGGATAGTGCCCTTGGTGAGCGGTGTACAGGGTGGCGAACGTGGTCAGCGTGAAGGTGATGACGGCGACGGGCAGCGCGAGCATCGCGAGGATCAGCGCGCTGCGCCCCTTGGAACGCCAGGCGGTGCGGCGCGAGATCCGCAGCGCGGCGCGCAGGCCCCTCATCGGGCGCTCACCATGCCCCGGCCGTCGGCCCCGTCTCTCCCGCCGGAGTCGGAGGAGTCGGTGATCCGGCCGTCGCGGAGGAAGACGACGCGGTCGGCCCAGGCGGCGTACCTCGGCTCGTGGGTGACCAGCAGCACGGCGGCCCCCGCGTCGGCGCGCTGCCGGAGCACCTGGATGATCTCGTCGCCCGCCCGGGTGTCGAGGGCCCCGGTGGGCTCGTCCGCGAGGAGCAGGCGGCGCTCGCCGACCAGAGCCCGGGCGATGGCGGCCCGCTGGCGCTGCCCGCCCGACAGGTCGTCGGGATACCGGTCGGCCAGGTCCGCGAGGCCCACCTCGTCCAGCACCCGCAGGGCCGCACGCCGGGCCTTCGCCGTGGACGCGCCGTCCAGCTCACGCGGCAGCGCCACGTTCTCGGCCACCGTCAGCGACGGGATGAGGTTGAGATCCTGGAACACGTAGCCCGCACTCCTGCGGCGCAGTTCCGCGAGCCGCTTGGGCGGCAGATCCCGCAGCTCGCGGCCTTCGAGGAGGACGGACCCCTCGGTCGGCCGGTCGAGCCCGCCCGCCAGGTTGAGCAGGGTGGACTTGCCGGACCCGGACGGCCCCATGACGGCGACCAGCTCACCGGCCCGCACGTCGAGGCTGACGCCCCGCAGGGCGGGTACGGCGTTCGGCCCCTCGCCGTGGACGCGGACGACGCCCGCGAGGCGGACGATCGGCTCGCCGTCCGGGCGGGGTAACTGGTCCGCTGGGGACGCGGACGGCTCACGCTCGGTCACGTGGTCTCCTTGGCTGGGCTGGAGTCGGAGGGGTCGCCGAGGACGGCTTCACAGTGGTCGAGCCAGCGCTGCTCGGCCTCGGCCTGGAAGATCATCGAATCGAGGACCAGGCGCTGCGCGGTCTCGGCGGACGCGTCGAAGCCCCGCTTGGCGCGCGTGAGCTCCTGCAGGGTCCGCATCGTCGAGGACCGCTGCGCCTGGACGACCGCCGCCACGTCCACGCCGGGGGTGGTGGCGGCCATGGCGAGCTTGACGACGAGTTCGTCGCGGGGCCGGTCGGCCCGGGAGACGGGTTTGGCGAACCACCTGTCGAGTTCGCCGTGGCCGTCGGGGGTGATGGCGTATCGGACGCGGCCCTGTTCGTCCTCCCCGGCGCGGGACACGAGGCCGTCCCGCTCCAGGCGGGACAGCGTCGTGTAGACCTGCCCGATGTTGAGCGGGCAGGTGTCGGCGGTGGACGCCTCGAACTCGGTCTTGAGCTGGTAGCCGTAGCGCGGGCCCTGACTCAGCAGGGCGAGCAGGCCGTGTCGTACGGACATGAATACTCAGTATGCATACTGAGTATGCTTCTGGCGAGCGGATCCCCGAATCGGCGGTGAAATACCTCGACCCCGGGCGGGAAGTCCGGCCCGGGGTCGACGAGGTGAGGTCAGCGGGAGGGGGTCAGCGGCGGATGGCCTTCGCGAGGATCGCGATGAAGGCCGCGAACCCCAGCCCTCCGACGAGCAGGGGAGCCATCACGACCGCGTCGGGGTCGGGCCCGGTCAGGTAGCGGATGCCCATGCCGATGAACAGCAGACCCGAGAGCAGGCACATCCAGCTCGTACGGTGCACCCGGCGCGGGCGCTGGGCACGAGGATCGGTGTGGTGGTCAGGCAGCACGGCGCACCTCCACGTCACCGACGCCCGCCTTCACGTGCAGTTCGATCGTGGCCGCGTCGCCCTTGGCGGGCGTCTCGGGCTCCAGGACGCGGTCGAACCGCACGTTGGTGCCGTCCTCGACCGTGTGGTCGATCCGCACCTCGCCCAGCTTCGTGAAGCCGTACACCTCGATCCGCGCGGTGGGCGGGACGATCACCGTGAGCTGGCCCAGCGACACCGAGGCGTCGAACCTCAGCCGGGCGCCCGACTTCAGCGGGACGTCGCTCAGGTCGAGCTTGCCCTCGCCGATGCCCAGTTCGTAGGTGCTGGGCGACCGCACGGCGGTGACGGGATGCCAGACGTAGCTGCCGACCTTGCGGGGAATGCCGTTGACCGTCGTGCTTCCCACCAGCACGAGGGCCACGATCGTGCCGGCGGCGACCAGCCCGCCGCCTCGCCCGAACCAGGCGGCGACGAGCAGGCCCGCGCCGATCGTGACGAGCACCGCCCCGCCGACGACCGGGAGGCCGACCGAGCCGGTGCCGGTCCGTTGCATGGTGACCATGATCCCTCCAACGATCAGGGCGAGGCATATCGTGAGGCCGCTGACGAACGACCTGGGACGCTTGGGCTTCCTGGGCCGCGGCGGCGGGGCCACGGGCGGCCCGTACGGGCCCGCCGCGTAGGGCGTGGCGAGCGGCCGGTACGGCTCCCGCATCGTGTACGGGCCGTGGGGCGCGAAAGGCTCGCCCGCGCCGTACCCCTGCGAACCGCCGCTTCCGTACCCCTGACCGGCGGCCCGGCCCGGCGCCTGGCCGGGTGAGCCGAGGTCGCCCCGCGCGCTCGCCCGCGCCTCGCGGGCCAGGTCCGACAGCCGCCGGTAGCCGTCCGCGGCCCGAGGCGGCGGTACGGGGCCCCCGCCCACGCCGAAGCCGTGTGGCCCGGAGCCGTGTGTGCCGGAGTCGAGTGGGCCGGACCCCGGGGCGCCCGGCCCGGACGGCGGGGCCGTGCCGGCCGGAGTCTCGAAGGCCCGGGTCGGCGGGTCGCCGTCGGCCCGTGCCGCGGAACCCGCGCCATGCTCGGCGTCCACGTCGCGCACGGGCTCCGTCACGGTGTCCCCCGTGGGCTCCGCCCCGGGCTCTGACACGGGCTCTGACACGGGCTCTGACGTGGTGTCCCGCACCTGTTCCGTCACCGTTTCCCGCGTTGGCTCCGACGCGAACCGCCGGACGGCGGTGTCCTGGGCGCCGTTCTCAGCGGCATCCTCGGGGGTCGCGCTCGCGGACGGCTCGGGCCCCCGCCCGGCCGTCTGCGGGCCGTACGCTCCGGGCATCGCCGTCGTCTCGGCCGGCTGCGGCGCCGGGGCGTACGGCTCCTGCGCGAAGGGGGCGAACGGCGCGAACCCGGGGGTGGACCGGGTCATGCCGCGCCGGCCGGTCGCCCGTTCCGGCATCGACCTGGCCATGGTGAGCAGGTCGACGCCCCGGGCGTGCGCGGCCATCAGCACGATGGCCAGCAGCGTGCCGACGACGATCGTGCCGCGGTTGATGCCGCCCGAGGCCACGTTGATGATCAGCCCGAACGCGAAGACCGCCGCCAGCAACGCGAGCACGGTCTCGGCGTCGAACATCCGCCGGGTCCACTGCTCCAGGTGGCCGGGGCCGCCGTCCGGCCGGCGCATCAGCAGGAACGCCGCGACGTACAGCATGACGCCGATGCCGGAGGCGAGGACCAGCACCGCGAACCCGACCCGGAAGAGCACCGGGTCCATGCTCGTGTACCTGCCGAGGCCCGCGCACACGCCTGTGATCACGCGGCCGTCGCGGTGGCGGCTCAGCACCCTCTCGGGTTCTGGCTGGCCGGCGGGGTCGGGAGCGGGAGCGGATGGCGCCTCGGTCATGGTCCCATCCTGGCCGGGTCCGCCGCGGCCCTGCCATCGGGGGAACCCCTGAGCCGTCCCCGAGTCCCCAGGGACCGCATCAGGGCATGCCCTGATGCGCCCATGCTCCCTGACGTGTGACGATGCTTTCCGAGATGTCTGAGATGCCTAACGCCCCCGTGGCGTTCCCCCGGATGGTCCGGCCCGTGTCGGGCCGGGTGGTCGCGGGCGTCGCCCAGGGCGCCGCCGCCCAGCTGCGGCTCGACCCCGTCGTGCTGCGCCTCGCCTTCGTGCTGCTCACCGTCGTCGACGGGCTGGGCCTCGTGGCGTACGCCGCGCTGTGGATGTTCACCCCCAAGGAGGAGGTGGAAGGCCGCGAGCCCGCCCGCGAGTGGGGACAGCTCGCGGCGTACGGCGTGCTGTGGCTGACGCTCGGGGCCTTCGCCTGGCTGACCGGCGCGTCCACCGGCGGGTTCGGCACCTGGCCGATCGCCGTGGGCGGCATCGGCGCGCTGATCCTGTGGCAGCAGGCCGACCCGGGACGCCGGCAGCGCTGGATGTCCGGAGCGGTCAAGCAGGTCAGCACGACCTGGGTCCGCACGGGCATCGGCGCGCTCCTCGTCGTCGTGGGCGCGATCGGCTTCCTCGCCGCGAGCGGTGAGCTGGCCAAGGCGAAGACCGGGCTGGTCTTCACCGCGGTGGTCGTCGGCGGCATGCTCATGATCGCCGCGCCCTGGCTCGCCTCGCTCGTCAAGGAGCTCCAGCGGGAGCGCACCGAGCGCATCAGGCAGGAGGAGCGGGCCGAGGTGGCCGCCCACGTCCACGACTCGGTGCTGCACACGCTGACCCTCATCCAGCGCAACGCCCACGACGCGCGGGAGGTGGCCAGGCTCGCCCGCTCGCAGGAGCGGGAGCTGCGCAACTGGCTCTACCAGCCCAAGCAGGACGCCGACGCGACCCTCGCCGCCGCCGTACGCCGGGTCGCGGCGGAGGAGGAGGACGCCCACGGCGTGCAGATCGAGGTCGTCTGCGTGGGCGACTGCGAGCTGACCGAGAACATGGCGGCCCTGCTCCACGCCGCCCGGCAGGCGATGGTCAACGCGTGCAAATACAGTGGGTCTCCGGTCGTCTCCGTCTACGCCGAGGTCGAGCCCGACGAGGTGACGGTGTTCGTCCGGGACCGGGGCAAGGGCTTCGTGCTCGACGACGTCCCCGGTGACCGGATGGGCATCCGCCAGTCGATCATCGGCAGGATGGAGCGCAACGGCGGAAGCGCCCGGGTCAGGACCGAGCCCGGCGACGGAACCGAGGTCATGCTGACCATGAAGAGGGAATCTTGACATCCTTCCCTGCCCGAAGGGAGGGAATTCCGACCGTCGCCGGTCGGGCTTCCTGCTTCACCGCCGGTCGCCTCGTCCGAGAGGATTCTCGTTGAGGTCTTACACCAGCTCCACAGGCGTTTCACCTCTCCGCCAGCCCGGCGGCGAGGATGTTCCTGGCAGCGTTGACGTCGCGGTCGTGGACCGCCCCGCAGAAGCATTGCCAGGTCCGGACATGCAGCTGCATCGACTCAGCCAGTGCCCCGCAGGCCGAGCACAACTTGGAAGAGGGAAACCACCGGTTTACAACCAGCAACTCCCGCCCATACCAGTTGGCCTTGTACTCCAGCATGGACCGCAGTTCCCTCCAACTCGCATCCGAGATCGAGCGGGCGAGGGCGTGGTTCTTCACCATGTTCCGCACCGTCAGGTCCTCGATCACGACCACTTGGTTCTCGCGGACGAGCCGAGTCGAAAGCTTGTGCAGGAAGTCGCGGCGGCGGTCGGTGATCCGCGCGTGGATGCGGGCAACCTTGAGCCGGGCCTTGGCCCGGTTCGCGCTGCCCTTGGCTTTGCGGCCCAGCGAGCGCTGGGCCTTGGCCAGGCGCCTGCGGCTGTCCCGCTCATGCCGGGGATTGGCGACCCTGCCGTCCTTGTCGGTCAACCCGGGGATCTGGCGGGACAGGGCCAGCAGATTCGTGATCCCCGCATCCACACCCACCATGCTCTCGCTGGGGTCGAGAGAGCGGATCGTCTCCTCCACCAGGAGGGACACGAACCACCGCCCGGCCGCATCCCGGCAGACCGTCACCGTGGACGGCTCCGTCCCCTCCGGAAGCGGACGCGACCATGCGATCTCCAGCGGGTCGTGCATCTTGGCCAACGTGAGCCGGCCATCCCGCCAGCGGAACGCCGAGCGGGTGTACTCCGCCGACGCTCGGGACCTCTTGCGCGACTTGAAGGTGGGATACCTGGCCCGGCGCGCGAAGAAGTTCGCGAACGCCGCCTGCAGGTGCCGCAGCGCCTGCTGCAACGGCACACTCGACACCTCGTTGAGAAACGCCAGCTCCTCGCTGCGCTTCCATGCCGTGAGCGAGGCCGAGGACTCAACGTAGGAGACACGGCGGCCTTCCACGGTGTAGGCGCGGGTCCGTTCCTCCAAGGCCTTGTTGTAGACCAGGCGTACGCACCCGAAGGTCCGGGCAAGCTCGCAGGCCTGCTCGGGGGTCGGGTAGAAGCGGTACCTGTAGGCCCGCTTCACGATCCGCGCCATGCCCCACATCATGCACGATCGGTTAAGGCTCGCGCATGTGTTCCTTCGGCGGTTCGCCTGGCGGCGAAACGCCTGCCTCTACCCTGCTTCGTAGCAAGTCCGATTCCTCTCCCGCCTGGAGGCGGGGGTTCCCTCGGAGGATTTTGATGAAGACCGTACGCGTGCTGATCGTCGACGACCACCGGCTGTTCCGGTCCGGCGTACGGGCCGAGCTGGGCCCGTCGATCCAGGTCATCGGCGAGGCCGAGGACGTCGAGTCGGCGGTCTCGGCGATCGCCGAGCTGGCGCCCGACGTGGTGCTGCTGGACGTGCACATGCCGGGCGGCGGCGGCCAGGAGGTGCTCCGGCGCGTGCTCGGCTCGGGATCGCAGGTGCGCTTCCTCGCGCTGTCGGTGTCGGACGCCGCCGAGGACGTGATCGGGGTCATCCGGGGCGGCGCCCGGGGCTACGTGACCAAGACGATCAGCGGTGCCGAGCTGACCGACGCGATCGTCCGGGTGTCGGAGGGCGACGCGGTGTTCTCCCCGCGGCTGGCCGGGTTCGTGCTCGACGCGTTCGCCTCGACCGAGGCGCCGCCCATCGATCCCGAGCTCGACTCGCTCACCCAGCGGGAGCGTGAGGTGCTGCGGCTGATCGCGCGCGGCTACGCGTACAAGGAGATCGCCAAGGAGCTGTTCATCTCGGTGAAGACCGTCGAGACCCACGTGTCGAGCGTGCTGCGCAAGCTGCAGCTCTCCAACCGGCACGAGCTGTCGCGGTGGGCCACCGCCAGGCGCCTGGTCTGACCCCGTCCGTGTCGGCCCGTCTGGTGTGATCGCCCCTCGGCGTGCGACGCTTCGGGCATGGGCCGTGACGTACCCTCCGTGTCCTTCACCCGGGAGGACCGCCGTCGCTACCGGGAGAAGGTCAAGCTGTCGCTGGAGATCCTCGCGGAGATGCTGCGGGGGTCGCGGTTCGAGTTCGAACGGCCGCTGATGGGCTTGGAGATCGAACTGAACCTGGTCGACGCGCGGGGCGAGCCGGCCATGAAGAACGCCGAGGTCCTGGCCGCCATCGCCGAGCCCGACTGGGCCACCGAGCTGGGCCAGTTCAACGTCGAGATCAACGTGCCGCCGCAGGTGCTGTCCGGCGACGGCAGCCGGCTGCTGGAGGAGTCCGTACGGCGCCGCCTCAACCGCGGGCAGGAGCGGGCCGCCCGCGTCGGCGGGCAGCTCATGCTGGTCGGCATCCTGCCGACCCTGCGCGAGTCCGACGTCAGCGAGGGCACGCTGTCGGCCAACCCGCGCTACAAGCTGCTGAACGAGCAGATCTTCGCCGCCCGCGGCGAGGACCTGCGCCTCCACATCGAGGGCGTCGACGTGCTCGACACCTACGCCGACAGCATCACCCCCGAGGCGGCGTGCACGAGCGTCCAGCTCCACCTGCAGGTGAGCCCGGAGAAGTTCGCCGACCACTGGAACGCGGCCCAGGTCATCGCGGGCCCGCAGGTGGCGGTCGCGGCCAACTCGCCCTTCCTGTTCGGCAAGGAGCTGTGGCGGGAGACCAGGATCAGCCTGTTCGAGCAGGCCACCGACACCCGTCCCGAGGAGCTGAAGGCCCAGGGCGTGCGGCCCCGGGTGTGGTTCGGGGAGCGGTGGATCACCTCGGTCTTCGATCTGTTCGAGGAGAACGTCCGCTACTTCCCCCCGTTGCTGCCGCTGTGCGAGGAGGAGGACCCGAGGCGGGTCCTGGACGGCGGCGGAGTGCCCGGGCTGCACGAGCTCCGGCTGCACAACGGCACCGTCTACCGCTGGAACCGGCCCGTCTACGACGTGGCCGGCGGCGTCCCGCACCTGCGGGTGGAGAACCGGGTGTTACCGGCCGGGCCGACCGTCGCGGACATCGCCGCCAACGCGGCCTTCTACTACGGGCTCATGCGGGTGCTCCCGTCGGCCGAACGGCCCGTGTGGACGCGCATGTCCTTCGCCGCGGCCGAGGACAACCTCCGCAACGCCGCGCGGTACGGCCTCGACGCCCGTCTGTACTGGCCGGGCCTGGGGGAGGTGCCCGCCGCCGAGCTGATCCTGCGGAGGCTGCTGCCCCTCGCCTATCACGGGCTGGACCTGTGGGAGGTCGACCCGGTCCAGCGCGACCGGCTGCTCGGCATCATCGAGCGGCGCTGCGTGACCGGCCGTACGGGGGCGGACTGGCAGGTCAGGACGGCCCGGGCGCTCGGCGGGGACCACGAGGCGCTGCGCCGGATGACCCTGCGGTACCTGGAGCACATGCACACCAACGAGCCCGTTCACCTCTGGAGTGCGTGACCACTAACGGCGGGTTTTAGCGAAATTTTTCCCGATATTTGGGGTATCAGTAGTGGAATGACCCGTCGAGCGTTCGCCGCGTTCTTCCTCCTGGTGACCCTGGTCGCGTCCTGCGGCACGCTCGCCGGGTCGCCTCCGCCGGACCGCGCGCAGCAGGGCGACACGACGTCCCGGGCCACGCCGTGCAAGGGCACCGGCGACGACTTCCCCGGCGACGTGAAGCTCGCCCGGTGCCTCACCGAGTGGTTCTGGGCGGACCGCTTCCGCCGGAGCGGGGAGACCTACCGCCCGATCACCCGCTTCGTCGCGTACGAGGGGAACGACGGTCCCGACTGCGGCGGGCAGCCGGCCGTGCCGGAGAACGCCTTCTACTGCCCGGACGGGCACTTCGTCGCCTACGACGCCGCCTGGCTGAAGGGGATGTACGACCAGATGGGCGACGGCGCGGTCTACGTGGTGATCCCGCATGAACTGGGGCACGCGGTCCAGGCCCAGCTCGTGGACGACTTCCGCTACAACGTGCAGCGGGAGCTTCAGGCCGACTGCTACGCGGGCGCCACGCTCGGCGGCCTCATCCAGGCGCGGGCACTGCGGGCCGAGGAGGGCGACGAGGAGGAACTGCTCGTCAACCTCGAAGCGGCCGGTGACCCCACCGACGCCTGGTGGGCGCCGGACGCGCACGGCACGCCGCAGCAGCGGCAGGGGTACTTCGCCCAGGGCTACAACGAGGGCGTGGGGGCCTGCTGATCCCCGCCCTGATCCGTCGTACGGGCATGCCGGCCGGCCCACGGCGAGGCGGAGCACGATGCGGCGCGGCGGGCGGAGCGTGGCGGGTCACAGTGGCGATGCGGCGTGATGTGATGTCGGGGCACGTGCGAAGGCGGTGGAGGACGGCGTGAGGCGGACGATCGCGACGGGTCTCGGCGTGCTCGCCGCGGCGAACCTGCTCAACAACCGCGTCGCCCGGCGCTGGGCCCCGGTGACGTCCGCCGCCGCGACCGGCGCGCTCCTGCTGATCGCCCGGCGGGCCGGGCTGACCCGGCATGAGCTGGGCTTCCGGGACGCCCGGGCGGGCGCCGCGACGGGCGGGGCGCTCGCCGCCGCCGTCGCCGCGGGGTACGCGGCCGGGGTGGCGCTGCCCCGGACCCGGCCGTTGTTCCACGACCAGCGGGCACTGTCTCTGTCGCGTCGCCGGGTGCTGGAGGAGGCCCTGGTCCAGGTGCCCTTCGGGACCGTGCTGCTGGAGGAGGTCGGTTTCCGCGGCGTGCTCCCGGCCCTGCTCGGCCGGGTCCTGCCCGCGCGTACGGCGGTCGCCGCCTCGGCCGCGCTGTTCGGGGTGTGGCACGTGCTGCCCGCGCTCGACATGGCGTGGGCCAACCCCGCCCTCGGACGCCTGGCGGCGGGGGAGGACCTTGCTCTGGGCGACGGCCGCCGGGGCGGTGCGGAGGCGGGGCGGCTGGTGGCGGGGACGGTGGCGTCCACCGCGCTGGCGGGTCTGGTGTTCCACGGGCTCCGCCACCGCGCCGGTCTGCTCGCCCCCGCGCTGCTGCACGTGGCGACGAACTCCCTCGGCTACGCCGCCGCCCGGGCCGCCCGCCGCCTGGACGACCGCAGCGCCGGCCCGGCCGCCCCGCTCAGGCGGTGACGACCCGCTGGAACGCCTCGGCGTACGAGCCCTCGGGGAGGCCCGCGGCGGCGGCGTTGGCGGAGAGCCAGCCCTTGATCATGCCGTCCAGGTCGGGGATGTGCGCGGTCTGGCTCTCGTGGGCGCGCAGGGCGGCGACCTTCCGGTCCACTGTGGAGGTCACGTCGACGTAGTGGTTCACGGCCATCCCGCCGCTCAGCCAGACCTCGCGCACCGTCCAGGCCTCCAGGCCCTCGTCGGTGAGCAGTTCGGGGAAGGCGTACGGGTTGCGGGCGTCGGGATAGACCGCGTCGAGGGTGGCGCCGCCGACGGCCCGGTGGTCGGGGTGGCTCGGCCCGAGCCGCTCGTAGTTGCGGTCGGGGGTCGAGGTGACGACCAGGTCCGGCCGGACCTGGCGGATCACCCGCGTGATGTCGCGGCGCAGGCCGAGCGTCTGCTCGACCATCCCGTCCTGGTATCCCAGGAAGCGCAGGTCGCCGACGCCCACGCACTTGGCCGCCGCGGTCTGCTCGGCCCGGCGCAGCGCCGCCATGCCGCCGTTGTCCACCAGACGGTCGAATCCGCCCGCGTCGCCATCGGTGACCAGGCAGTACACGACCTCGGCCCCCGCCTCGGTCAGCCTGGCGACCGTTCCCGCCCCGCCGAAGTCGATGTCGTCGGGGTGCGCGACGACGACCAGCACTTTGCGGATTTCCGCCTCGTCCAGCACGGGCAACCTCCTCATGGTCCGGCAATTACCTTAATCGGGCCTTGCCGGGTGAGTGGGCTCCGGATGTCGGTGGGCGGTCATACCCTAGGGACGTGTCCATCGGAGCCGCCACCCATCCCTTGCTCGACGGCCTCAACCCGCAGCAGCGGGACGCCGTGACCCACCAGGGCAGCCCCCTGCTGATCGTCGCGGGGGCGGGCTCCGGGAAGACCCGGGTGCTGACCCACCGCATCGCCTACCTGCTGGCGGAACGCGGCGTCCAGCCGGGGGAGATCCTCGCGATCACCTTCACCAACAAGGCCGCCCGCGAGATGAAGGAGCGGGTCGACAAGCTGATCGGCCCGAGGTCCAGGGCGATGTGGGTGATGACGTTCCACAGCGCCTGCGTGCGGATCCTGCGGCGCGAGGCCAAGCGGCTGGGCTTCTCCTCCAGCTTCTCGATCTACGACCAGGCCGACTCCCAGCGGCTCATGGCGATGGTCTGCCGCGAGCTCGACCTCGATCCCAAGCGCTATCCGCCGCGGTCGTTCTCGGCCCAGGTCAGCAACTTCAAGAACGAGCTGATCGACTACGAGACGGCGGCCGACCGGGCGTCGACGCACCTGGAGCGCACGCTCGCCGAGGCGTACCGCACCTACCAGCGGCGGCTCACCGAGGCCGGCGCGATGGACTTCGACGACCTGATCATGCTGACGGTCACGTTGTTCCAGCTCTTCCCCGAGGTGGCCGAGCACTACCGGCGCAGGTTCCGGCACGTGATGGTCGACGAGTACCAGGACACCAACCACGCGCAGTACACGCTGATCCGCGAGCTGGTCGGGCGGCCCGAGGTGCGCACCGCCGACGGCGACGTGGTGCGCGAGGGCGTCGAGCCCGCCGAGCTGGTCGTCGTCGGCGACGCCGACCAGTCGATCTACGCCTTCCGCGGCGCGACGATCCGCAACATCCTGGAGTTCGAGCGCGACTACCCGGACGCCCGGACGATCCTGCTGGAGCAGAACTACCGCTCCACGCAGACGATCCTGAACGCCGCCAATTCGGTCATCTCCCGCAATGAGGGCCGCAAGCCGAAGAACCTGTGGTCCGACCAGGGCACGGGATCGAAGATCATCGGTTACGCGGCCGACAACGAGCACGACGAGGCCATGTTCGTCGCACAGGAGATCGACCGGCTCTGCGACGACCACGACGTCACGCCGGGCGACGTGGCGATCTTCTACCGCACGAACGCCGCCTCCCGCGTCTTCGAGGAGATCTTCATCCGCACCGGCCTGCCGTACAAGGTCGTGGGCGGTGTGCGGTTCTACGAGCGCAAGGAGGTCAAGGACCTGCTCGCCTACCTGCGGGTCCTGGCCAACCCGAACGACACGGTGTCGCTGCGGCGGGTCCTCAACGTGCCCAAGCGCGGCATCGGCGACCGGGCCGAGGCGATGGTCGAGGCGTTCGCGAACCGGGAGCGCATCGGCTTCTGGGAGGGACTGCGCCGGGCCGGGGAGGCTCCAGGGCTGGCCACCCGGTCGCTCAACGCGATCAGGGACTTCGTCGCGATGCTGGAGGAGTTGCGGGCCAAGGAGCTTCCGCTCTCCGACCTCGCGGAGGAGGTGCTCCGCGTCACCGGCTACCGCACGGAGCTGGAGGCCTCGGGCGATCCGCAGGACGAGAGCCGGCTGGAGAACCTCAACGAGCTGATCTCGGTGGCCGCCGAGTTCGAGGAGGACAACCCGGAGGGCACGCTCGTCGACTTCCTGGAGCAGGTCTCGCTGGTCGCCGACGCCGACCAGATCCCGGGCGGGAACGCGGGGGTCGTCCCCCCGGGCGATCGCGCTCCCGAGATCGGCGAGCACGGCGGGGTGGTCACGCTGATGACCCTGCACACCGCCAAGGGCCTGGAGTTCCCCGTGGTTTTCCTCACGGGCATGGAGGACGGGGTCTTCCCCCACATGCGCTCGCTCAGCGACCCGAAGGAACTGGAGGAGGAGCGCAGGCTGGCGTACGTCGGCATCACCCGGGCCAAGCAGCGGCTCTACCTGTCCCGCTCGGCGGTGCGGTCCTCGTGGGGGGCGCCGTCCTTCAACCCGGCCTCGCGCTTCCTGTCGGAGGTGCCGGGCGACCTGGTCGAGTGGCGCGGCGATCCCGGCAAGACCGCCTGGTCCGCCGCGACCTCCCGCCCCTCCGCCCGTACGGCGCCGGCGCCCAAGGCGGGCGGCCGTCAGATGCCGAGCCTGTCGCCCGGCGACCGCGTCACCCACGACAGCTTCGGGCTGGGCACGGTCGTCAGCGTGGACGGCGTCGCCGAGAAGACCCGAGTGAAGATCGACTTCGGTGGGGACGGGGAGAAGACCCTGCTGCTCGCCTACGCGCCCATCGAGAAGCTCTGAGCGGCAGCAGGACATTCTGAGCGGCGGCAGGGAGCCTCTGAGCGGCGGCCGGGCGGGAGCCCGGCCGCCGCGGGCGTCCCTACGCGGATCAGTCGCCCAGGTCGATGACCTGCGGCAGGTCCGGCACGCTGCCGTCGATGTCCGAGGTGGTGGCGACCTGGTCCTTCGGCGGCGCCTTCACCGTGACCTTCCCGCCCCAGCCGCCGTAGGCGGTCGTGCTGCTCATCTCGATGCCGATGCTCGTCTTCTTGACCTTCAAGGTCGCCGTCAACGAGCTGGACACCTTGCGGACGAGCTGGTCCCCGCCGATCCACAGCCTCCAGCTGATCACGCCCTTCGACATGCTGGAGGGCAGGCCCTTGCGCAGCGACGGCACCGCCGCGGCGAGCTGCTTCACCGTGATCGTGCCCCGGTAGAGCGTGGTCCGCGCGCCGTTGACGACACCGCCCGCGCCCTTGGCCTTGGTGGTCGCGAGGACCGCCTGGAGGGCACGCGGGTCGAGCGGGTTGACGAAGCCGCCGAGGCCGGTCAGCGCCGCGTCCGGGTCCTGCCCGGGCAGGCGCAGCCACGACTTGCCGTCGGGCAGCAGGTCCGCGTAGATGCCTCCGGAGACGTACGCCGTCCGGCCGACGGTGATGGTCCGCATCGGGTCGTTGAGGCCCTTGAGCTCGTCGTCGTCGCCCAGCCCGCCACCGTAGTTGGTCTTGGTGGTGAGGTCGGAGGACGCGACCCCGGACCGGCCGAACCCGATGACGCCCTTCGCGCCGGACTTGATGTCGATCAGGCCGCCGTAGTTCAACCTGGCGGACGAGACGACGCGGACGCCGCGGCCGGGAACGAACTGCTTCTTGAGCGCCGCCACCGGGTTCGCGGGCCGCGCCCGGCTTCCCGTGGGGGTCTGCGCATGGGCGGGGGCGGCGACGGCGGGCGCGACGAGCGCGGCCGTCGCGGCGCACGCCAGCGCCATGAATGCTCGCTTCACGTGGGGTTCCTCCCGTAAGTGCCCTTGATCATCAAGAGCGGCCCGGGAATCCTCGTGGTTCATGATCACGGACAAGTCACGGAAATCTAGATTTCCTGTGAAATGGCAGATGAAGGGCGGGTATGCGGGGTGATTATTATTTCGGGCGAATAATTCGCATGCGAAAGGACCGCATGGAGGAGAGGCCGGCCGTCGAGGAGATCTCCCGGCTCTATCCCGCCGTCCACCGGTGTCTCCGGATGTCCGGGCAGCCGGTGGGCGAGGGCGACGTCACGGCGCGCATGGCGTCGGTCCTGCGCCGTCTGGTCGCCCACGGCCCGCTCACGGTGGGCGAACTGGCCGGGCAGTTGCGGCTGTCCATGGCCGCGACGACCGAACTCGTCGACCGTGTCGAGGACCGGGGCCTCGTGGTGCGGGTCCGCGACCGGCGCGACCGCCGGCGGGTCTTCGTCCGCGTCACCGACGCCGGCCACGCCGCCGCCCTGACCGCCCTGCCGCGGGGGGAGGACCCGCTGGCGCGGGCCGTACGGGCCATGACCCCGGGGGAGCGGCAGGGGCTCGTCGACGGCCTGCGCGCGCTGCTGCGCGCGGCGCGGGCGGACGGCTGAGCCGCGCCGCGGCGGGCAGGGGGCGTTCGCCGCCCCGGCGGTTACGCTTCGGGCAGCGGCACCATTTGGGAGGTCTTCATGGCAGGCAGGATTCGGGTCGTCGTCGCCAAACCGGGGCTCGACGGGCACGACCGCGGCGTCAAGGTCGTGGCGCGGGCGCTACGGGACGCGGGCATGGAGGTCGTCTACACCGGGCTGCACCAGACGCCGGAGCAGATCGTCCGGACGGCGATCCAGGAGGACGCGGCGGCCATCGGGCTGTCCATCCTGTCCGGCGCCCACATGACGCTCTTCGCCCGGCTCTTCGAGGTGCTGCGCGAGGAGGACGCCGAGGACATCGTCGTGTTCGGCGGCGGCATCATCCCCGAGGCCGACATCCCCGAGCTGGAGCGGATGGGGGTGGCGCGGATATTCACGCCCGGCTCCACGACGCAGGAGATCGTGGACTGGGTCCGTTCTGCGGTTCCCGCCACCGTTTAGGCATTTTGCCCAACCTTGCCGTAATCGAGGGTTGAAGGCAAGGCTCCGGGTGACCCGATGACAAGGCCATGCTCGCGCGGGGACTAGGCTTCTTGCGCGGAATAGCCGGGCGGGACGACGGCGCCCGGCCTCGGACATCAAAAGGGACGGACCCTCGTGGACCTGTTCGAACATCAGGCGAAGGAGCTCTTCGCGGAGTACGGCATCGCGGTGCCGCGCGGAATCGTGGCGCACACCGCGGATGAGGCGCGGGCGGCTGCCGAGCAGCTCACCGGACGCGTTGTCGTCAAGGCCCAGGTCAAGACCGGCGGGCGCGGCAAGGCCGGCGGCGTGAAGGTGGCCGACGACGCCGCCGACGCGTACGACAAGGCGACGCGGATCCTCGGCATGGACATCAAGGGCCACACGGTCCACAAGGTCCTGATCGAGGAGGCCAGCCAGATCGCGGAGGAGTACTACTTCTCCTTCCTCCTCGACCGTGCCAACCGTACGTTCCTCGCGATCTGCTCCGCCTCCGGCGGCATGGACATCGAGGAGGTCGCGCACACCGCGCCGGAGAAGGTGGCGAAGGTGCCGGTCAGCCCGCTGACGGGCGTCGACCGCGCCAGGGCCCGCGAGATCGCGGTGGCCGGCGGCCTGCCGCAGCAGGCGCTGGACGGCGCCGCCGAGCTGATCGAGAAGCTCTGGGCCGTCTTCGTGGACGAGGACGCCTCGCTCGTCGAGGTCAACCCCATGATCCTGTCGGCCGACGGCCAGGTGAAGGCGCTCGACGGCAAGGTCACCCTCGACGACAACGCGGACTTCCGCCAGGCGGAGCACGTGACGTACGTCGACAAGGCCGCGGAGGACCCGCTGGAGGCCCGCGCCAAGGAGAAGCACCTCAACTACGTGAAGCTGGACGGCGACGTCGGCATCATCGGCAACGGCGCCGGCCTGGTCATGTCCACGCTGGACGTCGTGGCGTACGCGGGCGAGGAGTTCCCCGGGCGGCCCAAGCCGGCCAACTTCCTCGACATCGGCGGCGGGGCCTCGGCCGAGGTCATGGCGAACGGACTGGAGATCATCCTGTCCGACCCGTCGGTGAAGTCGGTCTTCGTGAACGTCTTCGGCGGCATCACCGCCTGCGACGCGGTCGCCAACGGCATCGTCTCGGCCTTCAAGCTGCTGGAGAGCCGTGGCGAGGAAGTGACCCACCCGCTCGTCGTCCGTCTGGACGGCAACAACGCCGCTCTCGGGCGGCAGATCCTGGCCGACGCCGCGCTCCCGCGCGTCGAGCTGGTCGACACGATGGACGAAGCGGCCAAGCGCGCCGCCGAGCTCGCCGCGGTAGGTGCGTAATGGCTATCTGGCTCACCGAGAACAGCAAGATCATCGTTCAGGGCATGACCGGCGGTGAGGGCACCAAGCACACCCGCCGCATGCTCGCCGCCGGGGTTAACGTCGTGGGCGGCGTCAACGCCCGCAAGGCCGGCGTCACGCACGAGGGCCTGCCGGTCTTTGGCACCGTCAAGGAGGCCATGGAGCAGACGGGCGCGGACGTCTCCGTCGTCTTCGTGCCCCCGGCGCACACCAAGGCGGCCGTCCGTGAGGCCATCGACGCCGAGATCCCGCTGTGCGTGGTCATCACCGAGGGCGTGCCGGTCCACGACACCACCGAGTTCTGGGCGTACGCCGTCTCCAAGGGCAACAAGACCCGCATCATCGGGCCGAACTGCCCCGGCATCGCCTCGCCCGGCGCGTCCAACGCCGGGATCATCCCGGCCGACATCACCACCAAGGGCCGCGTGGGCCTGGTGTCGAAGTCGGGCACGCTGACCTACCAGCTCATGTACGAGCTGCGCGACATCGGCTTCTCCACCTGCGTCGGCATCGGCGGCGACCCGGTCATCGGCACGACCCACATCGATGCGCTCCAGGCGTTCCAGGACGACCCGGAGACCGACGCGATCGTGATGATCGGCGAGATCGGCGGCGACGCCGAGGAGCGGGCCGCGGCCTACATCGACGAGCACGTCACCAAGCCCGTCGTCGCCTACGTCGCCGGGTTCACCGCGCCCGAGGGCAAGACGATGGGCCACGCCGGCGCGATCGTGTCCGGCTCCGCCGGCACCGCCCAGGCCAAGAAGGAGGCCCTGGAGAAGGTCGGCGTCCGCGTCGGCCGCACTCCCAGCGAGACCGCCCGCCTCATGCGCGAGCTCATGTCGTGACCAACGAGTCGTGACGGGCGGGCCGCCGGGTCCTCAGGGGTTCCGGCGGCCCAGCCGTCCTCCCGGCGCCGTTCGTGACCTCACGCCTCCTGCGTGAGGTCACGACGCGTACCAGGGGGAGTCGCCGCGGGCGGCGACTGCAAGATCATCCCATTTCGAGTGGGGGTGAACGGCGTGGCGACGTGGAGTGCGGCGGCCGCGCTGGGATGATGAGGTAGCGTGACGGGACTTCTCGATCAAATCAGGACCGGTCCCCGCGCCGTCCTCGGTCGCGGTGGCGCCGGCGACGACGAGGAGAGCCGCCGTCCGCTTCCCGTCTCCGGCATGCTGGCCGCGTTCTGGACGCTCGGCGTCGGCATTGCCGTGCTCACCACGCTCACGCTCATCGGCTGGATGGCCGCCCCCCGGGGGCCCTTCGGCGAGGGCCTGCCCGGCGTGTTCCGCACCGCCTGCCAGCTCTGGCTGGCCGCCCACCACGCCGGATTCGCGATCCCCGGCGGCCGGGTGGGCCTGCTGCCCATCGGGCTCATGATCCTGCCCGGCGCGCTGCTCTACCGGGCGGGCCTGTGGATGGCACGCGACGCCGACCTGCGGCTGAGGATGCCGGCCCGGCTGCCGAAGGGCACCCCCCGCGACGTCGAGAACGCCCGCCGCCGCGCCCAGCTCGTGCTCATCGCCCAGGCCGGCATCTCGCTGGCCGCGCCGTACGCGCTGCTCGCCGGGGTGATCGCCCTGGTGTCGCGCAACGAGATCATGCAGCCGTTCCCGGGGGAGGCGCTCGTCAGCCACCTGCTGCTGGCCTTCGTCACGGGATCGGTGGCCACCGCCCGCACGATCGGGCCGTGGCGGTCGATGCTGCGCCTGCTGCCCGAGCGGCCGCGCTCGCTCGTCGCGGGTACGGCCGTCGCGACCGCGCTGCTCCTCACGGCCGGGGCGGTGCTCGTCCTCGTGGCCGTGGCGATGAACTTCACCCGGATCCAGCAGATGTCGGAGGTGCTCAGCCCCGGCCTGGTCGGCGGTGGGCTGCTCCTGCTCCTGGAGGTCCTCTACTTCTTCAACGCCGTGATCTGGGGAATGGCGTACATCTCGGGACCCGGCTTCGCGGTGGGCGCGGGCACGCTGGTCGCGCCCACCGGGGTCAAACTGAGCGCGGTTCCCATGCTGCCGCTGCTCGGCGCACTGCCGCCGTCCGGCACCGCGCCTCCGTGGGTCATGTCGGTGATCGCTGTGCCGTTCGCCGCGGGGGCGGTCGCGGGCGTGGTGACGGCCCGCGTCGCGCCGACCCCCTCGATCGAGGCCGCGCCGCTGTGGGGCTTCGTCTGCGGGATCACCAGCGGGCTCGCGGCGGGGACGCTCGCGGCGCTGTCGGGCGGGCCGCTCGGCGGGGCCGGGCTGGCCGCCGTGGGGCCCTCCCCCTGGGAGGTGGCGCTGTCGGTCGCGCTGGAGGTCGGCGTGGCCGCCGGAATCTCGGCCGGCATCGCCAACTGGTGGCTGATCTCCCGGCGGCCGGCGACCCCGCCGGAGCCGGTCAGGAAGGCCGGCGCCGTGATCGCCAAGGCGGCCGGGAAGGTGCGACCGGCCCGGGGCGCCCATCTCCCGGGACACTGGCTGGACGCCACCGAGGCGGAGACCCAGCCGATCCCCGTGATCAGGGACGACTGGACCGACGAGCACGCCGCGGCGACCGCGGAGACGTTCGACGACATGACCGCCCGGCGGGGCCGGCCGGAGCCGCCGCGTAAACCGCCCGCCGGCGCCGCCCCGAAGCCGCGTACGGACATCGTCGACGAGACCGACGACCGCGGGGGCCACGTCATCTACGTCGACCCCTACGCCTGGGACCGCGACTGACGACCCACCGGCCGGCCGGCGGCGGGACGCGCCTGACGGACGACAGCCCGCCGTCGGAGGGCCGGGCCAGGGAGTGCTCGCCCATGCCTCCGGCCGCGCCCACGAGCGTGTTCACGGGCTCGGGCAGGCCAGGGTCTCGGGTATGGGCCCGGCCACGGTTTCGGGTGCTGACCCCGGCTCGGGGACGGTCGAGGCGAGGCGGTCCCGCAGCCGGGTCAGGCGGCCGATCTCGTCGTTCAGGGCGGCGATGCGGCGCTGGACGACCCCCGTGCCGCCCGTGCAGCCGGGGGAGCCGTACGGCGGGAGGGTGTCGCCCTCCAGCAGGTCCAGGCGGTCGGCGCAGCCGGCGACGTCCTCGACGGTCAGGCCGAGGGCGAGCAACTGGCGCACCAGGCGGATGCGGGCGATCTCACGCGGGCCGTACTCCCGCTGGCCCGACGCCGTGCGCGGCGGGAGGAGCAGCCCACGCTGCTCGTAGAAGCGCAGGGCGCGCGGAGTGGTCCCCGTCGCCGCCGCGGCGTCGCCGATCCGCATGCCCGTCCCGCCTCCGCCCTCGCGCCCTGCCGTGGCCACCCCGCTCCGACCGCGTGGGCCGGCCACACCGTCACGGCCGCGCCGCCCCGGCCGCCTCGTTCCGACCCCACCGCTCCGGCCGCCTCGTTCCGGCCGCACCGCTCGGGCCGCCTCGTTCTGGCCACGCTCGCTCGGTCGTTTCGCCCCGGTCATCACGATCGCACCCCTACGGCCGTATCACCACTGTCGCGCGCTCCTGGACTGCCGGGCCCCGTCGTCTTCGGCCGCGTCGTTCACGGCGTTGTTCACGGCGTTGTTCACGGCTCCACGACGACGGTGCCGACGTGTCGTCCGTCGAAGAGCTCACGCAGTGCCAGCGGTGCGCGGTCGATGCCCGGGATCCGCGTGTGCGGAAAGGAGATGGATCCCGAGCGGAGCCAGGCGCCGAAGCGCTCCCTCCACTCCGCGGTGGTCGCCGCGTCGACGCCGGTCAGGCCGCGAAGGGTGATGTTCCCGAGGATGAGCCGGAAGGTGTCCAGCTCCACGGGGGCGGTCGCGCCGGTGGAAGCCGCCGACAGCTGCGTGGCCAGGGTCCCGACCAGGACGAGGCGGGCCCCCGGCCGTGCCGCGTCGGCCGCCGCACGGAGCTGCTCGCCGCCGACGTTGTCGACGACCACGTCGATGCCGTCGGGCGCGGCCTCGGCCAGCCGCGCGCCGATCGGACCGTCGCCGCGGAGGACGACCGCGTCGTAGCCGAGCTCGGCGGTCATGCGCTCGGCCTTCGCGGCCGAGCCGGTGCTGCCGATCACGCGCGCCGCGCCCAGCAGGCGGGCGATCTGGCCCGCGAGCGACCCGACGCCTCCGGCGCCCCCGCTGACGAACACGGTCTCTCCCGGGCGCAGGCCCGCGATCCGCGTCAGGGCCGCGTACGCCGTGGCCCCCGGAGCGAGGTAGGCGGCGGGGTCGGGCAGGGCGCCGTCCAGCGGCTCGGAGTCGGGGACCACGGCCTACTCGCGCCAGCCCTGGAAGTGCGAGACCAGGTCGCCCGGCCGCAGGCTCGCGCCGTCCCCGGCCGTGACGACCTCGCCGACGGCGGGGCCGAACAGCGTGTCCCCCGGCCGCAGGGGCGGAAAGGGCGCGCCCGGCACGCCCCCGGCCGTCAACGTGCGCAGCGCCGGAAAGACCTGGAAGCAGCGGTTGCGGACCAGGACCTCACCGGCTCCCGGCACAGGCGTCGGGACCTCCACGACGGCCAGGTGCTCGGGGCCGGGCAGACCGGACGGAACCTCGGTGAGCCTGATCTCCCGTACGGTGCCGGGCGGTGTCTCGGACATGGGCTTCTCCTCGCGCGACGACGTGAGCGGCCGTGCGGCCCCGCCGCACGCCGCCGCGACGGTAAACCCTGACCCGTACGTCAAGGGCAAACCGGAGGAACGCCCGGCCCTCGGCGAGGGGCCGTCAGGCGGGGGCGGGGACGGAGGCGGGCCAGGCGATGCCGAGCTTGTCCTCGAAGGCCCGCATGAGCTGGTCGGAGCACTGCTGCTGGGCGGCCACCGTGCCCGCGCCCTTGCGGCACTCGGTGTAGGCGTTGAGCTCCGCCGAGAAGTAGAGCTGGAAGGCCGTCGTGACGGCGCCCAGGACGAACGCGAGTGTCGACAGCACCACGGCGCCGGTCGCCATGCCGATGCCCTGCCGTGCGCGGTTCAGCAGGCGGAGATCGCGGACGGCCACGATGAACGCGAAAACCGACAGCGCCAGCCCCGCGGGCGGCAGCAGCAGGGTGAAGACCATGGCCGTGACGGCCAGGGCCAGCGCCCTGCGTCCTCCCGTCGTGGGGGCCGAAGTCTCAAGGGATGTTGTCACGGTCTCCTCGCCTCGCGTTCGCATAGCCCGTCGTGAATCCTGATGGCCGGCGCCCGATACGCTTTAGCTGCGTCGAGGGCCCACCCTCCACGCAGCGACCATCTCTAAGGAACCATCTCCCGGTAATCACCTGCAAAACGAAGCCAGCTCACGAAGGAGTTCCGCCCTGTCCTTCCGGCTCGTGGTCCTCGTCTCAGGATCGGGGACCAACCTGCAAGCGCTGCTCGACGCCGCCTCCGACGACGCGTACGGCGCGACGGTGGTGGCCGTCGGAGCCGACCGCGACGACATCGAGGGCTTGGCGCGGGCCGGGCGCGCGGGCGTCCCCACGTTCGTCGAGCGGGTGGGCGACCACCCCACCCGGGAGGAATGGGACGAGAGCCTGGCGGAGCGCATCGCCGGGCACCGGCCCGACCTCGTGGTCTCCGCCGGGTTCATGAGGATCCTCGGTCCTCGGGTGCTGGCCGCGTTCCCGGTCGTCAACACCCACCCGGCGCTGCTGCCCTCCTTCCCGGGCGCCCACGCGGTGCGCGACGCGCTCGCGTACGGCGTCCGCGTCACCGGCTGCACCGTGCACCTGGTCGACGCGGGCGTGGACACCGGGCCGGTGATCGCCCAGGAGGCGGTGCCGGTGCGGGAGGGCGACGACGAGGAGTCGCTGCACGAGCGGATCAAGACCGTCGAGCGCGGCCTCCTCGTCGAGATGGTCGGCCGGATGGCCCGCGAGGGCTGGACCACGACCGGGCGGACCGTACGCCTGGGGACGGCGCGAGCCGCGGGACAGGCCGCCGCCGCGCGGCGCCCGGCGCCCGTCGCAGAACCGGCTCCGGCACAGGACCGGACACAGGGCACGACATCAGGAAGGACCACGAAGTGACCCGCATCGCCATCCGCCGTGCGCTCATCACCGTTTACGACAAGACGGGTCTGGAAGACCTGGCGCGGGGGCTTGAGGCCGCGGGCGTGGAGATCGTGTCGACCGGCGGCACCGCCGCCGCGATCGCCTCCTACGGCGTGCCGGTCACCAGGGTGGAGTCGCTCACCGGCTTCCCCGAGTGCCTGGACGGCCGGGTCAAGACCCTCCACCCGCGGGTGCACGCCGGTCTGCTCGCCGACGGCGGCAACCCCTCGCACGTCAAGCAGCTGGAGGAGCTGGAGATCGAGCAGTTCCAGCTCGCGGTGGTGAACCTCTACCCGTTCGCCGCCACGGTGGCCTCCGGCGCCTCGGACGCCGAGTGCGTCGAGCAGATCGACATCGGCGGCCCCGCGATGATCCGGGCCGCCGCCAAGAACCACGGCACGGTGGCCGTGGTCGTCGACCCCGTGGCGTACGGCGACGTGCTGGCCGCGGCCGCGGAGGGCGGCTTCACGCTGACCGAGCGCAGGAGGCTCGCCGCCACGGCCTACGCGCACACCGCGGCGTACGACGTCGCGGTGGCGTCGTGGTTCGGCAACGTGTACGCCCCCGAGGGCGAGTGGCCGTCGTTCATGGGCGCGGCGTGGAAGCGCAAGGCGGCCCTGCGGTACGGCGAGAACCCGCACCAGGGAGCCGCGCTCTACACCGGCGGCACGGACGGCCTGGCCAACGCCGAGCAGCTCCACGGCAAGGAGATGTCCTACAACAACTACGTGGACGCCGACGCCGCCTGGCGGGCCGCCTGGGACTTCGCCGAGCCGGCCGTCGCCATCATCAAGCACGCCAACCCCTGCGGCATCGCCGTGGGCGCCGACGTGGCCGAGGCGCACCGAAAGGCGCACGAGTGCGACCCGGTCTCGGCGTACGGCGGGGTGATCGCGGTGAACCGCGAGGTGACCCGTGAGCTGGCCGAGCAGATCGCGCCGATCTTCACGGAGGTCGTGGTGGCGCCGTCGTTCGCGGCGGACGCGCTGGAGATCCTGCGGGAGAAGAAGAACATCCGGCTGCTCGCCTGCCCGTCGGGGCCGGCGAACGCCGCGGAGTTCCGCCGCGTCGACGGCGGCCTCCTCGTGCAGACGGTCGACCGGGTGGACGCCCCCGGCGACGACCCGTCCGGCTGGGAGCTCAGGGCCGGCGAGCCGGCCTCGCCCGAGGTGCTGGCCGACCTCGCCTTCGCCTGGCGGGCCTGCCGTTCGGTGAAGTCCAACGCGATCCTCCTCGCGACCGGCGGCGCGACCGTCGGCGTCGGAATGGGCCAGGTCAACCGGGTCGACTCGGCCCGGCTGGCGGTCGCGCGGGCCGGTGAGCGCGCGGCCGGATCGGTCGGGGCCTCCGACGCGTACTTCCCCTTCCCGGACGGCCTTCAGGTGCTGACCGAGGCGGGGGTGAAGGCGATCGTGGAGCCGGGCGGATCGATCCGCGACGACCAGGTCATCGAGGCCGCCAAGGAGGCGGGCATCACGCTCTACTTCACCGGCACCCGCCACTTCTTCCACTGACCGGACCACGGTCAGCGGGGGAGCGACGCGATCGGAGGGGCACTCGGGGGACAGAAAGGGCGGAAACGGCACGATCACCCTTGTGGTGCGGTTAGCCTGAAACGCCCCACTCTTCTTCCCCCGGAGTCCCTCCATGCCCGTTGACATGCTCACGACTTCTTTCGCCCTGATGAACGGCGTGTGGAACAGCCCCCTCGCGCTGCTGCCCATCGCGGTCCTGGCCGCGTACCTCGGGTGGAAGATCGTGGAGTTCATCCCTCTCACCCGCCGGATCATCGAGCGCCGCGAGGGGGCTCAGTAGAACCACCTGGACGAACTGGGGAGTGCGATGACCGCGCGGCTTCTGGACGGCAAGGCGACCGCCGCCACGATCAAGGGTGAACTGGCGGAGCGGGTGAAGGCTCTGGCGAACCGGGGCATCACCCCCGGGCTGGGCACGATCCTGGTCGGTGAGGACCCGGGCAGTCAGATCTACGTCGCGGGCAAGCACCGCGACTGCGCGGAGGTCGGCATCACCTCCATCCGGAAGGACCTTCCGGACACCGCCACCCAGGCCGACGTGGAGGCCGCGGTCGACGAGCTGAACGCCGACCCGGCCTGCACGGGCTACATCGTCCAGCTTCCGCTGCCGCGTCACCTGGACACCCAGGCGCTCATCGAGCGGATGGACCCGGCCAAGGACGCCGACGGCCTCCACCCGGTCAACCTGGGCAGGCTCGTCCACATGGTCGACGCCCCGCTGCCGTGCACCCCGCGCGGCATCGTGGTGCTGCTCCAGCGGTACGGCGTGCCGATCAAGGGCGCCGAGGTCGTCGTCGTCGGCCGGGGCATCACCGTGGGCCGGCCGCTGGGCCTGCTGCTCACCCGGCGCGCGGAGAACGCCACCGTGACGCTCTGCCACACCGGCACCCAGGACCTGGCGTCCCACGTGCGCCGGGCGGACATCGTCGTCGCCGCGGCCGGGGTGCCCCACCTGGTGACCGCGGAGATGGTCAAGCCGGGCGCGGCCGTGCTCGACGTGGGCGTGTCCCGGGTCGACGGGAAGATCGCCGGAGACGTGGCCCCCGACGTCCGCGAGGTGGCGGGTTTCGTCGCTCCCAACCCCGGCGGGGTGGGGCCGATGACCCGGGCCATGCTGCTGGCCAACGTCGTCGAGGCCGCCGAGCGGCAGTGACGGCACCGGCCGGCCCGGGTGGCTGGCGTGGCCCGGGTGGCGCGGTCCGGGTGGCGTAAGGACCCGGGCAAGGATCGGAATCACGCCGCTTCGCGGGCGCCGATGTCACCTATCCTCACATATCGTGAGTGTTCGGACGCACTCCGTACAGGCGAGGATCGCGCGTCCCTGGGTGCCCGCGGCGGCGGGCCGGGCCGCGCTGCTGATCGGGGCCCTGGACATCGTCAACGGCGTCGTCCCGCGGTTCCGTACGAGCAGGATCAGCGAGATCGCCGGAATTCTGCCAGGTAGTGTCACGACACTGGCTGAAACGGCCTCTCTCCTGGTCGGAATCCTGCTGATCATGCTGGCCCACGCCCTCAGGCGGCGCAAGGCGAGGGCCTGGCGGGCGGTGGTGGTGCTGCTGCCCTTGGGCGCCGTCCTGGAGGCGCTGCGCTGGCGGCACCCCCTCGCCGCGTCGGTCTCGCTGCTGCTGTTCGGGGTGCTGCTGCTGAGCAGGGCGGAGTTCTACGCCCTGCCCGACCCACGCTCCCGCTGGCGCGCCCTGGGCAACCTGATCGTGCTCGGCGCGTTCGACGTCGTGATCGGATGGGCCCTGGTCGCCGCGCACGCCCGTGACGTCGCGGGCGGGCTCGGCCCGGGCGACCGGCTGCGGCAGGTCGTCCTCGGCCTCGCGGGCGTGGACGGTCCCGTCGGCTACGCCTCGGCGCACGCCGGCGCCCTGGTGTCGTCCTCGCTCGCCGGGCTCGGCGCCCTCACCGCCGTCACGACCATCCACCTCGCGCTGCGGCCGGAGCGCCCGGCCGCCGCGCTCACCCCCGGCGACGAGCGGCGCCTCAGAGCCATGCTCGACCAGTGGGGCGGCCAGGACTCGCTCGGCTACTTCGCGCTCCGCAGGGACAAGAGTGTGATCTTCTCGCCCAGCGGCAAGGCGGCCGTGACGTACCGCGTCGTGGCCGGGGTGATGCTGGCGAGCGGCGACCCGCTCGGCGACGCCGAGGCCTGGCCGGGGGCCATCCGCCGCTTCCTGGAGGAGGCCCGGCGGCACGCCTGGATCCCGGCCGTGATCGGCTGTGGCGAGAGCGGGGGCGAGGCGTGGATCCGGGAAGGCGGTCTCGGCGCGCTGGAACTCGGCGACGAGGCGGTCGTCGAGGTGGCCGGATTCACCCTGGAGGGCCGGGCCATGCGCAACGTGCGGCAGATGGTCCACCGGGTGGAGCGTCTCGGCTACACCTGTCACGTACGGCGGGCCGGTGACCTGACCGAGGCCGAGCGGGACCGTATCCACGCCGCGACGGTCTCCTGGCGCGGCACCACGGCCGAGCGCGGCTTCTCTATGGCGCTGGGCCGGTTCGGCGATCCCGCCGACGCCGGTTGCGTGGTGGTGACGGCCCACGGCCCGGCGCAGGCGTCACCTCCCGCCGCCGGGGCCGGGCCCAGGGGCGGGGAGGAGACGGGGGACGTCCGGGCCGTGCTGCACTTCGTCCCGTGGGGACGCGACGGGCTGTCGCTCGACCTCATGCGCCGTGACCTGCGGGCCGATCCGGGCCTGAACGAGTTCCTGATCGTGCGGGCGCTGGAGGCGGCGCCGGAGCTCGGGGTGACCAGGGTGTCCCTCAACTTCGCGGTGTTCCGGGCCGCGCTGGCGCGGGGGGAGCGGCTGGGCGCGGGGCCGGTGTCACGGGCCTGGCGCGGTGTCCTCGTCTTCCTGTCCCGCTGGTTCCAGATCGACTCGCTGTACCGGTTCAACGCCAAGTTCCGGCCGGTGTGGGAGCCGCGGTTCCTGGTCTTCCCCGCGTCGCGCGACCTGCCGCGCATCGGCGTCGCGGCGCTCAGGGCCGAGGCGTTCCTGACCCCGCCACGGGTTCGCCGGGGGGTCAGCCCATGCTCTTGGCGCCGTCGAGTGACTCGCGGATGATGTCGGCGTGGCCCGCGTGCTGGGCGGTCTCGGTCATGATGTGCATCAGCACCCGGCGGGCCGACCACGACGCGCCGGGCTCGTGCCACGGGGCCTTCGGCAGCGGCTGGGCGGCGTCCAGGTCGGGCAGGGCGGCGACCAACTCGTCGGTCCGGCGGGCGACCTCGGCGTAGTCGGCCAGCACACCGGCCAGCGTCTCGCCGGGCAGCAGCCGGAACTCGTCGGCCCTCCGTGCCCAGTCGGCCTCGGTCATGGCGGTGAAGTCACCCATGGCCGACGGGCCCTCCAGGATGAAGCGCGCCCAGGTCCGTTCGACCGAGGTGACGTGCTTGATCAGCCCGCCCAGGCACAGTTCGCTGGCGGTGGTCCGCCGCCCGGCCTGCTCGTCGGTGAGGTCACGGGTGGTGAAGCGCAGGAAGTGCCGCTGCTTGGCCAGCATCGCCAGCAGGTCCGCGCGCTCGCCGGTGAGGTCGCGGGTGGTCGGCTCGCCGACGGTCGTGGTCTCGCTCATGGTTCTCCGCCTTCGCTGTCCTGTATGGCCGGTCAGAACCCACGCTAGGCGGCACACCGGTCACTTTCTGACCTGAATCGCGGAAGAATCATGGCATGGCGAATACCAGCGAGCGGACGCTGCGGCTGCTGTCGCTGCTGCAGACCCATCGGTACTGGCCGGGCGCCGAACTGGCCGAACGGCTGGGGGTCTCGGTCCGCACGCTGCGCCGGGACGTCGACCGGCTGCGGGAACTGGGCTATCCGGTCGAGGCGCAGCGCGGCGTGGACGGCGGCTATCAGCTCGCCGCCGGCGCGGCACTGCCGCCTCTGGTGATCGACGACGACGAGGCGGTGGCTCTGGCCCTGGGACTGCAGGCCGCCGCGCAGGGCGCGGTGGAGGGCATCGCCGAGTCCTCCGTGCGGGCGCTGGCCAAGGTGGTGCAGGTGATGCCGGCCCGGCTGCGACGCCGGATCGACGCGCTGCGCGCGATGACCGTGCCGGCCGGCTGGGACGGCCCGGCCAGGGCGGGCGTCGACCCGGGCGTGCTCACCACGGTCGCGCTGGCGTGCCGGGACGACGAACAGCTCCGCTTCTCCTACACCGCCTCCGACGGCAGGCACACCGAGCGGCACGTCGAACCCCATCGGCTGGTCTGTCTCGGCCGCCGCTGGTACCTGGTCGCCTACGACCTCGTCCGGCACGACTGGCGCAGCTTCCGGCTCGACCGGCTCGCCGCGCCCCACCACACCGGTTCCCGGTTCCGGCCCCGGGAACTGCCCGCCGCCGACGCCGCCGAGTTCGTGCGGGCCGGCCGGGACAACCTGCCCCGGCCGTACCGGGTGGAGGTCCTGGTCGATGCCCCGGCCGTGACCGTGCGTGAACGGATCGGCAGGTGGAGCATGATCGAGGAGATCGACGACGAGCACTGCCGGATGCGGATGACGGCGGACTCCCTGGACTGGCCGACCTTGGCGCTGGGCGTGGTCGGCGCCGATTTCCGCGTCATCCATCCGCCCGAACTGATCGACCGAATCCATGAGTGGGGGGCCCGGTTCAACCGGTGCGAGAAAACTCTTCCCTCGTCTTAGCCCATTCGCTCATAAATCACTTTTTGTCGCCATCGGGTGGCGGCGCCGACCGGTTGGGAACGCTCCACCGGCCGCGAGGGATGGACGGCTTCCACTTCCACGCGGCCGGTGTGTCACCGGTTCAGGAGGCCCGGCGGCCTACGGGGGCGCGTTGCGGCTCCTGCTCGGCCGGGCCGCTCGCGCGCTGCGGCGGCACGACCGGCGTGGGCCGCACGAGGCCGAGGGCGACGACCTCGTTGGCCAGCCTGGTCCGCCGGTTGGTGCCCTCCGGGATGCGGAACTTCTGGTAGAGCCGCAGCAGATGCTGCTTGACCGCCGCCTCGGTGACCACCAGGTCGTCGGCGATCTCCCGGGCCGTGGCCGGCGCCACGAACGCCTCGTCCGACAGGGCGGGGCGGCACAGCGAGGTGAGCACGTCGACCTCGCGGCGGGTCAGTTCCGGCGCGGCGGCGCGGCGCAGTTCGACCTCGGGCGCGAGGTCCTCACGCGGGATCCCGCCGACCCGGGCCCGGGCGGCGCCGAAGGAGACGACGTCGCCGTCGTCCAGCACCCTCCGGGCGATCGGCCTGCCGTTCACCCGTGTGCCGTTGCGGGACAGGCCCAGGTCCACGACGTACAGGTAGGGCCCGCGACGCACGAATTCGGCGTGCAGCCGTGACACGCTCGGATCCGCCAGCCGGATGTCCGCGCCCCGGCCGCGACCGATCGTGGTGACGTCGGGGCGCAGCGGTACCACCTCGCCGCTGTCCTCGATCCGTATGAACGGCCCCTCCACGGCAGTTCCTCCCCAGGTAGCCCGCCGTTACTTTCTCTATAGATGCGGCTTACCCACCCGTGGCGAGGGGGAATCGCCTTTGCCATAAGCAGAATCTCCCTTGAAATCGATCTGGGCCTTTGAGGGGCTTCTTCCCTGCTCACGGGTAGACTTCGGGCGGAGATAAGCGGAGGAAATACTATGAAGCAGACTTCCTCGGACGGGGGGGACTTGGGGGGTGGAACCCCCCGAGAGGTTGCAGACAAGCCCACCAAAGGACTCGCCGACGTCGTCGCCGCGTCCACAGCGCTGAGCGACATCGACGGCAAGGCGGGCCGGCTCTTCTACCGTGGCTACGACATCCACGACCTGGCCGGCCGCACCACCTTCGAGGAGACCGCCCACCTGCTCCAGCGTGGGTCGCTGCCGTCCCGCGCCCAGCTCGCCGACTACGGCGCGGAACTGGCGCGGGGCCGCACCCTGGGCTCGCTCGTCGAGCGCGACATCCCCGAGATCGCCGAGAGGCAGGCGCCCATGGAGGCGCTGCGGACGCTGGTCTCCCTGGCCGGCGCGGACGATCCGGACAAGGATTCCAACGCCCCCGAGGCCAACCTGCGCAAGGCCGCGCGGCTGACGGCCCAGCAGCCGATCCTGGTCGCCCGCTACCACGCGGCGCGGACCGGGGCGACGCTGCCCGAGATCGATCCCGAGCTGAGCATCGCCGGGAACTTCCTGCTCCAGATCACCGGCCGGCGCCCCGAGCGGCGCGCCGCCGAGATCTTCGACACCTGTCTCGTGCTGCACGCCGACCACACCATGAACGCCTCGACGTTCGCCGCCCGGGTGTGCGCCGCCACGCTGTCCGACATGCACTCGGCCATCGTCGCCGCCATCGGCACGCTCAAGGGGCCCCTGCACGGAGGCGCGAACGAGCAGGTCATGCGTACGCTGGAAGGGCTGGACCCGCGCGGCGTCGCCCAGGCTGTACGGGACAGACTGGCGGCGGGCGAGAAGATCATGGGATTCGGGCACCGCGTCTACAAGACGGAGGACCCCCGGGCGACGCACCTGCGGCGGATGTCGGAGGAGCTGGCCGAGGCCTCCGGCGACGACACCTACTACCGGATGTCCCGGGAGATGGAGGAGGTCGTCCTCGCGGAGAAGCACCTGTACCCGAACGTGGACTTCTACGCGGCCACCGTCTACCACTACCTGGGCATCCCGACGGATCTGTTCACTCCCGTGTTCTCGGTCAGCCGGATGTCGGGGTGGACCGCCCACGTGATCGAGCAGCACGCCGACAACCGGCTGATCCGGCCCGACAGCGAGTACATCGGTGAGCGCGACCAGAAATGGGCGCCCATCGGTGAGCGCTGACATGGAGGACCGCGGTGGCAGGCATGGGAGAGACGTGAGAACGGGCGAGAGCACGGCCTGGGGGTCGTACCTGGTGGTGGCGGCCGGCGTGGCCGCCGGGCTGGGCGCGATCGGGCTGGGGGCGCCGGTGTCGACCGGCGGAGTGGTGATGGGAGGCGCCTTCCTCGCCGGGTCCGTCACCCGGCTGGCGACGTCGGACCGGCGGGCGGGTGCGCTCGCGGTCCGCGGCAGGCGGACCGACGCGATCACGCTGGCGGCGTTCGGCGTGGCGCTCGTGGCCGGCTCGCTGCTCATGCTGCTGCGCCTGCACGACTCGTAGGAACGCGACCTCGTCGCGGGCTTACCACACCCGTCCGATAGCCTCAACGGCCAGTGAGCCTCAAAAAGGACGTGCTGGCCAGTCAGACCAGAAGGGGAACCCCACGCATGCCCAAGATCAAGGTAGCGGGCCCTGTCGTCGAGCTCGACGGCGACGAGATGACCCGGATCATCTGGCAGTTCATCAAGGACCAGCTGATCCTTCCCTACCTCGACGTCGACCTGAAGTACTACGACCTCGGCATTGAGCACCGCGACGCCACCGACGACCAGGTCACGATCGACGCCGCCAACGCCATCAAGCAGTACGGCGTGGGCGTCAAGTGCGCGACGATCACGCCGGACGAGGCGCGGGTCGAGGAGTTCGGCCTGAAGAAGATGTGGAGGTCCCCGAACGGGACGATCCGCAACATCCTCGGCGGTGTCATCTTCCGTGAGCCGATCATCATGTCGAACGTCCCCCGGCTGGTGCCCGGCTGGACCAAGCCGATCGTCGTCGGCCGTCACGCCTTCGGCGACCAGTACCGCGCGACCGACCTCAAGGTGCCGGGCGAGGGCACCTTGACGTTGACCTTCACCCCGAAGGACGGCGGCGAGCCGATCGAGCTCAACGTCTTCGACTTCCCCGGCTCCGGCGTCGCCCTGGCGATGTACAACCTGGACGAGTCGATCCGCGACTTCGCCCGTGCCTCGATGCGGTACGGCCTCAACCGCGGTTACCCGGTCTACCTGTCGACCAAGAACACGATCCTCAAGGCGTACGACGGCCGGTTCAAGGACATCTTCGCCGAGGTGTACGAGAGCGAGTTCAAGGCCGACTTCGAAGCCGCCGGGATCACCTACGAGCACCGGCTGATCGACGACATGGTGGCCGCCTCCCTCAAGTGGGAGGGCGGGTACGTCTGGGCCTGCAAGAACTACGACGGCGACGTCCAGTCGGACACCGTGGCCCAGGGCTTCGGCTCGCTCGGCCTGATGACCAGCGTGCTGATGACCCCCGACGGCCGCACCGTCGAGGCCGAGGCCGCGCACGGCACGGTGACCCGGCACTACCGCCAGCACCAGCAGGGCAAGCCGACGTCCACGAACCCGATCGCCTCGATCTTCGCCTGGACCCGCGGCCTGCAGCACCGCGGCAAGCTCGACAACCAGCCCGAGGTGATCGACTTCGCCGAGAAGCTGGAGCAGGTCTGCGTCGAGACCGTCGAGGGCGGCCAGATGACCAAGGACCTCGCGCTCCTGGTCGGCGGCGACGCCGAGTGGCTGACCACGCAGGACTTCCTCGCGGCTCTCGACGAGAACCTCAAGAAGAAGATGTCCGCCTAGCCCGAGGAGCCTGGTACGGAGAATCGGCCTCTGCCCGCGGTGCCACCGTCGGGGCGGAGGCCGATTCGCGTCCATGGGCCGTCCGTGGGCCGTCACGCCCTTCTCCGGGAGACGTCCTCCCGCCGCGCCGGACAACCGCGAGTACGCCGGCAATCGGATCCGGATCGCCCGGCAATCCGACGCCGACGGCTTCCGGCGACCCTGGTCGAGGGCCGGACCACCACAGGCGAAGACTCTCGACGAAGGAATCGCGATGGCAGAGACGACGCACGCCTCACACAATCCCGCCGAAGAAGCGGTGCCCACGACGAAGGTCAAGGAGTGGGCCAGCAAGGCCCGCATCGAGCTCGGCCAGTGGCTCAGGACGGCGACGATCGGCAGCGACGTCAAGGCGGCCGCCGAGGAGGTGTGGAAGAGGCTCGGCGCGCTGGAGAGCGCCCTCGTGAGCCAGACGAAACCCGAGGCGGAGGCGCGTGCGGCCTTCGTCACGTGGGTCTACGAGAACGACTGGAACGGCGGCTTCACGTGGTACCTGGAGGAGAAGGCCAGGGTGGTCGCCGAGGCGAACAGGCTCGAGGCCGAGCAGGCCATCCAGCGTTTCATCGCCAAGGCCCGTACGGAGGCCCAGAGGGCGACCAGGACGCAGGGCGGGCTGGGCACGGTGGTCGCCGGTCTGGCCGACCTCGGCACGCAGCAGACCTTCACCGGAACGAGCGGCGCGTACCCCTACCTCGCCCAGACGGAGAAGCATCCGGTCATGGAGGAGATCCTCGCCAAGGTCGGCCAGGGCGAGGAGTGGACGGTGGACAACTGCGCCGAGGTCGACGCGATGAACAAGTACCTCTACAAGATCAAGGCGCGGGTCCTGAGCGACGTCCAGGGCAAGAACCTGTACTTCCACGCTGAGACGTGGAACTGGGACAAGAAGGTGTGGCAGCCCCGCAAGGCCTGCGGCAACTGCGACAAGTGGCTGAAAACCATCGGAGCGCGCCGCGTCTGACCCGGCCGCCGCTCGCCCGCCGCCCGGCAGGAGGGGGAGCCGCCCGGAGACATTCCGGGCGGCCCTTTTCCGTCACTTGGGGATGGGGACCGCTCGCCGCATTGTCACGACTTCCTGACGTCACGGCGTGGTATCGGGAACCGGAAGCGCCGCGCGGGGGCCGTAAAGTTCTGCTGGCCGGTACTTTGCCGAATCGTGGGGAACGGGGATGCCGCAGATCGCGCCGCTCCAACCGGGGGACCCGACCCGGCTCGGTCCCTTCGTGCTGTCCGGCCGTCTCGGCGAGGGCGGCCAGGGCGTGGTCTACCTCGGCGAGGACCAGGCGGGCGAGCAGGCCGCGGTGAAGCTGCTGCACGTGAAGTTCAGCGGCGACGCGGTCGCCAGGTCCCGCTTCGCCCGGGAGTTGCGGGCCGCCCAGCGGGTGGCGAGTTTCTGCACCGCGCGGGTCATGGCGGCCGACCTGGAGGGCGACACGCCGTACATCGCGAGCGAGTTCATCGACGGGCGGTCGCTGCGCGAGACGCTCGAGGAGCGGGGGACGGTGACGGGCTCGGCGCTGGAGCGCCTGGCCGTCGGCACGGCCACCGCGCTCACCGCCATCCACCAGGCGGGGATCGTCCACCGCGACTTCAAGCCCGACAACGTGCTGCTCGCCGTCGACGGGCCCCGGGTGGTCGACTTCGGCATCGCCCGCATCCTCGACTCGACCGCGACGATCACCAGCCGGGCGATCGGCACGCCCGCCTACATGGCTCCCGAGCAGATCTCCGGCGGCAAGGTCGGGCCCCCCGCCGACGTCTTCTCGTGGGCCTCGACGATCGCGTACGCCGCGACCGGCACGGTCGTCTTCGGCGGTGACTCGATCGCGGCCGTGCTCAACCGCATCCTGAACCACGACATCGACACCTCGGCGCTGCCCGAGCCGCTCGCCGGAGTGGTGCGGGCGTGCCTGCGCAAGTCGCCGGACGAGCGCCCGACCGCCGACCAGATCCTGCTGCGCCTGCTCGGCCGTACGGCGTCGGGCGACGCGTCCACGACGGTGCTCTCCGAGGGCGCCGCGCACGCGGCCGATCCCGCGGCCAGGCCCTTCGCCGGACGCGCGGCCCCTCATCCCGGCGGGCAGCACGGCGGCTCGTACGGCGGGCAGCACGGCGGCTCGTACGGCGGGCAGCACGGCAGCTCGTACGGCGGGCAGCACGGCGGGTCCGGCGGCGACGCCCGAAGCGGCCCGCACCGGTTCACGGGAGCGGCCGGCAGCGGCCCGCGCGACTCCGCCGCCGGAGCCCGGTACGGCCCTCCCAGCGGTGCCCACAACGCGGCCCACAACCCGGCCCGTAACGTGGCTCACGACGCGGCCTGGAGCGACCGCTACGAGGACGCCACGGGCCCCGTGGTGAGCGTGGGAACCTGGGACACCGAGGCGGCCCGTGCGTTCCTGTCGCCCGCGGTCAGCACCGACGTACGCGCGGGCGGGGACGCGGGTGCCGCCGCCCCCGCGCCCAGGCCCGCGAAGACCGGACCGCACGGATCAGGGCCGTATGGATCAGAGCCGCGCGGATCAGGGCCGCAGGGTTCGGAACCGCACGGGTCGGGTCCGCACGGATTAGAGCCACACGGATCAGGGCCGCACGGCGGGGGGCGGGTGGAGGCGCACGATCCCGGGCCGGCCCCGTCCCGGCGGTCCCGGCGCAGGAACCTCCTGATCGCCGCGTGCGCGGCCGTGCTCGCCGTC
This sequence comes from Microbispora sp. H10670, assembly GCF_014161385.1. NCBI lineage: Bacteria > Bacillati > Actinomycetota > Actinomycetes > Streptosporangiales > Streptosporangiaceae > Microbispora > Microbispora sp. H10670. The sequence continues at coordinate 95,737 of NZ_JABBWW010000004.1, read as the reverse complement.
CTGGCCGGTGGGGGCGTGCTCGTCGCGAACGGGATGGGCCTCCTCCCGGGCGTCGGCGGCGAGACCGGCGAGGCGGGAACCTCGTCGTCGAGCGGCCCCCGGCCCGGCCACACGTTCACGTCCGTGCTCGACAAGGTGGCGCGCACCGGGCGGCTCACCATCGGCGTACGCGGAGACCTGCCGGGCGTCGCCCTGCAGCAGGGGACGGGACCCAGCGGGTTCGAGGTCGACCTCGCCACGTACATCGCCAGGCGTCTCAAGGTCCCCGCGAGCGGGATCACCTTCCACCGGATCGGCGTCGGCGAACGGGTGCGGGCCCTGGCCGACGGCGTGGTGGACATGGTCGTCGCGACGTACTCCTACGACGACAACCGCGACGACGCCGTCACCTTCGCGGGCCCGTACTACACGGCCCACGCCGACCTGCTGGTGCTCGCCGGATCGCGGGTCAGGAGGCTCGACGACCTCGCCGGCCGCCGGATGTGCGCGCCCGCCGGGAGCGCGACGGCCCGCCTCGTCGCGGGCAGGGTGGACGTCGAGCAGGTCCCGGCCGGCAACTACGCGGAGTGCATGAACCTGCTGACCAGCGGAAAGGTCGACGCCGTCCCCGGAGACGACCTGATCATCGCGGGCTTCGCGAACAGGGAGACGGGCCTGAAGCTGTCGGTGCTCGGCGTGCGGCTGAGGGACCAGCGGTACGCCGTCGGACTGCCCAGGAAGGACCTGCGCACCTGCGCGGCCGTCGAGGGCGCGATCCAGGACCTGTACGACGACGGCACGATGCGGAGCCTGCTGCGCAAACACTTCGGCAACGTCGACTTCGACTCCGAACGGAAGGCCCCGGCCCCGCTCTCCTGCCGCTGAGTCCCGCCCGCGCGTCGGCCGTCAGGACTGCGCGCTTCAGGACCGGGCCTGGACCTCGGCGATGGCGTCGTCCGCCCACTGGAGCACCATGCGGGTCTGCCGGATCCCGAGGTCCAGGGCGAGATTGCCGAACTTGACCCGCGCCGTCCCCTCCGGGATGGGCGCCGAGTGCTTGGCCGTCCAGAGCGCTTCCAGCTGCGCCAGCTTCCGCTCCGAGTGGGCCCGCAACCGCTCCAGCACGGCCACCGCCTCCGGCGCTTCGAGCAGCGGGACGAGGAACGCCTGCAGCGCGACCTCGCTGCGCGCCGGGCCCGTGGGATCGTGGCCGAGCAGCCATTCGCGCAGCTCGGCGCGGCCCTCCGCGGTGATCGTGTAGATCTTGCGGCCCCGGGCGCCCTCCGCCTCGACCGTCACCAGCCCGTCCGACGCCATCTTGGCGAGCTCCGGATAGATCTGGCTGTGGCCGGCCTGCCAGACGTGGGCCACGGACTTCTCGAACGATTTGGCCAGGTCGTAGCCGCTCGCCGAGCCGTACGCGGTCAGCAGGCCGAGGAGAGCGATGCGCAGGGACATGCCCCCACTATACCTCCGTATTGACATGTAAGCACTGACATGTCACCTTCGACACATGCGATCCAAGAACGGACTCCTCCTCTTCGCCGTGCTGGGCGGCATGTTCCTCGCGATGCTCGACCAGACGATCGTCGGCACCGCGCTGCCCAGGATCGTCGGCGAGCTCGGCGGCACCGGCCTCTACACCTGGGTGGTCACCGCCTATCTGCTGACCTCGACCATCACGGTCCCGCTGTACGGCCGGCTGTCCGACGCGTACGGCCGCAAGCCGCTCCTGCTGGTCGGGGTGGCGCTGTTCCTGCTCGGCTCGATCCTGTCCGGCGCCGCGCAGAGCATGGCGCAGCTCATCGCCTTCCGCGGCCTGCAGGGCCTGGGCGCGGGCGCGCTGCTGCCGCTGTCGCTCGCGCTGGTGGTCGACCTGTTCCCGCCGGAGCGCGGCGGGCGCGTGCAGGGCGCCCTCGGCGGGGTCATGGCGCTGAGCTACCTCGCCGGGCCGTTCCTCGGCGGCCTGTTCACCGACCACGCGAGCTGGCGCTGGGCCTTCTACGTGAACGTGCCGATCGGCGCCGTCCTGGTGGCGATCATCGTGTGGCGGCTGCCGCACCGGCCGGGGCACGGCGGGGCGCGGCCCGACTACCTCGGCATCGCCGTCTTCAGCGCCGCGATCAGCGCGCTGCTCGTCGGGCTGACCGAGAAGGGCGTCGACGGCCACACCTGGACGAGCGGGCCGGTGATCGGGCCGATCGCCGCGTCGCTCGCGCTGCTCGTGGTCTTCGTCGCGGTCGAGCGCCGGGCGGAGCAGCCCATCGTGCCGCTCCATCTCTTCGCGAACCGCACCTACTCGCTGGTCAACGTCGCCTCGTTCTTCACCGCGTTCTGCATGTACGCGGGAGTGGTCTTCCTGCCGCGCTACTTCCAGGAGTCACGCGGCCTCAGCGCCACCTCCTCCGGGCTGCACATCTACCCGCTGATGCTGGCGATGGTGGCCGGCAGCGCGGTGACCGGCGCGCTCATCTCCCGCACCGGCCGCTACAAGCCCTGGCTCGTCGCCGCGACGGTTCTCCTGGTGGCGGGCACGACGTTGTGCGCGAACCTCGCCGTCGGCACCTCGGAACCGCTGCTCGTCGTCTGGATGGCGCTGATCGGTCTCGGGATGGGGCCCATGCTCTCGGGCCTGACGGTGGCGATCCAGAGGTCCGTGCCGTCCCGGTACGTCGGCACGGCCAGCGCGAACCTGACGTTCTTCCGGCAGATCGGTGGCTCGGTCGCACTGGCCGTCGCGGGCACGGCGTACGCGTCGGTGGTGACCCGGGAGGCGCCGGCGCACGGCCTGCCCGCCGCGCACGCCGCCGCGACCGCGACGGTGATCCCCTGGCTCGGGGTCGCGGGCGCGGTGGTGGCCCTCCTCGCGCTCGCGCTGCTGCCCAACCGCGACCTGCGGCTCGACCGGTCCGCGGCACCGCGGGAGGACCTGGTCACGGCGTGAGATCACCCCGCCCCGGCGGGGCCGCGCGCGGCGTGTCGGGCGGTCGCGGGGACCGCCCGGACGATTGAATTGATCTCACGCTTTCGGGGGAGCAGCATGGGTCGCAGGGTCGTCACGGGTTTGGTCTGTGTCTTCGTCGCCGGAACGCCGCACCCGGCGCTCGCCGCGCCGGGGGCGGCGCCGGCGCAGGGCCGGTGGGGGACCGCCGATCTCATGGTCGGGATCACCGCGTCGCCGAAGGTGGCGCAACCCGGGCAGCCGCTGACCTACCACGTCAGCGTGCACAACCAGGGCCCGGGAGACGCGGTGCTGCCGACGCTGCGGGTCTGGCTGCCCCGCGACTTCCAGATCCTGAACGTCGGCGTGGCCGAGTGCGGGCCCGGCTCCGCCCGCAACGAGGTGGTCTGCCGCTCCTCCGACGACGTCCTGCCCGGCGGCTCGGGGGACATGACGATCACGGGCATGATCCGGCCGGGCGCGCACGGACCCCTCCGCGCGCGGGCCGACCTGACCTCCGAGGTGCTGGACGACGACGAGACCGACAACACGGCCGAGACGGTGACCAGGGTCGACGAGGGCGCCGACCTGGCCATGCGGTTCAGCTCCTCCACCCGGTACACCCGTCCCGGGCACTGGTTCGCCGTGCGGGCGGAGGTGCGCAACCGGGGGCCCCGGGTCGTCCGGGACGCCTACGTGTTCTTCCAGCCGCAGGAGGCCCGGCTCCTGTCGGCGACCGGGGCGCGCTGCCACCGGAACCGCCAGTTCGTCGGCTGCTCGCTGCCGCCGATCAGGTCGGGGTCGCGGGGACTGCTCAAGCTGGTCTTCCGGGTGCCGTCCCGGGCCTCGCACGCCGTGGCGACGATGGCCACCGTCTACTCGCGCCGGTTCGGCGACCGCCGCCCGGCCAACAACCAGGCCAGCATGCGCGTCGCCCTGCGCCGCGCCTGACCGGCCGTCCGAGCCGTCACCGCCCGCCGATCACGCGGGCCGCCGGCTCGGGCGGCTCAGACCGGCTTGGCGCAGGCGGCCCAGGCGTCGGCGACCATGTCGCGCAGGGAGCCGTGCGCCTGCTTCCAGCCGAGCTCGCGCTGGATCTTCTCCGGCGACGCGACCAGGACGGCCGGGTCACCGGGGCGGCGCGGGGCGGTGGTCACCGGGATGGGGTGCCCGGTCACCTCCCGGCACACTTCGACGACCTCCTTCACCGAGAAGCCGCTGCCGCTGCCCAGGTTGTAGATCCGGTGCTCCCCGGGCGCGCAGGCGTCCAGGGCGAGCAGGTGGGCCACCGCGAGATCCGTGACGTGGACGTAGTCGCGGACGCAGGTGCCGTCCGGGGTGGGGTAGTCGGTGCCGAACACGCTCACCGACTCCCGCTCGCCGAGCGCCACCTTCAGGATGTTGGGGATCAGATGGGTCTCGACCGCGTGCCGCTCGCGATACTCGCCGTACGCTCCGGCCACGTTGAAGTAGCGCAGGCTGACCGCGCCCAGGCCGTACAGGCCGGCGAAGGCGGTCAGCGCGGTGTCCACGGCGAGCTTGGACGCGCCGTAGGGGTTGCCGGGCCGGGTCGGGTCGGTCTCCACGATGGGCGTGCGCTCCGGCTCGCCGTACGTCGCGGCGGTGGAGGAGAAGACGATCCGGTCCACCCCCGTGCGCCGCATCGCGTCGAGCAGCGCCAGCGTGCCGCCGAGGTTGTTCGACCAGTACAGGCCGGGATGCTCCACCGACTCGCCCACCAGCGACTTGGCGGCGAAGTGGAGCACGGCGTCGAACCCCTCGGAGAGCACCCCCGCGGCCTCGGTGATCGACGCCTGCACGAACGAGGCGCCGGGCGGCACCGCGTCGGCGTGCCCGGTCGACAGGTCGTCGAGCACCGTGACCTCGTGCCCGCGCTCCAGGAGTTGCGCCGCCACGACGCTGCCGATGTACCCCGCTCCACCAGTAACCAGCAGCTTCACTGTGTACTCCTGTTCAAAAGTGTTTGATTATGTAGGCCCGGGACCTAGCTTACGCGCTTCCCCTGAGGAGCGGGTTAAATGCCACCAGTACCGCAATCTCTGCGAGCCGCGGAGATCGCGGCGACCGGCCGGCATGCCTGACACCCGAACGGACAACTGACGTGAGCAACGTCGCGGTGACCATCGCCCTGGTCCTCATATTCATCCTGATCGGCGGGTTCTTCGCGGCGGCCGAGATGGCGATGGTCTCCCTGCGGGAGAGCCAGATCCGCCGTCTGAGCCGCGAGGGACGCCGCGGCGCGCGGGTGCAGAAGCTCGCCCGCGACCCCAACCGCTTCCTGTCCGCGATCCAGGTCGGCGTGACGGTGGCGACGGTGCTGTCGGCCGCCCTCGGCGCCGACGCGCTGGGCCCGGAGTTCGCCCCGGTCCTGGAGGGGTGGGGCCTGCGGCCGGACGTGGCCGCGCCTGCCGCGTTCGTGACGGTCACGCTCGCCATCTCGTACGTCACCCTCGTGCTCGGCGAGCTCGCGCCCAAGCGGCTCGGCCGTCAGCGGGCGGAGAGCCTGTCGCTCATGACCGCCCCGCTGCTCGACCGGATCGCCACGCTGTCGCGGCCGGTGATCTGGGTGCTGTCGAAGTCGACCAACGGCATCGTACGGCTGGTGGGCGGCAACCCGTCCGCCGACAGGGCGGCCATGACGACCGAGGAACTGCGCGACATGGTCGTGGGGCACAAGGAACTCACGCAGGACGAGCGCGACGTGATCGCCGAGGTGTTCGCGGCGGGCAAGCGCCAGCTCAGGGAGGTCATGCTGCCCCGCACCGAGGTCGAGTTCATGGCCGCGGACACGCCGCTCGCCGAGGCCGCGGTGCTCGCCGCCGCCATGCCGCACTCCCGTTTCCCGGTCTACCGCGACACCTACGACGACGTCATCGGGTTCGTCCACGTCCGGGACCTGCTCGACCCGGTCAGGACCGGGCGGCTGGAGCCGATCAGCGAGGTCGTGCCGATCCGGCCGGTCAAGCTCGTGCCGGCCAGCAAGCGGGTGCTCGCCACGCTCGCCGAGATGCGCGACGAGGGCCACCACCTCGCCATCGTGGTGGACGAGTACGGCGGCACCGACGGCATCGTGACGCTGGAGGACCTGGTCGAGGAGCTCGTCGGCGACATCCGCGACGAGTACGACGAGAGCGGCGACGCCGTACGGGTGATCGCCGGTGACGTGGAGGTCGACGGGCTGGTCAACCTGGACGAGTTCCACGCGCAGACGGCGGTGCGGCTGCCCGGCGGGCCGTACGAGACGCTGGGCGGCTACGTCATGGCCTTCCTCGGTCACCTGCCGCAGCGCGGCGAGGTCGCGGAGGCGCCGGGCGTCACGCTGACCGTGACCGAGATGGACGGCCGCCGGGTCTCCCGCGTCCGCGTCACCCGCAATCCCCCCGCGGAGGAGGGCTCCGCCGAAGAGCCCCCGGCCGCGACCGTCTGACGGTCGTCCGGGGCCCGGCGCGTGTGTCGCGGGCAGCCCGGGAGTCCTGACAGAATTGCCCCATGGCTCTCGCTCGCGTCCTGTCCGGCATCCAGCCCACCGCCGACTCGTTCCACCTGGGGAACTACCTCGGTGCCGTCCGGCAGTACGTCGCGTTGCAGGACACCCACGAGGCCTTCTTCTTCATCGCCGACCTGCACGCGCTGACGGTCTCCCCGAAGCCGGAGGAGCTGCGCCGCCGCACCAGGGTCGCCGCCGCCCAGCTCTTCGGGGCGGGCCTCGACCCGGAGCGCGCCTCGGTGTTCGCCCAGAGCCACGTACGCGAGCACAGCGAGCTCGCCTGGTACCTCATCTGCCAGACCGGCATGGGCGAGGCCGGGCGGATGACCCAGTTCAAGGACAAGTCCGCCAGGTACGGCGAGAGCTCGGCCGGAGTCGGCCTGTTCACCTACCCGATCCTCCAGGCGGCCGACATCCTGATCTACCAGGCCGACCAGGTGCCGGTGGGCGTGGACCAGAAGCAGCACCTGGAGCTCAGCCGCGACCTCGCGCAGCGCTTCAACAGCCGCTACGGCCCGACCTTCAAGGTGCCGAACCCCTACATCCTCAAGGAGGTCGAGAAGATCACCGACCTCCAGGACCCGACCGCGAAGATGTCCAAGTCGTCGTCGAGCCCGCAGGGCATCATCGACGTCCTGGAGGAGCCGAACGCGCTGCGCAAGAAGATCATGCGCGCGGTGACCGACACCGGCAGCGAGGTCGTCGCCGACGAGGAGAACAAGCCGGGCGTCACCAACCTGCTGCGGATCCAGTCCGCGCTGACCGGCACGCCGATCCCCGAGCTGGAGGCCCGGTTCGCCGGGCAGGGCTACGGCACCTTCAAGAAGGAGGTCGCCGAGGCGGTCATCGAGACGTTCGCCCCGATCCGCGAGCGTACGGAGAAGCTGCTGGCCGACGAGGCCGAGCTCGACCGGCTGCTGGTCGCGGGCGCGGCCCGGGCCCGGGCGGTGGCCCGCGAGACGATGGCCCAGGTGCGCGAGCGCCTCGGCCTGCTGCCGTCCCCGCCCCTCGGCTGACCGGCACGCCTGCGCGAGCAGGCATCGAGCCCGCTCCGCGGGGTAGACAACCGCGATGAGGTTGGGGATCGTCGAGCAGGTCACCCGGCGGGTGGACGCGGTCAAGGCGACGGGCCGAGTGTGGGTCGAGCGCAACCGGATCCGCTTCCGCGCGCTCGACCATCTCATCCGGACCGTGCAGCGCTACCAGGTGCAGACGGGCGACCGGCTGGCCGGCGCCATCACCTACTTCGCGTTCCTGTCGTTCTTCCCGCTGATCGCACTGGCCTTCGCGCTGTTCGGGTACGTCGTGACGATCCGCCCGGACGCGCTCGCCACGCTCACGGAGGCGATCAACAGCCAGCTTCCCGGGCTCGCCGGGCAGCTGCACATCGACCAGCTCGCCGGGGCGCGGGCGCGGGCCGGGCTCATCGGCCTGCTCGGCCTGGTCTACGCCGGCCTGGGCGCGATGGACGCGCTGCGCGGGGCCCTGCGCACCGTCTGGATGACCTGCGAGCCGCCGCTCAACTACTTCGTCGGCAAGCTGCGCGACCTCGTCGCGCTCGTGCTCATGGGTGTCGTCCTGCTCGCCTCGGTGATCGCGAGCGGCTTCGCCACCGGGGCCACGAACACGGTCGCCGGCTGGCTCGGCCTCGGCTCCTCACCGCTCGCCGGTCTCGGCGTCTGGCTCGCCGGGGTGGCCGCGAGCCTCGTCGCCGACCTGCTGCTCTTCCTGGTCATCCTCGGCTGGCTGGCCAAACCGGGGCAGCCGTTCCTCGTCGTGCTCAAGGGCGCGCTGCTGGGCGCGGTCGGATTCGGGGTGCTCAAGCAGCTCGCCGCGCTGATCCTCTCCAGCACCCTGCACAACCCGGTGTACGGCACGTTCGCGGTGGTCGTGGGGCTGCTGCTGTGGATCAACCTGTCGGCCCGGGTGATCCTCTACGCCGCCGCGTGGACGGCGACGGCCACCCTCGGCCCGCCTCCCGAGCCCACTCCGCTTCCCTCGCCCGCGACCACCCCCACCACCGGTCCCGCGTGACCGCGCGCCTCTAACGCGGGCGCAACCCCTTGAGCGCGGTCTCCACGACCGTGTCGGCGTACTCGGGAGTGAGCGGGCCGCTGCGCTGGAGCCACCGGTTGAGCAGCGGTCCCCACAGCATCTCGATCGCGACGTCCAGGTCCAGGTCCCCGGAGAGCTGCCCGGCCCGCTGCGCGCTGCGCAGCCGCTGCTTCTTCAGCTCCTTCATCGGCCGGTCGAGCCGTTCGGCGTACGCCGCGGCGAGCGCGGGGTCGTGCGGGATCTCCGTGTTGAGCGCGCGCATGGGCTCGTCGTACCGCGGGTCGTTCAGCTCGGCGACCGTGGCGCGCAGGACCGTCTTCAGGTCGGCCTCCAGGTCGCCGGTGTCGGGCAGCGCCGGCGAATCGCCCTCGCCCTCACTGAGCATCAGGAACGCGTCGAAGAGCACCGCTCCCTTGGAGGGCCACCAGCGGTAGATGGTCTGCTTGCCGACCCCGGCCCGGGCGGCGATCCCCTCGATGCTCAGCTTCGCGTAGCCGACCTCGCCGACGAGTTCGAACGCCGCGGTGAGGATGGCCCGCCGTGAGGCCTCGCTGCGGCGTCTCGTGCCGGGAGTCGTGCCGTGCTGTGCCGTCATGCCGCCGAACCTACCAAGAATGGGACGAGACGGTCCGTCTTGACATGCTTCCGATGCGACGTCACTATTGGTCAAACGAGACGAGACGTCTCGTCCAGTATCGACAATCCGATTGGAGCCGCATGCGTACGACGACCGACGAGTCGGGCCGGGTCTGGTTCATCACCGGTGCGGGGCGGGGCCTCGGCCGGGCGTTCACCCGGGCCGCGCTCGACAACGGCGACCGGGTGGTGGCCGCGACCCGGACCGTGGCGCCGCTGGAGGACATGGCCGCCGGGCACGAGGACAGGCTGCTCGTGCACCCTCTGGACGTCACCGACCGCGCGGCGGTCTTCGCCGCGGTCGCCCGGGCGGCCGAACGCTTCGGCCGGCTCGACGTCGTGGTGAACAACGCCGGGATCATGTCCATGGGGATGATCGAGGAGTTCACCGAGGCCGAGGCCCGGGCCCAGATGGAGACCAACTTCTTCGGCGCGTTGTGGGTCGGTCAGGCCGTAATGCCCCGCATGCGGGCCCAGGGGTCCGGGCACATCGTGCAGATCTCCAGCATCGGAGCGCTCGGCGGCTTCCCCACGACGGGGCTGTACAGCGCGAGCAAGTTCGCTCTGGAGGGGATGAGCGAGGCTCTGGCGATGGAGGCCGCGCGGTTCGGGGTCAGGGTCACCATCGTCGAGCCCGGCGGCTACTGGACCAACCTCTACAGCGGCATGACCGCGACCACGCCGATCCCTGACTACGCACCCCTGCGGGCGGAGCTGGAGAAGCAGTGGGCCGAGGGATCGGTGGACAGCGACCCCCGGCTGGCCGCCGAGGCCGTGCTGAGGCTCGTCGGGAGCGACGAGCCGCCGCTGCGGCTGCTGCTGGGCGGCACGGCCTACGACCTGGCCTTCGACGTCTCCCGCCGGCGGATGGAGACCTGGGCCCAGTGGGAGGAGGTCAGCCGCGCCGCCGAGCACGCCATCCCCGCCCCTCCCGCTGTCTGACGGGCGCTGTTCGACGGGCGCTGTTCGACGGGCGCCGTCCGGCAGGGGCCGTCTAGCCGGCGGTGTCGCCGGGGGTCCTCCGGCGGCGGCGCAGGGCGTACGCGCCGCCGAGGGCGAGCGCCGCCAGCGCGCCGCCACCGGCGAGCAGGGGGACGGCCATCCCCGAGCCGCCCGCGGCAGGCTCCTTGCCCGCCACCCGGCGCGCGTCACCGCCCGAGCCGTCCGCCGCGCCGGGCGTCCGCGTGGGCCGTACGGCCAGGGCGGACGACGAGGGCGCGGGGTCGGGCACCGGTTTGACCAGTTCGCCGATGGGGGCGACCCGGCTGCGCGCGGCGAAGCCCCAGTCGAGCAGCTTGGAGACCTCCTCCCAGAAGCCGCCGGGGTGATGCATGATCACGACGATGATCGTGTGGCCGTCGCGGCGGGCCGCGCCCACGAAGCTGCCGAGAGCCTTCGACGTCCAGCCGTTCTTCACGCCGAGCATGCCCTTGTAACGCCCGAGCAGCCGGTTGTGGTTGGCCATCTCGTAGTAGGCGGGCGCCGGAGACTCACTGGGGTCGGAGTCGTCGTGGTGCTTCTTCTTCTTTTTCTTGCCGTAGTCCTTCGGCGCCGGGAACTTGGCGACCTTCGTGCTGATGTACTCGCGGAAGGCCGGCATCGCCAGCCCGGCCCTGGCGATGAGGGCGAGGTCGTACGCCGAGCTGCGCTGGCCGGGGGCGTCCAGGCCGTTCGGCGTCTTGGCCACCGTGTCGTACGCCTGGAGTTTGCGCGCCTGTCTGTTCATGTCGGCGAGCGTCCTGGGCAGGCCGCCGTTGGCCTCGGCGAGCGCGACCGCGGCGTCGTTGGCGGAGACCATGAGGAGGGCACGCATGAGGTCGTCGATCTTGTAGATCGGTTCGGGGACGATCCCGACGGCGCTGCCCTCGACGTTGCAGGCCTTCTCGCTCGGCTTGATCTTGCGATTCTTGTCCAGTCTGGGGATCAGCGTCACGGCCGTGAGCGTCTTCAGGGTGCTCGCCGGCAGATAGCGCCCGTGCGGGTCCTTCGCCGCGAGCACCGCGCCGGTGTCCGCGTCGGCGACGAGGTAGGCGGAGGACTCGGTCTTGGGCGGCGCCTTGAAACCGTCCGGCGCGATGACGCCGTGACCGGCCAGCCGTTCCCCGCCGACGGTGGCGGCCCCCGCCGTTCCGGTCGTCCCGGCGGCCGCGGTCCCGCTCGCCCGCGGGGCCGGCGGACTCGGCACGGCACGCGTTCCGGCGGCGGGAGAGGCGCCGAGCAGCGCCGTCGTCAGCAGCCCCGCCGTCGCCCCGGCCGCGGTGAGGGCCCGTAGGTTCGTCCCCATAGGTGGCTCAGCCTAGCCTCGACTGTTTTCGCATGAAGCGACATATGCCCCATAGACCTCGGGGCCACGCGGAGAGCCGTCGATACTGTGAGCATGACGAGACGTGTCTCCGCCTTTCTCGTGGCGCTCGCCGCGTTCATGATCTTCGAGTGGATCAACCTGGGCTTCAACCTCGCCGACGGGCACAAGACGTCCTTCTATGTCGTCCACGGGGTGCTGATCGCGGTGAACATCCTCCTGGCGCTGACGCTCGCGGCCGTGGGCGTGCGGGGATGGATGAGGGGTAGGGCTGACCTCTGACGACGTTGTCCGGCACGACCAAGTGATGGAGGCAAGCGGTGACGATCGAGTTCAATCCCTCGCGGGGTGCGACGCTCGGGGTGGAGTGGGAGCTTCAGCTCGTCGACACGCACACGCGGCATCTGCGCCAGGACGCGAGGGACGTGCTCGCCGCGGTCCCCGACCTCAGTGAGGGCCAGCGGCCCAAGGCGATGCACGAGCTGATGCAGTCGCAGGTCGAGATCATCACCGACGTCTGCCACACGGTCGCCGAGGCCGTACAGGATCTGCGCAAGAGCATCGGCCGGCTGACCGAGGCGGTCGAGCCGCGCGGCATCGCGCTCGCCTGCACCGGGACCCACGCGATCAGCGACTGGCGGGACGCCGTCTACGCGCCCAACCAGCGGTACGTCGAGCTGGTCGAGGAGATGCAGTGGCTCGCCTGGCGCATCCAGACGTTCGGCGTGCACGTCCACGTGGGCGTCCGGGAGCGCGACAAGGTCATCCCGATCGTCAACGCCCTCGCGGCGTACCTCCCGCACTTCCTCGCGCTCACCTCCTCCAGCCCCTACTGGGGCGGGCAGGACACCGGGCTGGCGTCCAGCCGGGCCATCGTCTTCGGCTCGCTGCCCACCGCCGGGCCGCCGCACCTGCTGGCCGACTGGGCCGAGTTCGAGGAGTACATGGACACGCTGATCAAGGCGGGCACGATCCGCAGCATCAAGGAGGTGTGGTGGGACATCCGGCCGCACCCCGACTTCGGCACGATCGAGATCCGGATGTTCGACGGCATCCCCACGCCGCGCGAGGTCGGCATGGTCGCCGCGCTGTCCCAGTGCCTCGTGCAGCAGTTCGACCAGCAGATCGACCGGGGCTACACGCTGCCGCATCCGGCGGCGTGGGTGGTGCGTGACAACAAGTGGCGCGCGACGCGGTATGGTCTCGACGCGGACGTGATCACCGACGACCATGGCTCCACGGCGCCGATGCGCGACGTATTGTATGAACTTCAGCGCGAACTCGAACCGGTCGCCGAGCGGCTCGGCTGTGCCGAGGAACTGGCGGTCGTGACCGACGTGCTGGAGCAGGGAAGCTCCTCCGAGCGCCAGCGGGCGATCCTCGCCGACGGAGGGAGCCTCCAGGACGTGGTCGATGCCACGATCATCGAGCTCGCCGAGGACAGGTTCGTGACGTCGAACCCCAACCGCGACGCCGGGCATTCGGGCTCCTGAAGGGGTACGCCTGAGATGTACCGGGAAACTTCGCCGCAGTTCTGACAACAGGCGGTGACCGGTGTAAATACTGGGCAATCCGCCGTATCAAGGGGCCGCGGCATGGAAGGATTGTGAATGAAGGGTCGGTGGAGGCGAGACACGCCCGCTCGACCCTTCTGGGCTTTTTCATGACTTTTAGTGATCATATGGACGATCCGATGACCCGTGGCCGGGACGGCTCACCGGAGAAGGGAAGACCCGTGGCCACCTCATCGAAGCTCGCTACGCCGGACGCGGCCGTGCCAGGAAGTGCCGACCTGGCCGGGCAACTGGCGGACTTCCTTCGCGAGCACAACGATGAGCTGATCGAGTTCCGGCGCGATCTGCACGCGCATCCGGAGATCGCCTTCAGCGAGCATCGCACGACGGAGAAGATCGCCGAGCGCATGACCGACGCCGGTCTCACGCCGCACCCGCTGTCCCGCGGGACCGGCCTGTGGGTGGACCTCGGCCGGGGCGAAGGGCCGACGATCGCCCTGCGCGCCGACATCGACGCGCTGCCGATGGAGGACGAGAAGGACGTCCCCTATCGCTCCACGAACCCGAACGCCTGCCACGCCTGCGGCCATGACGTGCACACCACCATGGTCATCGGCGCGGGGCTGTTCCTGGCGTCGCAGGCCGACGCGGGCGCGCTGCCCGGCCGGGTACGGCTGATCTTCCAGCCCGCCGAGGAGGTGGCGAGCGGCGCCCTGGAGGTCATGCGCGACGGCGGCCTGAACGACGTCGACCGCATCTTCGCGCTGCACTGCGACCCGCGCCTCGACGCCGGCCACGTCGGCCTGCGCACCGGCCCGATCACCGGGTCGTGCGACAGCCTGCGCATCCGGGTGGCCGGCCCCGGCGGGCACACCGCCCGGCCCCACCTGACCGTGGACCTCGTCTACGCGCTCAGCAAGATCGTCACCGAGCTGCCGGCCGCGCTGTCGCGGCGCGTGGACCCCCGGTCCAGCCTCAGCCTCGTGTGGGGCCAGATCTCGGCCGGGTCCGTGGCCAACGCGATCCCGGACGTCGGCATGGCCCAGGGCACGATCAGGTCGCTGGACGAGGAGGCCTGGCACCAGGCCCCCGACCTCGTCAAGGCGCTGCTCGACTCGGTCGCCTGCGCGTACGGCGTGGACGCCGAGATCGACTACCGGCGCGGCACGCCGCCCACGGTGAACGAGGCCACCAGCATCCAGATGCTGCACGACGCGGTCACCCAGATCATCGGCGAGGGCAGGGCCGTGCCCACCCCGCAGAGCCTCGGCGGCGAGGACTTCTCCTGGTACCTCGAATCGGTGCCCGGCGCGCTCGCCCGGCTCGGCACCCGCCCGCCGGGGGTCGTGGACGAGGTCGACCTCCACCGGCCGCAGTTCGACGTGGACGAGCGCGCCATCGGCATCGGCGTCAAGGTGCTCGCCGCCACCGCGCTCACCGCCCTGTGGGGCGGCAACCGCTGACACGTCGGGGCGGTGCGTGGCGGGTCCCGACCTGCCGCACCGCCCGGATTCCCGCTTGACGCCTCCGCGCCGCCCTCGCCGCGCAGACCGCCCACCCGCGTGATCGTCCGGCCCGCATGACCGAGTTTTCCCAGGCTGTCCCCGGGTCACAGCCCGGACTGGGGTCAATAACGGACATGTTGCGGAGTGGTATGCGGGTTTGGTCTATGCAGGTCAAACAACTATCTTCCGTGCAGGGTTGCCGTGCGTTCCTGCGTGCGTGCGACGAGGGACGGCGGGGAACGGAAGGGGAGTCAACACCTTGCTCCGCAATCGAGTTAGCAGACTGGCCGCCGCCACCATGGGTGGCGCCTTGCTCATGGCCGCCGCCGCGTGTGGGGGCGGCGACGACACCACCACCGGAGCCACGGCCGGCGCGTCCTCCGCGCCCGCCGCCGCCGGCGCGAAGGTGGGCATGGCGTACGACATCGGCGGCCGCGGCGACGGTTCGTTCAACGACGCCGCCGCCAGGGGCCTCGACCAGGCCGAGTCGGAGCTGAAGATCGAGAAGAAGGAACTGGAGGCGACGGCGGGGGAGACCGACGCCCAGAAGGAGGAGCGGCTGCGCCTGCTCGCCAACGGCGGGTACAACCCGGTCATCGCGGTGGGCTTCGTCTACTCGGGCCCCTTGGTGAAGGTCGCCAAGGAGTTCCCCGACGTCAAGTTCGCCATCGTCGACGACGACGCCGCCAAGGCCGACAACATCACCAACCTGATGTTCGCCGAGGAGCAGGGGTCGTTCCTCGTCGGCGCCGCGGCGGCGCTGAAGTCCGAGAAGGGCAACATCGGCTTCGTGGGCGGCGTCGACGTGCCGCTGATCCACAAGTTCGAGGCGGGCTTCGAGGCCGGTGCGAAGGCCGTCAAGCCGGACATCAAGATCCAGACCAAGTACCTCACCCAGCCCCCGGACTTCGGCGGCTTCGGCGACCCGGCCAAGGGCAAGACCGCCGCGACGGGCATGTACGACGCCGGCGCGGACGTGGTCTACCAGGCGGCCGGCGGCTCCGGCGGGGGCGTGTTCGAGGCGGCCAAGGCCGCCAAGGCGATGGCGATCGGGGTCGACTCCGACCAGGCAGCCCTCCCGGCGTACGCCGACTTCAAGGACGTGATCATGACGTCCATGATCAAGAAGGTCGACGTGGCCGTCTTCGACTTCCTGAAGAACTTCACCTCCGGCACGGTCAAGGCCGGTCCGGCCATCTACGACCTCAAGGCCGGCGGCGTCGACTACTCCACGACCGGCGGCAAGATCGACGACATCAAGCCGAAGATCGACGAGTACAAGCAGAAGATCATCAGCGGCGAGATCTCGGTCCCGAGCTCCTGACCTGCGCAATCAAGGGGCCCGGTGGCACCCGCCCCGGGCCCTTTTGTTCTACTCTGACTACCACTTGACCGTCATCGGGCACTCCGCGAGGAGGAGGCCGCCATTACCGTCGCCACCGCTACGGCACCCGCAGTAGAGCTCTCCGGGATCACCAAGAGGTTCCCGGGAGTCGTCGCCAACAGCGACATCCACCTCCGCGTCGCCCGAGGGCACATCCACGCCATCGTCGGCGAGAACGGCGCGGGCAAGTCCACGCTCATGAAGATCCTCTACGGGATGCAGCGGCCCGACGAGGGCGAGATCCGCGTCGACGGGTCACCTGTGGGGTTCCACACTCCCGCCGACGCCATCTCCGCCGGCATCGGGATGGTCCACCAGCACTTCATGCTGGCCGACAACCTGACCGTCCTGGAGAACGTGGTGCTCGGCAGCGAGCCCCGCCGAGGCGGGGTCGCCCTCGACTTCGCCGCCGCGCGCAGGAAGATCAAGGACATCTCCGACGCGTACGGCCTGGGCGTGCGCCCCGACGTGCCGGTGGAGGAACTGGGGGTCGGCGACCGCCAGCGGGTGGAGATCCTGAAGGTGCTCTACCGGGGCGCCCGCATCCTGATCCTGGACGAGCCGACCGCCGTGCTCGTGCCGCACGAGGTGGACGAGCTGTTCGACAACCTGCGCGGCCTGGTCCGCGAGGGACTGACGATCCTGTTCATCTCCCACAAGCTGGACGAGGTGCTGCGGGTCGCCGACGCGATCACCGTCATCCGGCGGGGCACCACGGTCGCGACCGTGGACCCGAAGGACGTCACCTCCCGCAAGCTCGCCGAGCTCATGGTCGGCAGCGCGCTGCCCAGCCCCGAGACCCGCGAGTCGACCGTCACCGACGTCGTCGCCCTGTCCGTACGCGACCTGACCGTGCGCACCGGCGACGGGCGGCCGGTGGTCGAGAACGTGAGCTTCGACATCCGCAAGGGCGAGGTGCTCGGCATCGCGGGCGTCGAGGGCAACGGCCAGGCGGAACTGGTCGAGGCGATCATGGGCATGCGCCCCTGCGAGGTGGCCGCGCTCACCCTCGGCGGCGCCGACATCTCCCAGTGGCCGACGCTCAGACGGCGCGCGGGCGGGATCGGCTACATCCCCGAGGACCGCCACCGGCACGGCCTGCTGCTGGAGTCCCCGCTGTGGGAGAACCGCATCCTCGGTCACCAGACGCGCAGGCCGAACGTCAGGGGGCCGTGGATCGACCGCGCGGGCGCGCGGGCCGACACCCGGCGGATCGTCGAGGACTACGACGTCCGCACCCCCGGGATCGACGTGGACGCCGCCGCGCTGTCCGGCGGCAACCAGCAGAAGCTGATCGTCGGCCGCGAGATGAGCGGTGACCCCGTGCTGCTCATCGCCAGCCATCCCACCCGCGGCGTCGACATCGGCGCGCAGGCGGCGATCTGGGACCACCTGCGCACCGCGCGTGCCGCCGGGCTGGCCGTGCTGCTGATCTCCGCGGACCTGGACGAGCTGATCGGGCTGTCCGACACGCTCAAGGTGATCCTGCGCGGCAGGATCGTCGCCGACGTCGATCCCGCGAACGTGACGCCCGAGCAACTGGGCTCGGCGATGACCGGCGCCGGGGAGGGCGTATGAACGGCTTCCTCGACCGGGTGCTCGGCCGGGTTCGGCTGGGCGGCTGGCTCGCCGTGGCCGCGCCGGTCGTCGCGGTCGTCTTCGCGGTGCTGATCACCTCGGTGGTCCTGCTCGTCGCCGGCAAGGAGCCGGTGGAGGCGTTCACCACGCTCGCGGACTACGGCACCCAGCCGCGGTCGATGGTCATGATCCTCAACACCGGGGTCATGTACTACATCTCCGCGCTCGCGGTGGCCGTCGGCTTCCGGATGAACCTCTTCAACATCGGCGTGGACGGCCAGTACCGCCTGGCGGCCGTGATCGCGGCCGGGCTCGGCGGCGCCGCCGTCGTCCCCGGTGTGCTGAACATCGTCCTCGTGGTCGTCGCCGCGGTGGTCGTCGGGGCGCTGTGGGCCGCCATCGCCGGCCTGCTCCGGGTCTACCGGGGCGTGAGCGAGGTCATCTCGACCATCATGCTGAACGCGATCGCCACCGGCCTCGGGTCCTGGCTGGTCAGCGAGCACTTCGGCGTGCTGACCGGCAACGACCTCGGCACCCGGCCGATCCCCGACGACGCGCACGTGCCCGGCATCCCGCTCGTCGCGGGCACGCCGGTGCTGGTCAACGGGTTCATCGTGGTCGCGATCCTGCTCGGCGCCGCGTACTGGGTCGTGCTCAACCGCACCCGGTTCGGCTTCGAGCTTCGGGCGACCGGCAAGTCCGAGTCGGCCGCGGTGGCCAGCGGGGTCGGCGTGAAGAAGATGATCGTCGTCACGATGGTCATGTCGGGGGCGATCGCCGGCCTGATCGGCATGCCGGAGCTGCTCGGCGCCTCCTACAAGTACAGCAACAACTTCCCCGCCGGCCTCGGCTTCACCGGCATCGCGATCGCCCTGCTCGGCCGCAACAGCCCGGTCGGCATGGCGGTCGGCGCGTTGCTGTGGAGCTTCCTCGACAACTCGTCGAACCAGCTCCAGCTGCTCGACATCTCCAAGGAGATCGTCCAGATCATGCAGGGCGTCGTCGTGCTCTCCGTGATCATCGCGTACGAGCTGGTGCACCGGTACCGGCTCGTGGCGGAGCAGCGCCGGGTGAGCCGCCAGCTCGCCGCCCCGGCGGAGCCGCCCAGGGCGGAGGCGGCGGTATGAGCGGGCGAATCGGTGAACGCGGCGCGGCGGACGGAACTGAGGAGACGGCATGACGGCGACGGACCTTCCGGTCGAGCGCCCGGTCGAGACGCCTCCGGCGCGGCGGTTCCGGCTGTCGGCGCCGGTGCTCCTGCTCGGGCTGGCCGGGCTGGTGGTGCTGCTGTCGGTCGCGCGCCTGGTGACCGGGGCGAACGACATCACGTCGGCGGGCACGGTCAGCGCCGCGCTCGGCCTCGCCGTGCCGATCGGCCTCGCCGGGCTCGGCGGCCTGTGGTCGGAGCGGGCCGGCGTGGTCAACATCGGCCTCGAAGGCATGATGGTGCTCGGCACGTGGTTCGGCGCCTGGGGCGCGCTCCAGTTCCACAGCCCGTGGGCGGGCGTGCTCGCCGGCGCGGTCGGCGGTGCGCTGGGCGCGGCGATCCACGCGGTCGCGACGGTGACCTTCGGCGTCGACCACATCATCTCCGGCGTCGCGATCAACATCGTCGGCGTCGGCGTCACGCAGTACCTGTCCCAGCTCGTCTTCAACGGCATGCCGGGCGGCGGCACCAAGAACTCTCCGCCGCTGCCGAAGATGGGCACGGTGAGCCTGGGCTTCCTCGACGACCCGCTGCGTACCGTCGAGGCGAACCACTGGTTCGTGCTGTCCGACTTCGCGGGCGTGCTGCGGGGCATCACCCAGGGCGTGTCCTGGTTCACGATCCTGGCGATCCTGCTGGTCCCGCTGTCGCTCTACATCCTGTGGCGCACGCCCTTCGGGCTGCGCCTGCGGGCGTGCGGCGAGCGGCCGGTCGCGGCCGAGTCGCTGGGCGTGAACGTCTACCTCTACAAGTGGGCCGCGGTGCTCGTCTCCGGCCTGCTCGCCGGGCTCGGCGGCGCGTTCCTGTCGCTGGTGGCCGCCGGCATCTACCGGGACGGCCAGACGGGCGGGCGCGGCTACATCGGCCTCGCCGCCATGATCTTCGGCAACTGGCGGCCGGGCGGGCTCGCCGGGGGCGCCGCGCTGTTCGGCTACACCGACGCGCTCCAGCTCCGCCAGGGCGGCATCTCGGTGCACGCGCTGCTGCTGGTCGTCGCGCTGCTGCTCGCCGCCGTGGCGGTCTACCAGCTCGTACGGCAGCGGCGGGCAGTCGCGGCGCTCGTCACCGGCGTCGTGGCGATCGCGGTGTTCGCGGTCTTCGCCCTGACGGACACCGTTCCAGAGCAGTTCACCTCGTTCACCCCCCACCTGACCACGCTGCTGGTGTTGTCGCTGGCATCGCAGCGGTTGCGGATGCCGGCGGCCGACGGCGTCCCGTACCGAAGGGGGCAGGCGAAATGACCATCGACTGGGAGGCGCTGCGCGAGGCGGCCCGCGAGGCCATGACCCACGCGTACGCGCCGTACTCGAAGTTCCCGGTGGGCGCGGCGGCGCTGGCCGACGACGGCCGCACCGTCACCGGCTGCAACGTGGAGAACGCGTCGTACGGCATCGGGCTGTGCGCCGAGTGCGGGCTCGTCTCGGCGCTGCACGCGAGCGGCGGCGGCCGGCTGGTGGCCTTCACCTGCGTGGACGGCCACGGCGAGCTGCTGATGCCGTGCGGGCGCTGCCGCCAGCTGCTGTTCGAGCACGGCGGCGCCGATCTGCTGGTGGAGACGCCCGACGGGCCGATGCGGATGGCGGACTTCCTGCCGTTCGCCTTCGGGCCAGACGACCTTTCGCGATAAAGGGGGAAACGTGGGGTTCGACGCGATCGAGGTCATCGTCGCCAAGCGGGACCGCGGCGAGCTGTCGGCCGCCCAGATCGACTGGGTGATCGACGCGTACACGCGCGGCGAGGTGGCCGACGAGCAGATGTCGGCGCTGCTGATGGCGATCCTGCTGAACGGCATGAACCGCAGGGAGATCGCGGACTGGACCCAGGCCATGATCAGGTCGGGGGAGCGGATGGACTGGTCCGCCCTCGACCGGCCCACCGCCGACAAGCACTCCACCGGCGGGGTCGGGGACAAGATCACTCTCCCGCTGGCCCCGCTGGTCGCCGCGTGCGGCGCGTACGTGCCGCAGCTGTCCGGGCGCGGCCTCGGGCACAGCGGAGGCACGCTGGACAAGCTGGAGTCGATTCCCGGCTGGCGGGCGTCCCTGTCCAACGAGGAGATGCTCGGCGTGATCCACTCGGCCGGCGCGGTCGTGTGCGCGGCGGGCGCGGGCCTCGCGCCCGCCGACCGCAAGCTCTACGCGCTGCGCGACGTCACCGGCACGGTCGAGTCGATCCCGCTGATCGCCTCCTCGATCATGTCGAAGAAGATCGCCGAGGGCACGGGCTCGCTGGTGCTCGACGTGAAGGCTGGCTCGGGCGCGTTCATGAAGACCGTGGACGACGCCCGCGAGCTCGCCCGGACGATGGTCGAGCTCGGCACCGACGCCGGGGTGCGCACGGTCGCCCTGCTGACCGCGATGGACCGGCCGCTCGGCCTCAAGGTCGGCAACGCGCTGGAGGTGGAGGAGGCCGTCGAGGTGCTCGCCGGCGGCGGCCCGGCCGACGTGGTCGAGCTCACCGTGCGGCTGGCCGAGGAGATGCTGGAGGCGGCCGCCGTGCCGGGCGCCCGGGATCCCGGGCAGGCGCTCAAGGACGGCTCGGCGATGGACGCCTGGCGGCGCATGATCGGCGCCCAGGGCGGCGACCCGGACGCGCCGCTGCCGAAGGCCGCCGAGTCGGCCGTGGTGACCGCTCCCGCCTCGGGCACGCTGGTCACGCTCGACGCGCTCAAGATCGGCGTGGCGGCCTGGCGGCTCGGCGCCGGACGGGCCCGCAAGGAGGACCCGGTGTCGGCGGGCGCGGGCGTCGTCCTGCACGCCAAGCCCGGCGACGAGGTCCGGGCCGGTGCCCCGCTGATGACCCTGTACGCCGACGAGGCCGGCCGGTTCGACCGGGCCCTCCAGGCGCTCGACGGCGCGTACGAGATCGGCGTGGACGGCGGCGCGGACCTGCTGCCCCTGGTCATCGACCGCGTCACCGCCTGACCTCCCGCGCCTTCCGGCCCGGCTCAGCGGGGGATGAGCAGCGCGCCCATGCCGACGAACAGGCCGCCGGTGAGCAGGTCGAGCCTCTTCCTCAGCCGCCCGTAGCCCCTGGTGATCCACGGGCTGCCGGCCAGGAAGGCCACGGCGGAGAACCAGGCGAACGCGACGGCCAGCATCGCGCCGAGCGTGACCGCCCGCATGACGAGGTTCGCGTGGTGCGGGAGCAGGCTGGCGAACAGGGCGCCGAAGAAGACCAGAGCCTTCGGGTTGGCGAGGTTGGTCAGCAGCCCGGCGCGCCACTCGCGCAGTCTGCCCGGACGGCGCGCGGCGATGGCCGGCGGCTCGTCGTCGGTCTGGGGCGACCGCCTGCGGGCGGCCCGGATGGTCGCGACGCCGAACGCGACGAGGAACAGCGCGCCGGCGACGCGGGCGGCGGTGTAGAGCCACTCGAACCGCTGGACGAGCATGGTGACGCCGAACAGACCGGCGATCGCCCACACCCCGATGCCGGTGACGACGCCCGCGGCCACGCGTACGCCGCTGCGCCGTGACCCTCCGGCCGAGTGTCTGAGCACGATGAGGAAGTCGGGACCCGGGCTCATCACAACCAGGATCCAGACGCCGAGCAGGGGGAGTATCGGCAACCACGACATGGGCTGGTCCTTCCTGGCCGGTCCGGCCGGCCGTGGAGGGGATTCGATCGGCTCAGCCGGTCACGGGCGAGGCGATGACGACCGTGACGTCCGCCGGGCCGTCGCCGGTGCTGTAACGGTGCGGGCGGTCGCCGGCGAAGGCCAGCAGGTCGCCCGGCGCGAGGAGGCGGGGGTCGTCGGCCGGCCCGGCCGTGACCTCGCCCGCGGCGACCAGCAGGTGTTCGACGGTGCCGGGGGCGTGCGGGATGCCGTCGAGGTCGGTGCGCGGGGGCATGCGCAGCCGCCACAGCTCCAGGCTGTGCCCGCTGCCGATGCGGCGCAGCAGTTCGCGTGTCGGACCGTCGGCGGCCGCGAGCGTCGAGGGCAGGTGGACGGGACCGGCGTCGGTGTCCCTGGTCAGCAGGTCGGTCAGGGGAATGTGCAGGGCCAGGGCGACGGCTTCCAGCGTCTCGATCGTCGGATTGCCGGTGCCCGCCTCCAGGCTGGACAGCGTCGCCTTGCCGAGACCGGCCCGGCGGGCGAGCTCGGCCGCGCTCATCCCGCGCTGCTGCCGGCGCAGTCGGATCTGCGCACCGATCGCCGCCGCCGCCCCGCTCACAATGTCATTCTGAGAAGAACCATACGTTCATTATAACGAACGACAATCCGTGTCGGTCTCCGCGAGCGCGTCGCCGAGGGGCGTGCGGTAGTACAGGACGGACCGCCCGGTGCGGCGGCGCCGTACGAGACCGGCGTCGAGGAGCACCCTGAGGTGGCGGCCGACGGACCCGAGCGGCCGGCCGGTGAGCGCCACGAGGTGGGTGGTGCTCTTCGGCGCGGCGAGCAGCACGAGCACCCGCGCCCTCGCCGGTCCGAGCAGCCTGCCCAGCGCCTCGGGGGCCGCCGGGCCGCCGGGCTCCGCCAGTGCGCCGGAGCAGGGGTAGACCAGGGCGTAGCGGCGGTCGGCCCAGGTGGCCCACGCCTCGCGCGGCGTGACCGGGACGAACATCAGCCTGGCCCCGCCGATCCGCCTCGGCGGGTAGTCGAAGGTGTTGATCTGCAGCCGGTCGGCGCCGAGCCACCGCATCCCCGGCCGCATGTCGTCGAGCGCGGCGGCCCAGCCGTCCCGGCTCAGCCGGTCCGCGCGGGCGACGACGTCGGCCTCCAGGATCCGCCGTCGCCGCGGCCAGTCGGGCAGCACGATCCGGGTCCACACCCACTCCAGCAGGTCCGCCGCGCGCTCGGGCAGGTCCGTACGCCGCAGCGGAGCGGGCAGCGGCCCGCGCAGCGCCACCTCGATGTCGGCGTGCGCGGTCTCGGGCGGGGTCGCGCGGACGCGGGCCACCTCCTCCTCGAAGACCGCGTCGCCCTCGCCCGACGGTGCGGGCGTGAGGAAGTCGGCGATCCAGCCGCGTCCCCGCGCGGCCTTCAGCAGCAGCGCGGTGACCGGATCACCGGCCAGGTGTGCGCGGTACGCGGGCAGGTGCGCGTCGAGCCACGCGCGCTCCGCCGGGTTCCGGGCCGACTCCTTATCCAAGCTGAGCAGGCAGGCGGTGGCCTCGGCGAGCGGGGACACGACGAACCGGCTCTCCGCGAGAGTGTCCGCGTTCACCAGCCACCAGCCCACGTTTCGCCTCCCCGCGAAACAGTAACGGCGACGCGGGGTGCTGATGAAAGGTCCTGCCATGCGTACTTATCGGGACCTCTTCCGCACGCCCGAGTTCACACCCCTGTTCGCCTTCTCCTCCGCGCAGGTGGCGGCCTCGACCATGAGCGGCCTGGCGCTCGGCACGCTCGTGTACGGGACGACGCGGTCGCCGCTGCTGTCGGCGCTGAGCATGTTCGGCGCGTCCTTCTCCCAGGTGCTCGGGGCGGTGGCGCTGATGTCGGCGGCCGACCGGCTGCCCCCGCGCGCCGCGATGACGGGCCTGGCGCTGGTGTTCTGCGGCGGCACGGTCGTGCTCGCCGTACCCGGCCTGCCGCTGTGGGCGCTGTTCGCCGTCGTCCTCGGTATGGGGCTCGCCGCGTCCCTCGGCAGCGGGGTCAGGTTCGGGCTGCTCAACGAGATCCTGCCGAGGGACGGATACCTGCTGGGCCGTTCGGTGCTCAACATGTCGGCCGGCGTCCAGCAGATCGTGGGTTTCGCCGCCGGGGGCGTGCTCGTGACCGCCCTCTCCCCGCGCGGCACCCTGCTCGTGGGGGCGGGGCTGGACCTCGCCGCCGCCCTCGTCGCCCGATGGGGGCTCGCCGCCCGTCCGCCCCGGGCACAGGGACGGCCCTCGCCCGCCGAGACGTGGCGGACCAATCGAAGGCTGTGGTCGTCGCCGGCGCGCCGTCATCTCTACCTGGCCCTGTGGGTGCCCAACGGACTGATCGTCGGCTGCGAGTCGCTGTACGTCGCCTATGATCCGCGGCACGCTGGGACGCTGTTCGCCTCCGCCGCCGCGGGGATGCTCGCGGGAGACACCCTGGTGGGGCGGTTCGTCCCGAAGTGGTGGCGCGAGCGGCTGAGCGCTCCGCTGCGGCTGCTGCTGGCCGTGCCGTACCTGGTCTTCCTCCTGCACCCCGCCCTGCCGCTCGCGGTCGCGGCCGTGGTGCTCGCCTCGGCCGGATACTCGGCCGGCCTGCTTCTCCAGGAACGCCTCATGGCCGTCACGCCCGAGGAGATGAGCGGGCAGGCGCTGGGGCTGCAGTCGTCCGGAACGATGACCATGCAGGGGGTCGGCGCCGCGATCGCCGGTTCCGTCGCCCAGCTCACCTCGGCCTCGGCCGCCATGGCCGCGATGGCCGCGGTCTCCGTCGCGGTCACGCTGGCCCTGGCGCCCGGCCTGCGTCCGGAGAGATATGGGAAAGTCTCACGTGCGTAGAGATCAGGGCTTCGTGACCGGCGCTGCCGGGGCGGGCCGTGACGGAGGGAGGCACGTGTCCAGGGACATCCGGCATGTCGAGATCGGCGTCGCCGATCTGGCCCGTTCGCTCGACTTCTACCGAAGCCTGCTGGACCTCGCCGAGGTGGAGGGCCCCGCCGGAGGGGCGGGGGTGGCCTGGCTGACGGCGGGTCCCGTACTGCTCAAGCTCGTCGAGACGGGCGACGGCGACCTCGGCGGCTGGGTGAACGACGACCTCCAGCGCGGCATCCGGCACATCGGCTTCAAGGTCGGGGACGTCGACCTGCGGGCCGAGCGCGTACGCGACGCCGGGGTGCCCTTCACGCTCCCGCCGCTCGACGCGGTCGGCGGCGTGCGCATCGCGTTCTTCCAGGACCCGGACGGCACGCACCTGGAGATCACCGACAACTACCTCCGGTATCACCGCGTCGCCTCGCCCGAACTCGCCGAACGCGAACGGCTGGCCACCCTGAGCAGGCCGCGTACGGCGCCGCCGGTCTTCGACCACGTGGCGATCACGTCGGGAGGGCTCGACGCCGCGCTGGCCTTCTACCGCGACACCCTGGGGTACGAGGTGATCGGCCAGATCACCCAGGACCAGGATCCCCGGGGCTTCCTGATCACCTACCTGCTGGCGGGGCCTGCCGTACTGGAGGTGTTCACGTTCACCGCGGCGACGACGTCGAGCCCGTGGACGGCCGACCCCGGCCGGCGCGGCTTCCGGCACGTCGCCCTCGCGGTGGACGACCCCGGGAGGGAGGCCGGGAGGCTGGTCGCGTCCGGCGCCTGGGTCGCGGCGGACGGACTGCTCGTCGACCCGGACGGCGTCCCGTTGGCCCTCGCGGGCACCGCCTGACCGACCCGCCCGTGGCGGTCAGGCCTGGCGGGAGGTCGCGTCCTCCGGAGCGGCGTCCTCGGCCGGTTTCGCGCAGCCGGCGTCGACGAGGTGCGGGAACAGGTGCGCGGACAGAACCGCTCTGTGGGTGGGGGTCGCCTCGGCGTGCCGGCGGCGGCCCTCCTCGGTGATGTGCACGAACACTCCGCGCCGGTCCGCCTCGCACAGGGCGCGGGCGACCAGTCCCTCGCGTTCCAGCCGCGCGATGAGGCGGGAGAGCGCGCTCTGGCTCAGGTGGACCTGGTCGGCGAGGCCCTGCACGCGGAACTTGACCTCGCCCGGCTCCTGGCAGGACGACCGGCCCTCCGCGAGGCGCTCCAGCACCTCGAACTCGCTCACTCCGAGCCCGTGCTTGTCGCTGAGCTCGCGCTCCAGGACGCATGACACCTCGGCGTGACGGGCGAGCAGCGCGCGCCAGGCCATGACCACGAAATCGGTGTCGGTGTCGTTCATGCGCGACCGCCTTTCTGCGCGCGACCATACCACCCACGCAAACTACATGCAACAACATTAAATGCTTGTGCATTGAATGCGCGTGCATGTAAGTTCTGGCCCATGATTTCCTCCACCAAGGACGAGCGCTGGGGGGCCCGCCTGTGGGGTGCCCTCACGGTGCTCTGCGCCGTCGTGTTCCTCGACGCTCTCGACGTGTCGATGGTCGGGGTGGCGCTTCCGTCCATCCAGGCCGATCTCGGGATGACCACCACCTCGCTGCAGTGGGTGGTGAGCGGTTACGTGCTGGGGTACGGCGGTCTGCTGCTGCTCGGGGGCCGGACCGCCGACCTGCTCGGCCGTCGCCGGGTGTTCCTGTCGGCCCTGGTCCTCTTCGCCGTCGCCTCGCTGCTCGGCGGGCTGATGAGCGACGGGACGCTGTTGATCGCGGCCCGTTTCGCGAAGGGCGTCAGCGCCGCGTTCACCGCGCCGGCCGCGTTGTCCATCATCACCACGACCTTCGCCGAAGGACCCGCCCGCAACCGGGCGCTGAGCATCTTCACCGCCTCCGGCGCCAGCGGCTTCTCACTCGGGCTGGTGCTGTCCGGCGTGCTCACCGAGATCGGATGGCGCTGGACGTTCCTCATGCCCGTACCGGTGGCGATCATCGCGCTGGTGGCCGGGGCGCGCCTGCTGGAGCGGAGCGATGAGCGCGGGGAGGGCGGCCACGACCTCCTCGGCGCCGTGACCATCACGGCCGCGATGCTGCTCATGGTCTTCGCCGTGGTCGAGGCGCCCAAGGTGAGCGTGGCGCGCACCGTGGTGTCGCTGGCGGCGTCCGCCGCCCTGGTCGGCCTGTTCGTCCGGCTGGAGCGGAGGGTGCGGCACCCGCTGGTCCGGCTCGGCATCCTGCGCTCCGCACCGCTCGTCCGGGCCAACGTCGGGCTGGTCATCCTGTTCGGCTCGTACGTCGGCTTCCAGTTCGTGGCGATGCAGTACTTCCAGAACCTGCTGGGCTGGAGCGCCCTGACGACCGCGCTGGCGTTCCTTCCGGCCGGACTGCTGGTCGCGGTCGGCTCGACCACGATGGGCAGGCTCGCCGACCGCTTCGGCACCGCGCGCCTCATCGTGGTGGGGTCGGTCGCGCTGCTCGCGGGCTACGCGGTGTTCCTGCGGGTGGACCTGCACCCCGGCCTGTTCACGATGGTGCTGCCCGGCATGCTTCTGCTGGGCGTCGCGTTCGCGCTGTCCTTCCCCTCGCTCAACATCCAGGCGACCGCCGGGGTCGACGACGAGGAGCAGGGGCTCGCCTCCGGGCTGCTGAACACCTCCGGGCAGGTCGGCGGCGCGGTGGTGCTGGCGATCGTCACGGCCGTCCTCACCGCGGGGGCGGACGGCGGTGACCCGATCACCCGGTTCCGCGCCGCGATCCTGGTCTCGGCCGGGTTCGCCCTCGCCGGCCTGGCGGTCGCCGTCTCGGGGCTCCGGTTCCGGCGGCCGGTCGAGGCCAGGGAGGAACCGGTGCCGGAACTCGTCTGATCACCTCGCCAATGCGAGCCCGGGGGAGCGTGGGCCCCCGGGCTCGTGGCGGGCGCCGCCCACTGCGACACTGGTCGGCATGGTCAGGAAGATCGAGGGACCCACCCGGGTGCCGGTGCCGGGCGGGAAGGTCATCGACGAGTACGTCGGCCGCGTCAACAGCGGCGACGAACAGGTCTCCATCGCCCACATGGTGGCGCCCGCGGACTGGAGCGAGCCCGCGCAGGCCCCCGCGTTCGCCGAGTACACGCTCGTCCTCAAGGGGTCGGTCGTCGTGGAGCACGAGGGCGGGACGACCGTCGTGGAGGCGGGCCAGGCGTTCGCCAGCGAGCCGGGAGAGAAGATCCGCTACAGCGCCGGGCCGTCCGGCGCCGAGTACGTGGCGGTCTGCCTGCCCGCGTTCTCCCCGGACACCGCCAACCGCGAGGACTGAGCGACGGCGGATCTCGCCAGGCCGCCCGATCCGGGTCCGTGGATAGGATTGCCGGATGTACGACCGCGGTGAGGAGGGCGATTGACATCCTCCCCTCCCTGAAGAGAGAGGATTCCAACCCTCACAGGTTGGTCTTCCTGTTTCGCCGCCGGTCGCCTCGTCCGAGAGGGCTCTCGTTGAGGTCTTACACCAGCTCCACAGGCGTTTCACCTCTCCGCCAGCCCGGCGGCGAGGATGTTGTTGGCGGCGTTGACGTCCCGGTCATGGACCGTGCCGCAGGCGCACGCCCATTCCCGGACGTGCAACGGCATCGCCTCGTGCAGGGTCCCGCAGGCCGAGCACAGCTTCGAGCTGGGAAACCACCGGTCGATCACCACGAGTTCCCGCCCGTACCAGGCCGTCTTGTACTCCAGCATCGAGCGCAGTTCCCGCCAGGAGGCGTCGGAGATGGCGCGAGCGAGGCAGTGGTTTTTGACCATGGCGCGGACGGTCAGGTCCTCGATCACGACCGTTTGGTTCTCACGGACGAGCCGAGTCGAAAGCTTGTGCAGGAAGTCCCGGCGCCGGTCGGCGATCCGCGCGTACAGGCGGGCGACCTTCACCCTGGCCTTGGCCCGATTGCCGCTGCCTGCGGTTTTGCGCAGCGGCACACTGGACACCTCGGCCAGGAACGCCAGCTCTTCGGTGCGCTTCCACGCCGTCAGCGCGGCCGAGGACTCGGCGTAGGAGACGCGGGCGCTTTCCCTGGTGTAGGCGCGGGTACGTTCTTCAAGGGCCTTGTTGTAGACCAGGCGCACGCACCCGAACGTCCGGGCAAGCTCGGCGGCCTGCGCGGAGGTCGGGTAGAAGCGGTACTTGTAGGCCCGCTTCACCGTCTGCGCCACGCCGCACATCATGCCACCCGATCAGTTGACGATCGCGTGAATTCGTACAGCGGTTCGCTTTGCGGCGAAACGCCTATCCCTGCCCTGCCCCCGCAGGCAGTCCGATTCCTCCTCCGCCCGAAGGCGGGGGTTTCTCGGAGGCTTTGATGAACGAGTTGCCCACTCTGGAGGAGATCCGCAGGGTGCCCAAGGTGCTCCTGCACGACCATCTCGACGGCGGGCTGCGGGCCGGGACGATCGTGGAGCTCGCCCGGGAGTGCGGACACGAACTGCCCACGTACGACCCGGACAAGCTGGGGGCCTGGTTCAGGGAGGCGGCGGACTCGGGGTCGCTGGAGCGTTACCTGGAGACGTTCGCCCACACGGTCGGGGTCATGCAGAGCCGTGCCGGGCTGGTCAGGGTGGCCGCCGAGTGTGCCGAGGACCTGGCGGACGACGGCGTGATCTACGCCGAGGTCCGTTTCGCGCCGGAACAGCACACCTCACAGGGCCTGTCGCTGGACGAGGTCGTGGAGGCCGTGCTGGAGGGGTTCCGGCTCGGCTCGGCCGCACCGGACGGCGGCACGCGTATCAGGGTCGGCACGCTGCTCACCGCGATGCGCCACCAGGCGCGCTCGATGGAGATCGCCGAGCTCGCCGTACGCTACCGGGACCTCGGCGTGGTCGGGTTCGACATCGCGGGCGCGGAGGCCGGATATCCGCCCACGCGGCACCTGGACGCCTTCGAGTACCTCCAGCGGGAGAACGCCCACTTCACGATCCACGCGGGGGAGGCCTTCGGACTGCCGTCGATCTGGCAGGCCATCCAGTGGTGCGGCGCCGACCGGCTGGGCCACGGGGTGCGGATCATCGACGACATCACGGTGCCGGCGGACGGCGAGGCCAAGCTCGGCAGGCTCGCGGCCTACGTCCGCGACAAGCGCATCCCGCTGGAGATGTGCCCGACCTCCAACCTGCAGACCGGGGCCGCCCCGTCGATCGCCGAACACCCGATCGGCCTGCTGCGCCGCCTGTACTTCCGCGTGACGGTCAACACCGACAACCGGCTGATGAGCGGCACCAGCGTGTCGCGGGAGTTCGCGGAGCTGGTGGACGCCTTCGGCTACGGCTGGGACGACCTGCAGTGGTTCACCGTCAACGCGATGAAGTCGGCGTTCATCCCGTTCGACGAGCGGCTCGCGCTGATCAACGGCGTGATCAAGCCCGCCTTCGCACGGATGCGGCAGGGCGCGTGAAGCCGCAAATCTACCGGTCCAAGCTGGCCTGGATCTTCGGGTGGGCCTGGCTGGTGTTCGCCGCCTGGAACACCTGGGACCTGATCGCCCACGGCCGGATGCCCAGCGCGCTGATCGCGGGGGCGGTGCTCGGCGTCATCACGGCCCTGGTCTTCGTCATGGCGCTGCGGCCCGCCATCCTCGCCGAGGAGGGCGGGGTCCGCGTCCGCAACGTGCTCAGGAACGCCTACATCCCCTGGAACGCCGTCGACGACCTCTCGGTGACCAGCGCCATCGTGATCGAGTCGGGCGGGACGGCCGTACGCTGCTGGACACCGCAGGCCACGGCGCGGGAGCGGGCCAGGGCCGCCGGGCAGGCCGTCAAGGCGGCCTCGTCGAAGGACCGCGTCGAGCGGGCCACGGCGGCCGTGGGCGGACGCACCCACGCCGACTGGGTGGCCCAGCAGCTTGAGGAGATGAGCAGGTCGCGCCGGCAGACGTCCACCGGCGAGACCCGGGTCACCTGGTCGCCCTCCGCCCTGGCCGTCCTGGCCGCCGCGCTCGCGCTGGTCGTGGCCGCCGTCGTCCTCTCCTGATCAGGAGGCGGGGAGCGGGGGCGGAGCACGCACCGCGGCCTGGCGCGCGCCGCGCGGCATGCCCGTGCGACGCCGGGGTGGTCGTCGTTTGCCGAAGGGGTCCGAGTGCGTCTGGCGCGGATGATCGTCGTCGTTGTGCTGGCCGCGCTCGCGAGCGTCTACGTGGTCGCGGGCGCGCCGATCGCGCTGGCGGTGTTCGGCGTGCAGGTCCTCTACCTGCTGAAGCTCAGGAAGTGGTGGCTGCTCGCCGCGCAGGCCGCCCTCGTCTACACGGCGAGCGTCATCGGCGGCGTCTCCACCGGGATCCTGGGCTTCCTGGCCGGTGCGCTGCTGCTGACCAGTGCCCATCGTGGTACCGCGCGCGTGCTCGCGCCGCTCGTGGTGGTGAGCGCGGCGCTGATCGACGCCGCCCGCGGCGGGGCGACGGCCGACGCGACGATCACCGTGGTGCTGGTCGCGCTGGTCGTCTTCGGTCTCACCCGGCTCGTGGAGCGCGCGGGCGAGATGCACGCCGCCCGGCTCTCGCTGGCCGCCGCGGCCGTGGGCGCCGAGCGGCTGCGCCTGGCGGCCGAGCTCAACGACGGCCTCGGGCGGAGCCTGGAGGTGATCGTCGACGGCGGCCGCCGCGCGCTCGCGGAACCCGACGGCGCGGCCGAGGTGCTGGCTTCGGTGACCGCCACCGCGCGTGCGGCACTGGCCGACGCCCGCGCCGCCTCCGCGAACTACCGCGCCACGTCCCTCGCTCCCGAGCTGGTCACGGCGAGGGCGATGCTCGACGTCGCGGGAGTCGCCGTCGAGGTGCGCGGCGGCCACACCGAGCCCCTCGGCCCCGGTGGGGCGCTGCTGGCGAGTGTGCTGCGCGAGGCCGTCACCGACGTGCTGAGGCGGGGCACCGCCCGGCTGTGCGTCATCGAGACGAGCGAGCAGGGGGACAAGGTGCGGCTGCGTGTCGTCGACGACGGCCACCGCACCGCCGAGGGCCCCGACTTCGACGGGCTCCGGCTGGAGGAGGCGGGCGGCACCCTCGCCACCGGTCTGTCCCCCACGGGACGCTTCGTGGTGGAGGCGACGCTTCCCCGCAGTCCTTCCATCGAGGCGCCGCCGGGCGAGACGGGCGCCGGCGACGCCCGTGCTCCGGAATCGCCGGCGGAGGGAGAGCGGCGCCGGTTCCTGCCGAGGTTCGCCGGCGACGCGTCGTACGCCGTGTCGGTCACGGTGCTCGCGGCCGTCCTCGTGGGCTTCAGCGTCAAGGCGCTGCTCCAGCTCTCCGGCGCCCTCGTGGTCCCGGCCGCGGCGTGCCTCGCCGTGATCGTCGTCATGCAGCTCCGCTCCGTGAACGGGCGTCACATGGTGGCGCTCGGGGTGATGGCGGTCCTCACGTACGCGCCTGTTCCGGTCTTCGGACCCGTCTGGCTCGGAGCGGCGGGCTTCCTCGCCGGGCCGGTCCTGCTCGCGTTCCCCCGGCGGGCCGCGTGGCCGACGGCGGCGGCGATCGTGGCGAGCGTCGCCGGGGCCGGGATGCTGTTCGGCCTGCCCGCCCCCGTCCTCGCCAACAGCACGATCAGCGCGCTCGTCACCGGGCTGGTGGTCTACGCACTGCTCCGCCTGGCCCAGATCGTGAAGGAGCTCCAGGCCGCGAGGGAGAGCCTGGCCCGCTCCGCGATCGTCGAGGAGCGTCTGCGCGCCGCCCGCGACCTGCACGACCTGCTCGGGCACTCCCTGGCCGCGATCCTGCTGACCTGTGAGCTGGCCCGCCGCTTGGAGAGCCCGCGGGAGCGGATCGAGGAGGTCGTCGCCATGGCGGAGGGCGCGCGGGCGGACCTGCGTTCGGTGTCGGGCGAGCAGCGGGAGCTGTCCCTGGCCGCCGAGGTGGAGTCGGCGCGCACGGTGCTGTCGGCCGCCGGGATCCGGGTGACCGTGGAGCCGGTCGAGCCGGACCTGCCCGCCGAGGTCGAGACCGTGCTGGGCACCGTGCTCAGGGAGGCCGTGACGAACGTGCTCAGGCACAGCGAGGCCCGCCACTGCGCGATCACCATGCGCGCCGACGAGAGCGGGCTGCGGCTGCGGGTGCGCAACGACGGCGCGCGGCCGGGGGAGACGCGGTGGGGGTCGTCGGGCATCGGCAACCTGACCACCCGCCTCGCGGCCCTGGACGGCCGGCTGACCTCGCACGCCGACGGCGACCGGTTCACGCTGGACGCCTGCGTGCCCCACCAGGCGCCGCTGCCCGCGCGAATCCGGATCGAGCCGCGCCCTTAGATCGAGCCGCGCCCTTAAATCGAGCAAGTCAGTGGGTCGAGCCGGCCGCTAGATCCAGCCGGCTTCGGTGGCGATGCGCACGGCGTCGGTCCGGTTACGCGCGTTGAGCTTGGTCACGATCACGGTGAGGTAGTTGCGCACCGTGCCCGCGGCCAGGTGGAGCCGCGCGGCGATGTCCGTGGCGTCCGCGCCGGCGGCGGCCAGGCGGAGCACGTCGGCCTCGCGTGGGGTGAGCGGGTTGTCCGCCAGGTCCCAGGCGGTGACCGCGAGCGAGGGGTCGAGCACCCGTTCCCCGGCCGCGACCTTGCGGATGGCGGCCACCAGTTCGTCCGGCGGCGCCGTCTTCAGCACGAATCCGGCGACACCCGAGCCGAGGGCACGGCGCAGGTGTCCCGGCTTGCCGTACGCCGTCAGCATCAGAGCGCGGCAGGCGGGCAGGCGCGTGCGGAGCTCGGCCGCGGCCGCCAGGCCGTCCAGCCTGCCGGGCATGTCGATGTCGAGGACGGCGACGTCGGGTCGGTGGACCAGCGCGGCGGCCAGGGCCGCCTCCCCGGACTCCACGGTCGCGACGATCTCCAGGTCCTCCTCCAGCCCGAGCAGGGCGGCGAGGGCGCTCCTGATGACGTGCTGGTCCTCGGCAAGGAGTACGCGAATCACGCGGATATGTCTACCAGTGTCCGGATCATGATGAGGTCATGGGCAGGAGGTGAGGCCGTCTCTGGGACGCGTGACCGCTGATCAGCAGGCTTGAGCACATGACAGAGGTGCTCCGCCTTGACGCGGTCAGCAAGGTGTACGGGAAGGGACAGGGCGCGGTGGCGGCCCTGCGTGAGGTCTCGGTGACCATCCCCGGCGGGAGCTTCACCGCCGTGATGGGACCGTCGGGTTCGGGCAAGAGCACGTTCCTGCACTGCGCGGCGGGGCTGGACACGCCCTCCTCCGGCTCGGTGCGGCTGGGCGGCACGGAGCTGTCCGGCATGGACGAGACCCGGTTGACGGAGCTGCGCAGGCAGCGGATCGGCTTCGTGTTCCAGGCGTTCAACCTGGTCTCGTCCCTGACCGTGCTGGAGAACATCACGCTCCCGATGCGGCTGGCCGGGGTGCGGGCCGACCGGGCCTGGCTTGAGGAGATCGTCGGGCGGGTGGGGCTGGCGGGCCGGACCGGGCAGCGCCCCGCCCAGCTGTCCGGCGGTCAGCAGCAGCGGGTGGCCATCGCCAGGGCGCTGGTGACCCGGCCGCAGGTGGTCTTCGGCGACGAGCCGACCGGCGCGCTCGACACGATGACGGCCCGTGACGTGCTCCGGCTGCTGCGGGAGGTGGTGGACGGCCTCGGTCAGACCGTGGTGATGGTCACCCACGACCCGGTGGCGGCCTCCTACGCCGACACCGTCCTGTTCCTCGCCGACGGCCGGATCGTGGACGCGATGACCGCGCCGAGCTCCGAGAAGGTCGCCGAGCGCATGACGAGGCTGGGGGCGTACGCGGCATGATCACCGGACTCGCACTGAAGACCCTGCGGCACCGCGGGGCGGCGTTCGCGGGGGCGTTCGTGGCGCTGGTGTGCGCCGCCGCGCTGGTCTGCGCGTGCCTGATGCTGCTGGAGACCGGCCTGCGGGGCGGGGTCGCGCCGGAGCGCTACGCGGGCGCGCCGCTGATCGTCGCGGGTGACCAGAACGTCCACGAGACCGTGGCCGCGTCCTCCGGGAAGGTCAAGACGAAGGCCAAGCCGCTGTCGGAGCGGGTCTGGATCCCCGAGGCGACGGCCGCGCGGCTGCGCGGCCTGCCGGGCGTCTCCGAGGTGCTGACCGAGGTGACGTTCCCCGTGAACGGGCACGCTCTCGGGCACGGGTGGGAGTCGGCGGGGCTCACGCCGTTCACCGTCGCGCGGGGACGCCCGCCGCGTGAGAACCGCGAGGTGGTCGTGGACGCCCGCTCCGGTCTGTCCGTCGGCGCTGCTCTCCATGTCCGAGGCGAGGCGTACCGGGTCGTGGGGGTCACGGCGCAGGCCCTGCCGAGCCAGGAAACGGTGTTCTTCTCGACGGCCGAGGCGCGCCGGCTGGCCGGGCGCCCGGGGCTGGTGACCGCGATCGGCGTGTTCCCCCACGTGGATGTCTCGCCGGTGCTGACCGACCGTCTCGTGGCCTACACCGGGGACGGGCGCGGCACCGTGGAGTTCCTCGACGCGGAGCAGGCGCGGGTGCGGCTGATCAGCCTGGGCGGCGCCCTCGGCGGCACGTCCCTGCTGGTGGCGATCCTCGTCGTGACCGGCACCTCCGCCCTCGCGGTCCGGCAGCGACGGCGCGAGATCGCCCTCCTCCGCGCGGTCGCCGCCACGCCCGGGCAGGTACGCAGGCTGCTGGGCGGCGAGGCGCTGCTGGTCGGCCTGGTCGCCGGCGTCGTCGGATCGGCGGCCGGTGCCGGTCTCGGGTTCTGGCTGCGCGGCCGGTTCGTCGAACTGGGCGCCATGCCGGAGAACCTGCGTCTGATCATCAGCCCGTTCCCGGCGGCGGCCGCCCTGCTCGCCGCCGTGGTGGCGGCCTGGGCCGCGACCCGCCTGTCGGTCCGCCGGATCGCGCGGATCCGTCCCGTCGAGGCGCTCGGCGAGGCCGCCATGGGCGGGGGCGGCCTGCCCCTCGGCCGGTCGGTCGCGGGCGTCCTGTGCGTCGCCGGCGGGATCGCGCTGACGCTGGTGCTGTCGGGACTGGAGACCGAGGCGGCGTCGAGCCCCGTGACGATGCTGACCGCACTCGTCTGGACGACGGCCGTCACCCTGCTCGGGCCGGTGCTCGCCCGCGCCGCGAGCGCCCTGCTCGGCGTCGCGCTGCGCGCCTCGCGCGCCGGACACCTGGCGGCGCGCAACCTGCGGACGGACCCGGGACGGATGGCCTCCGTGATGGCGCCGCTCACCCTTCTGGTGGCCTTGACCTGCACCATCCTGTTCACCCAGACCACGATGGGACACGCCTCGGCCACACAGGCCGCCGCCGGTGCCCACGCCGACTACACGGTGAGCGGCGTGACGGCGGACGCGATGCGCCGCGTGCCGGGCGTGACGGCCGTCGCCTCGGTGGTGCGCACCTCCGTGCGCGTCGGGCTGGACAGGTACGGCGCGCAGGGCGTCGACGGTGGCGAGCGGCCGATCGGTCAGGCCGTGGACCTGGGAGTCGTGTCCGGCTCGCTCGACGGATTCGGCGCCCGGTCGGCCGCGCTGAGCGAGTCGGCGGCTTCCAGGCTCGGGCTGTCGACCGGCGAGACGGTCAGGCTCACCCTGGGCGACGGCACCCCGGCGGAGCTGAAGGTCGTGGCGATCTACTCGCGCGGCCTCGGGTTCGGCGACCTGACCCTCCCGTACGCGCTGGTGGCCGGCCATGTCGACGATCCCTCGGGCACCCTGCTCGTCGAGGCGCCCTCGGTCCGGCGTGAGGCCCTGGCGGCCGTGGCGCCGGTGGTGTCGCCGGCGGAGGGGACCGGGACGCGGGCGCCGAACGCCGAGGTCGACTACGTGGCCATGGGCCTGATCATCGCGTTCGGCGCGATCGCCGTGGTCAACACGCTGGCCATGTCCACCATGGACCGGTCGCGGGAGCTGGCCCTGCTCCGTCTGGTCGGCGCGACGCGGCGGCAGGTGCTGCGCATGCTCCGCCTGGAGACCCTGACCGCGCTGGTCGTCTCGGTGCTCGCCGGGACCGGCATCGCGCTGGTCACGCTGTCGGCCTTCAGCAGGGGGATGACCGGGTCGGCCCTGCCGCACGTCCCTCCGGCCGGCTACGCGCTGGTGATCGCCGCCGTGGCCGCGCTCGCCCTGGTCGCCACGAGCCTCCCCGCGCGTCTCGCCCTGCGCGCCCGCCCGGCCGAGGCCATCGGCGCCCGCCAGTAGCCGGGCCGTTCAACCCCCGGCCCCTGCGCCTACCGGCCCCACCGGCGGAGGCGCCGGTGGGGGTCACGTCGCAGGGGCCTGGGCCGTCCAACGTGCTCGTGCGGAACCCGCGCGGCCGGTCACCGGTGCGCGGCCGGCCCGGGACGCGAGTGGCGCGGAGCCTTTCAGAGGGCCAGGGCGGTGGCGAGGTCCTGTCTCAGTGCCTCCAGGTCCGCGGCGGCCCGTGCCCTCGCCTCCGCGACGTCCTCGTCTCCGACCGGCACGACGACCTCCAGGTAGCACTTGAGCTTGGGCTCGGTGCCGCTGGGCCGGACGATGACCCGGGCGTCGCCGGAGAGGCGGTAGCGCAGGCCGTCGGTCGGCGGCAGCCCGGCCACCCCTCGCGACAGGTCCTCGGCCGACTCCACCGCCCGGCCCGCCAGCCGCGCCGGAGGATTGGCCCGCAGGCGCTCCATCGCCTTCGCGATCAGGGACAGGTCCTCGACCCGGACCGACAGCTGGGTGGTCGCGTGCAGGCCGTACCGGCGGGCCTGGTCGTCCAGCAGGTCGAGCAGCGAGCGGCCCTCCCGCCTGGCCGCGGCGGCCATCCCGGCGACGGCGAGCGCGGCCCCGACGCCGTCCTTGTCGTGGACCGGCAGGCCCGTGTCCGACCCGACGCTGTAGCCCAGCGCCTCCTCGTACCCGAAGACGAGCCCCGGCCCGGACTTCATGATCCACTTGAAGCCCGTCAGCGTCTCGGCGTGCCGCACGCCGTGATCGGCGGCGATCTTCGCGAGCAGCGAGGACGACACGATCGACGTGGCGACCAGCCGGTCGCCGCCCGAGGTGTGGCGCAGCACGTGCTCGGCGAGCAGCCCGCCCACCTCGTCGCCGGTCAGCATCCGGTAGCCGCCGCCGGGCAGCGGCGTGCCGACCGCGCACCGGTCGGCGTCCGGGTCGTTCGCCAGGACGAGGTCGGCGCGGGTGGCGGCGGCGAGTTCGAGCGCGAGGTCCATCGCGCCCGGCTCCTCCGGGTTCGGGAACGCCACGGTGGGGAAGTTCGGGTCGGGCATGGCCTGCCGGCCGACCATGACCGGCACCTCGAAGCCCGCCGCGCGGAACGCCTCGGACACGGTCGCGCCGCCGACGCCGTGCAGCGGGGTGTACGCGACCGAGATCGCGCGGGCGTCGCCCAGCGGCAGCGCCGTCAGCGCCCGCAGGTACGGCGTGACGATGTCGTCGTGGCCGAGGGTCGTCCAGGCGTCGCCCAGCGGGAGGGCGTCCACCGGGCCGGTCGCGTCGATGGCGGCCGAGATGTCCTGGTCGATCGGCGGGACGATCTGCGCGCCGTCGCCCCAGTAGACCTTGTAACCGTTGTCCTGGGGAGGGTTGTGCGAGGCGGTGACCATCACGCCCGCGTCCGCGCCGAGGTGGCGGACGGCGAACGCCAGCACCGGCGTCGGCCACCTCCCGGCCATGACCGACGCGCGCAGCCCGGCGCCCGTCAGCACGCGGGCCGTGTCGGCGGCGAACACGTCGGACTTGTGCCGCCCGTCGTAGCCGATCACGACGTGGCGTCCCGGTCCGAGCACGCGGGCCAGCCCGGCGGCGGCCCGCATCACGGTCACCCGGTTCATCCTGTTCGGTCCGGCTCCCAGCGCGCCGCGCAGGCCCGCCGTGCCGAACTCCAGCTTGGCGCCGAAGCGGTCCTCCAGCGCGTCGAGATCCTGCCGGTCCAGGATCGCGTCGAGTTCCGCCCGCGTGTCGGGGTCGGGGTCCTGGTCACGCCATTCGCGGGCGAGCCGTACGAGATCGGTCACGGGTGCTCCCTACAGCTTGTCGACGACCTGGGCGAGCAGGACGCCCATCCGGGCGGCGGTGACGCGGCCGACCTCCAGGACCTCCTCGTGGTTGAGCGGCTCGTCCGCCAGGCCCGCGCCGGGGTTGGTGACCAGGGAGATCCCGAGCACCTCGGCCCCGGCCTCCCGGGCGGCGATCGCCTCCAGCACGGTCGACATGCCCACCAGGTCGCCGCCGAGCGTGCGCAGCATGCGGATCTCCGCGGGCGTCTCGTACGTCGGGCCGCGGAAGGCCACGTACACGCCCTCGGCCAGTGAGGGGTCCACCTCGCGGGCGAGGTCCCGCAGCCGCCTGGAGTACACCTCGGTCAGGTCCACGAACGTCGCGCCGACGAGAGGGTTGCTCCCGGTCAGGTTGATGTGGTCGGCGATGAGCACGGGGTCGCCGACCTTCTGGGTCTCCGGGCGCAGCCCGCCCGCCGCGTTGGTCAGCACGACCGTGCGCACCCCGGCCGCGACGGCCGTACGGACGCCGTGCACCACCGGGTCCACGCCGCGCCCCTCGTACAGGTGCGTGCGCCCCAGGAAGATCAGCCCGTTGAGCCCGGCCGCCGTCCGCACCGCGCGTACCGTGCCGGCGTGCCCGGCGACCGCAGGCGGGGTGAACCCGGGCAGCTTCGTCACCGGGAGTTCGGCGACCGTCTCGCCGATCGCGTCCGCGGCCGGCACCCATCCCGAGCCCATGACGAGGGCGGCGTCGAAGGAGGGGATGCCGGTGAGGTTCCTCAACGTGGTCGCGGCTTCGGCCGCCAGGTCATAAGGGGTCACTTTGCTGAGCGTACAGAAGGGCATGACGGAGTCCGGCGGCTCCACCTGCCGTTCTGTCGCTCGGGTCGCCGCCGCGGACGGAGTCAGTCGCCGAGGGACTTGCAGGGGCGGTTGCGCAGCCCCGTGACGTAGTCGTCGGGAGCCCCCGCCTTCTCCGCGGCGTCGGCGAGGATGCCGATGTAGCGCGCCGAGGGCAGGCCGCCCTCGTAGGAGTCGAGCACGTGCGACCAGGCGAGCACGTCGCCCTCCAGGGTCGCGACGCGGAGCCGCACCTTGCGGTAGAGGCCGAGGTCGGTGCCCGTCCACCGGTCGAGGGACGGCTCGTCCCACTCCGGCACGTCGTACAGGACCACGAATACCTGCTCGTCGGCATCCTCGACTATCGTGGCGAGAGCGCCCTCCCAGCTGACGTCCTCGCCGCCGAAGGTGAGCCGCCAGCCCGGGAGCCACCCCGTTCCTCGCATGGGCGAGTGGGGCGCCCACTCCGCCATCTGCTTGGGGTCCATGTTGCTGCCGTAGGCCGCGTAAACAGGCACGGCACCCAAGCCTAATCCAAGATCGCCGAAGTTGGACGGGTAGCGCGCGCATGGGGTGTGGCGAGAGAAATACGAGTAGTTGACCCGTTACGCGGCCCTCGCCGGGAATACGTAGCCAGGATGCGGGACAATGGAGCATGTGACAAGGATCGTGATCATCGGTGGCGGCCCCGGCGGATACGAGGCGGCCCTGGTCGCCGCGCAACTGGGGGCGCGGGTCACCGTGGTGGAGGAGGAAGGGCCCGGCGGGGCGTGCGTTCTCACCGACTGCGTGCCGTCCAAGACCCTGATCGCCACCTCCGCCCGCAAGCAGGCGCTCCTCGACGCGGCCTCCGTGGGGGTCCGCTTCGACGGCGGCCTCGACGGTGACGCGGGCGGCGTCGCCGTGGACATGATCAACGTGAACAAGCGCGTCAAGGAACTGGCGCTGGCGCAGTCCGGCGACATCGCCGCCCGGCTGGCCGCCGAGGGCGTCGAGGTCATCCGCGCCCGCGGCCGGCTGGTCGATCCCCAGGTGGTCCGCGCGGGCGACCGTACGATCCGGGCCGACGTGGTCATCGTGGCCACCGGCGCCCACCCCCGGGTGCTGCCCGGGGCGGAGCCGGATGGCGAGCGCATCCTCAGCTGGCGGCAGCTCTACGACCTGGAGGAGCTGCCGGGGCACCTGATCGTGGTCGGCTCCGGCGTCACCGGCGCGGAGTTCGCCGGCGCCTACCAGTCGCTGGGGTCGGAGGTCACGCTGGTCTCCTCCCGCGACCGGATGATGCCCAACGAGGACGCCGACGCGGCCGAGGTGCTCGAAGAGGTCTACCGGCGGCGCGGCATGAACGTCATGGGCCGTTCGCGGGCCGCCTCCGTCAAGCGCACCGAGCACGGGGTCGTCGTCACGCTGGAGGACGGCCGCACGGCCGAGGGCACCCACTGTCTGATGACCGTCGGCATGGTGCCCAACACCTCCGGGCTCGGGCTGGAGGACAACGGCGTGCGGCTCGACCGGGGCGGCTTCATCGAGGTCGACAAGGTCTCCAGGACCTCCGCCCCGGGCGTGTACGCCGCGGGGGACTGCACGGGCGTCCTGATGCTCGCCTCGGTCGCCGCCATGCAGGGCAGGATCGCGGTCTGGCACGCGCTCGGCGAGGCCGTGCAGCCGATCCGGCTGGCCACGGTCGCCGCGAACATCTTCACCGACCCCGAGATCGCCGCGGTGGGTATCTCGCAGCGGCAGATCGAGTCAGGCGAGATCGAGGCGAACGTGGTCAAGCTGCCGCTCGCCACCAACGCCCGGGCCAAGATGCAGGGCTTCAACGACGGTTTCGTCAAGCTGTTCTGCCGGCCCAACACCGGCATCGTGCTCGGCGGCGTCGTGGTCGCCCCGCGCGCCTCGGAGCTGATCCTCGCGGTGTCGGTGGCCGTGCAGCACCGCCTGACCGTGGACCAGCTCGCCCACACGTTCGCCGTCTATCCGTCGCTGTCCGGCTCGATCACCGAGGCGGCCCGCCGCCTCATGTCGCCCCTGACCGCCGGCATCTGACCGGTCCGGCGTCTGAGCGCGTCGAGGCTCAGTGGCTTCCGCCCGTGTGGGGCAGCCGGGACCGCACCTGCCGCAGGGCCTCCCTTCCCCGCGCCACGGTCACGCCCGCCGCCCGCAGCTCGTACGGCGTGCGGGCGAGGCCGAGCGCCTGCTTGGCCGCCTCGTAGGCGTCCAGTGCCGCCCGCCACTCCTGCGACGGGCCGCTGATCTGGTTGATCTTCATCTCGAAGTCGAGGGCGTCGATCTCCTCGCCGAAGCGGGTCACGTCCTCCTCGGCCGCGTGCCTGACCACCGCCATCTCCGCCGCGAAGCGCTGCCTGCGCCGGTGCGCGACGCCCCACATGCCCAGCGTCAGGATCAGCCCGAGCCCGCTCACGACGACCAGGATCACCGCCGGTGACGGGCCCCGCGTGCCGCCCGGGCGCACGGTGGGATCGTCGCCGGTGTCGTCGCGTACGACGTCGTCCACGCCGACTTGGGCGTCCTCTTCCGCATCGCCGGTCCGGCCGGGCGCCACGGCGTCGTCCGGCAGGTTCACGGGCGTGCCGCGGGCGCCGGTGAGGTTCACGTCGCTCGCCTGGATGAAGGACGCCCTGCCGACGTCGGCTCCCCGGAAGTCGGCGCCGTCCAGCTCGGCCTGGGTGAACTCCGCCTCCGACAGGTCCGCGTTCCTGAGCACGGCGTGCTCCAGGTGGGCCTGGCCGAGCTTGGCCCCGCCGGCCTTGGCCCGGGTGAGGTCGGCCTTGCGGGCCTTGGCCTGGCCGAGCGTCACGTCTCTGAGGTCCGCGTCCACGAGCGTGGCGTCGGTGAGGTCGGCCTGCGTGAGCACGGCCCGGGTGAGGACGGCGCCGGTCAGGTCGGCGTGCGGGAACTCGGCCTGGACGGCGTCCGCGTCGGTGAGGATCGCCCCGCGCAGGTCCGCCTTCCTCGCCCGCAACTGACCGAGGTCCGCGTCGGACAGGTCGGCCCCGCGCAGGTCGGCGTAGTCGAGATGGACCTGGCCGAGGTCGGCCTCCTTCAGCGACGCCTTGCGGAGGACGGCTCCGGTCAGGTCCTTGGCGGTGAGATCCACCCCGTCGAGCTTGGCGCCGGTGAGGTCGGCGCACCGCAGGTTGGCGGGGAGGGTGCCGCCCTCGGTGAGGTCCCTGCCCCGGAGCTTGACGCCGCTGCCCGGCGTGCACGGCGCACCCGTCGCCGTCGCGCCAGCCGCGTACGGAACGGGTGCGGCGTCCGCCGGGGACGGGAAGAGGGCCGCGAGCAGGAAGGCGAGCGACAGGACCTGGACGGCGACGAAGAGGGGGGCGAAACGGCGCAAGGGGGGCCTCCTGGGGGAACGCCCCGAGTCTCCCACGCGCTCTTTACGTCCGCTTGCAAGTCGCTGACGGTGTCTCACGGGCGACCACGGCCGCTTCGACCCGGGCGGGACGCGGGTTCATACCACGATAATCGGCGCACATATTCGCTTCTGTCGTTTTCGCCCTATATCGCATGGTATTTCGTGACGGTTCATTCTAATGGGCGTCCGCTCGGCCGCCCCGCAGTTTCCCGATGTCTCCCGTGGAAATCCAAGGCTGTTCCAGGGGCTTTTATCGGCCGGCCCGGCGGGGATCAACCCGGCCGAGTGAAGGTGCGGGTCATCGGGGGTAGTAATGCATGAAAACCGGGCGGGCGACGAGGCGAGCGAGCTGACTCGACGCCGGTTCATCCAGTTCTCCGGCCTGGCGGGCGCCGGCGTGCTGGCGGGTGCGGGCCTTCTCGCCGACGCCGGGCACGCCCTGGCGGTGCCTCCGCCGAGCCTGGTGAAGGGGCCCGATCCCAAGGAGTGCGGCAAGACCTCCGACTCGGACTCTCTCTGGCAGCGCAGCCAGAAGTGCCACAGCAACAACACCTGCCTGCAGAACCACGCCGACTACGTGGTGATGGGCGGTGCCAAGAGCAAGAAGGGATACGTCAACTACATTCTCGTCCCCACCGAGCGGATCAGCGGTATCGAGTGTTCCTGGATCTGCGGCAGCAGCGCGCCGAACTATTGGAGCGCCGCCGACTACTACGCCACCCAGACTCCCACCGTGGTTCCCACCCCGGTGGGGCTGGGGATCAACTCGAAGGCGATCAGGAATTTCGACCAGTTGCACATCCATATGGCACGGGCACGCCGGGAGTCCTGGAACGACCTCGCCGCGCAGGACAACCTGGCCGCCTGGACCGTGGCGAACTGGGCGGACTCGCGCGTGGCGGTACGGGGTCTCAGTGAGAAGCTCGGGATCATCCCGCACACCTACCGGGTGCTCATCTGGCCGGGATTCAACCACGACAACCTCTTCGCCATGCTCAGGGCCATGCTGGTCGCTTCTCTGGGCCACGGCGGGACGACCGCCAAGGCCCAGTCGCTCATGCAGTACCAGACGCTGATCGTGATCCCTCGGCCCGCCGGGGGCTACTACATCGTCAACAGCGAGAAGGGCCTGGTCGACCCGAACAACCCCCACCTGACGGGGACCGACACCTGCGACCCGTTGCTCCTCATGCATCCCTGACCCGTCACGGCTCGCTTCCCGGACGTCTCCGACGACGAAGGGGGCGGACCGTCGTGGTCCGCCCCCTTCCGAGGTCGTGTCCGATGTCGCGTCAGGCGTTACCAGTCGCCGCCGCCGCCGAAGTCTCCTCCGCCGAAGTCGCTGCCGCCGCCCCAGTCGCCACCGCCACCGAAGTCGCCGCCACCGCCGCCACCCCAGTCGCCGCCGCCCCAGTCGTTGCCGCCGCCGGACTCGACGCCCGCCGCGTATCCGGAGTCGTAGCCGGCGCCGTAGCCGCCGTAGCCCCAGCCGCCGAAGGCGTTGCCGAG
This sequence comes from Microbispora sp. H10670, assembly GCF_014161385.1. Classification (NCBI taxonomy): domain Bacteria; kingdom Bacillati; phylum Actinomycetota; class Actinomycetes; order Streptosporangiales; family Streptosporangiaceae; genus Microbispora; species Microbispora sp. H10670. The sequence continues at coordinate 51,037 of NZ_JABBWW010000004.1, read as the reverse complement.
CATGGTGCCGACGAGCATGCCGGTCAGCAGGTCGCCGCCGAAGCCGCCGTAGTAGCCGTACGCGTAGGGCTGGTAGGCGGGCCCGGCGTCCCAGTAGGGCCTGCGGTGGCCGTTCACCATGACCTCGCGCATCTGCGGGTCGAAGCCGCGCTCCACCGCCTCGGCGTCGGCCGCGCAGGCGGGGACGTCGCGCACCGCGCCGCCGGGGGGCGCCCAGCGGACGTTGCGCACCGACGGGCCGTGCTGGGGGTTGAAGAAGCACGGCGGGAGCCGCTCGGGCGGCGGCTGGTTGTTCACCCGCGCCTTGACGCACGCCAGCGCGTAGCGGCCGTCCTCCAGCGTCGAGGTCACCGTACGCAGGTCCTCGGGCCGCTTGATCCCGTCCAGCTCGGTCTTGGCCCGCTCGTAGGAGTCGAGCGCGCGCTGCCAGTCGCCCGTCGTCTCCGCCTGCGGCAGCATCTTGACGTCGACGTCGAGCGCGGTGATCTCCTCACCGAACTTGGTGACGTCCTCCTCGACCGTCTGCTTCACGGCGGCCAGCTCGGCGGCCTCGCGCTCCTCACGCTTGCGCTTGTTGCGGCGTCCGATGATCCACAAACCGGCACCTCCCACTACGGCCACGCCCAGGATGCCGACGAGCACGCCCGAGCCGCCTCCACCACCGACGGTGGAACCAGTGCCCCGGGCGCCCTTCACATCACCCTCGTGCACCAGGTTCACCCGGTTGACGAAGTCCTGCATGCCGCTGACCACGTCGCTGTTGGCGTTGGTGGACAGCCGGGCCAGCGCTCCCGCGGCGTTCTTCGGCAGGTCGTTGGAGCCGGCGAACAGGCTCATGCCGTCCAGCAGGACCACGGTCGCCCGCGACCGCCCGGCCTTGTCGAGCTCGGTCATCAGCTGCGGGATGTACGTGCTCACCTGGGCCGTGGTCACGGTGCCGTCCGGGAGCGCGACCATGTAGATCTTGGCCTTCGAGTCCTCCAGCTCCTTGCGGATCTTGCTCTGCTGGTCGGACGAGAGCGGCGACCCGGGCTGGACGAACAGCGGATTACTGCTGTTCTTCCATGACGCCACGACCGTGGCCGGGTCCGGCGGAGCCGCCGCGTTCGCGGCCGGAGCGAGCGCGAGCGAGATGAAGAGCCCGGCGAACAGAGCCGCCAGGGCGGCCCCTGCCCGTCCGAGCGGTGATTTCATGGTCACGGCTTAAGCCTCCTTCGCCCTACTGGACGAACGGCAGGGCGCGATGGTTCCTCCACAGGGAACTATCGTTCCCCATCGCCGCACCACACCGCACGGTCACCGTACGGTCGTCACCCGGCTCCGCGCCGTGATCGCGGGCCGGGTCAGGCGTCCTTGATCTCGCAGAGCGCGGTCCCGGCGGTGACCGTCTGGCCGACGGCGGCCGCCAGGCCGGTGACCGTGCCGCCCTTGTGCGCGGTCAGCGGCTGCTCCATCTTCATCGCCTCCAGGACGATGACCGTGTCGCCGGGCTCGACGGTGTCCCCGTCGGCGACGACGACCTTCACGATCGTGCCCTGCATCGGGCTGACGAGTGCGTCGCCGCTCGCCGCGGCCTTCTTCGCGCCGCTCCCGCCGGACCGCCTGGGCGCCGCCTTCCTGGGCTCGGGCCGGTCCGGCCCGAGGCCGGACGAACCCAGCCCCGCGGGCAGCACGACCTCCAGTCGCTTGCCGCCGACCTCGACCGTGATCCGCTCGCGTCCCGCCGGCTCGCCGGACGCCTCCGCCGTCGCCTCGTACGGCGGGATGTCGTTCACGAACTCGGTCTCGATCCACCGGGTGTGGACGGAGAAGGGCTCGCCGGCGAAGGCGGGGTCCTCCACCACGGCCCGGTGGAACGGCAGCACGGTCGGCATGCCGCCGATCTCGTACTCGGCCAGCGCCCGCCGCGCCCGCTCCAGCGCCTGCCGGCGGGTGGCCCCGGTCACGATCAGCTTGGCCACGAGCGAGTCGAACGCCTGCGGGACGCTCATCCCGGTCTCGTAGCCGCCGTCCAGGCGTACGCCCGGCCCGGACGGGACGCGCATCGAGGTCAGCGTGCCGGGCGCGGGCAGGAAGTTGCGGCCCGCGTCCTCCGCGTTGATCCGGAACTCGATCGAGTGGCCGCGCAGCACCGGGTCGTCGTACCCCAGCGGCTCGCCGTCGGCGATGCGGAACATCTCGCGGACGAGGTCGATGCCGGAGACCTCCTCGGTCACCGGGTGCTCGACCTGGAGACGGGTGTTGACCTCCAGGAAGGAGATCGTGCCGTCCTGGCCGACGAGGAACTCGCAGGTGCCGGCGCCGACGTACCCCGCCTCGCGCAGGATGGCCTTCGACGACGAGTAGAGGAGGCCGAGCTGCTCGTCGGTGAGGAACGGCGCCGGGGCCTCCTCCACGAGCTTCTGGTGACGGCGCTGGAGCGAGCAGTCGCGGGTGCTGACGACGACCACGTTGCCGTGCCGGTCGGCCAGGCACTGGGTCTCGACGTGGCGCGGCCGGTCGAGGTAGCGCTCGACGAAGCACTCGCCGCGCCCGAAGGCGGTCACCGCCTCACGTACGGCCGACTCGTAGAGGTCGGGGATCTCCTCCATCGTCCGGGCGACCTTGAGCCCGCGGCCGCCGCCGCCGAAGGCGGCCTTGATGGCGATCGGCAGGCCGTGCCGCCCGGCGAACTCGACCACCTCGTCCACACCGGACACCGGGTCGGGGGTGCCCGCCACGAGCGGGGCGCCGACGCGCTGCGCGATGTGCCGGGCCTGGACCTTGTCGCCGAGCGCGTCGATCGCCGAGGGCGGCGGGCCGATCCAGATCAGACCGGCGTCGAGCACGGCCTGGGCGAAGGCCGCGTTCTCGGCCAGGAAGCCGTAGCCGGGATGGACGGCGTCCGCGCCGGTCTTCGCCGCCACCGCCAGGATCTTGGCGATGTCGAGGTACGTCTCCGCGGGGCTCTGCCCGCCGAGCGCGTGCGCCTCGTCGGCCACCCGCACGTGCAACGCGTCCAGATCCTGGTCGGCGTACACCGCCACGCTGGCCAGGCCGGCGTCCCGGCACGCCCGGGCGATCCGTACGGCGATTTCGCCACGATTGGCGATCAGGACCTTTTGCACCGGGATGTCCCTTCCCTTCAGCGCTCGCGAACCCTGCCTGGGAGTGTAGAGGTGCCGCCTCGTCGCCGGGGGCCCCAGGGGCACCCCTGACCTACGCCGGGCAGGGATTTTCAGGGGGCGCCGGAGTCGTCCCCCTTCGGAGGGCGCGCGGCCGCACAGGCTCCCGCCAGGCCTCCTGGCAAGACCCGGCCCAAGAGGAATAACTACCAGAAAAGCCACATTCTCCTGGCCTTCCGATATAGCCGCTCGGCATAAGGTCTTCACAGGATTGACATGCGTTTTACGGTGAGGGCGGCCCCTTTGTCGATGGAGGAGTGACTGAATGAGTAACAGCTTGCTCGGCGGCGACCCCGCGGAGATGCAGGGCATGGCCGCGCAGTTCAGCCAGCAGGCGGACCAGGTTCGCACCACGATGGCCGCTCTCGACCGCGAGGCGGCCAAGGTCGGCACCGCCTGGACCGGCCCCGGCGCGCAGCGCTTCCACGACGCCTGGCAGAGCTACCGCACGGCGTTCCAGCGAATGGCGGAAGAGCTCAACGAGGCCTCCCGGGTCATCACCACCTACCGCGGCAACATCGAGTCCGCCACCCGCTGACGAAATCCGCACGATCTCTCGCCGGGCGCCTCGGCTGACGAGGCGCCCGGCGATTCGCGAAAAAAGGACGGCCTTCGGGCCAGAAAAGACCCGAAATGCCGTCCTCGTCACACCACCGGACGCCGCCCACGCGACGTCCGGCACGACGTCCGGCACGACGTCCGGCACAGGGTCGGGCACAGGGCCACGCACGGCACGGGGTCACTGGGGGACGGCGCACTGGATAGGGGTCGCGGTGCCCGAGATGACCAGCAGGCCCCGCCCGGGAGGCCCGCCCACGGCGCCACGCGGCAGCCGCACGGTGAACAGGTCCCCGTCGGCCGGGCTCTGCACGTTGAGCAGCAGCCCGGTCCTGCCCTTGCGCGCCTCGGCCGCGAAGCCCCGGTAGGCCGTCGCCAGGTCGCCGGTGGCCCCCGCGACGAGCAGGCCGTGCTCGCCGTCCCGGCCGGTGCGCAGGATCTCGTCCAGGGCCAGCCCGAGCGGCGAGTCGGGCGAGATCAGTTCCGCGTCGTCCACGACCACCACGTAACGCTCGTGCCCGGCGACCAGGGCCAGCGGATCGAGCGCGCCGGGCAGGCCGCCGAACTCGTCGGCGCCGCCCCCGGTCACGCTTCTGGCGTTGCCGTCCAGCACGGCGAGCACTCCGGACGCCCCGGCGAGGTCGCGCAGCGGGCTGCGGCGCGGGGTCACGACGAGCACCGGCGTGCCCCGGGCGAGCAGTGAGCGTGCCGCCGTGACCAGTGTGGACGACCTGCCCGAGCGGGGCGGTCCGGCGATCACCGCCGCCGGGCCCTGGCCCTGCAGGTCCACGCCCAGCGGCGTGAGCGCGTCGCCTCCCGCGCCGAGCAGCGCCCACAGCGCCGACGGCGGCTCGAACGCCGGAGCGAGGTCCATCGCCTGCTCCGCCGTGATGCGCATCGGCAGGGCGTCCACCCGCAGCGGGGGCTCCGACGGCCAGACCCAGGCGCGGCCCGCCTCCCCGTCGTCCGTCCCGCCGCCGGTCCCGCCGCTCGTCGTGCCCCCGGTCGTGCCCCCGAACCTGGCCGCGGTCGTACGGGCGAGATCCTGCAGGACCGCCACCTGCGCGGGGCCGGAGGGGTCGTCGCCCAGCAGCGCGACCTGGCTCTCCACCAGGCCGTGGTCGCCGACCGACAGGGCCCGGCCCGGCGGCATGGAGGTCGGCAGGTTGCGTACGGGCAGCCCGGCGAGCCCGTAGTCGGCGGGGTCGGCGAGCCGGAGCACCAGCCGGTCGTCGAAGACGGTGGAGATCTGCCCGATCAGGCCCGACCGGTCGGCGGTGACCACGGCGCGCAGCCCCACGGCCGGTCCTTCCCGCAGCAGTTGCAGCAACGCGTCGACCAGCCGCCCGTAGTCGTAGTTCTCGAACGCCGCGACGTATCCCTCCCAGCGGTCCAGCAGCAGCACCATCCAGGGCAGCGCCCCCACGCCCGAACGGTCCCGGGCCGCCAGCGGCCTGGTGTCGGTCCGGGACCTGGCGGCGGCCCGCGCCTCGGCGAGCGAGGCGTACCCCGCCTCGGCCAGCAGGTGCTGACGGCGCCCGACCTCCGCGCGCAGCCGGGTCAGCAGGCGCTCCACCCGGTCCATCTGGTCGCGCGTGACCACGGCGCCGCAGTGCGGCAGCGCGACGAGCGGCAGCAGCGCGCCCGACCCGCAGTCGACGGCGTGGACGTGCACGTCCTCGGGGGAGGCGCCGGCCGCGATCGACCCCGCGATCGTCCGCAGCGCGCTGGACCTGCCGCTGCGCGCGCCGCCCGCGATCAGCAGGTGGCCGCCGTGGCGCGGGTCGAGCGCGAGCGCCCGCCGGCCCTGCCGCCAGGGCAGGTCCGTCACGCCGAACGGCAGCGGCGGCACCTCCTCGATCCCCGGCCGGTACGGCGGCGCCGCCGCCAGCGCCCCGCCGTCGAGCGGGTCGCTCCCGGAGCCGGTCTCCCCGGCGCCCCCCTCGTACCTCACGGACGACCCCGACCGTCCCGCCGCCGCGGCCTCGACGTCGAGCACGACCCGGTCCGGAAGGGGCGGCAGCCAGGGACTGGGCTGGCGAGGGAGCCCGTTCCCGGCCTCCAGCAGCGCGTCCACGAGCAGGGCCAGGTCGGTGCCGCTCCCCGCCTGGGCGGGCGGGGCGGGCAGGGGGTGGCCGAGCGCGGGCCAGGGCAGGTCGAGCACCCGCACGTCCTCGGCGCCGCCGTCGGCCGCGCCGTTGCCGCGGACCCGGGCATGGGGGGTCCGCCCGCCGATCCTGGCCGTCTGCACGGCGACCGGCGTGGCCGAGCCCGCCCGCACGTAACAGCGGCCCGGCGTGGCCCGGGAGATGTGCGCGGCGTCCGGCACGTCGATGACGTCCCCGGACTCGCGGGCGTCGGTCACCCGCAGCGCGATCCTGAGCGAGGTGTTGGCCTGGATGTCGGCGGTGACCACGCCGCCCGGCCGCTGGGTGGCGAGGATCAGGTGGATGCCGAGGGAACGGCCCCGGCGGGCGATGTCGACCAGGCCGTCCACGAAGTCGGGCAGCTCCGCCACCAGCGCGGCGAACTCGTCGATGATCAGGACGAGCCGGGGCAGCGGCGGCAGGTCCCTCTTGCTGCCGGCGCTCTCCGGCACCGGCGCGGCGAAGATCCCGCCGCCGCGCGTCCGCCGGACGCCGCCGCTGCCGAGGACCCAGGTGGCCCCGCGCGACCGCTGGTAGTCCTCGATGTCCTTGGCCCCCGCGTCGAGCAGCAGGCGCTCCCTGCGCCGGATCTCGGCGGCCAGCGACGACAGGGCCCGCTGGGTCAGGTGGCCGTCGAGGTCGCTCACCATGCCGACCGTGTGCGGGAGCCGTACGCACTCCTTGAAGGCGGCGCCGCCCTTGTAGTCGATCAGCACGAACGTCATCTCGTCGGGCCGGTTGACCACGGCGAGCGAGCAGATCAGGGTCTGCAGCAGCTCCGACTTGCCCGCGCCGGTCGTGCCCGCGACCAGGGCGTGCGGGCCGTCCCTGCTCAGGTCCACCTCGAACGGCCCTTCCGGTCCCACGCCGATCAGGGCCCGGGTCGTACGGCCCTGCCGCTCCGCGAGGGCGGCGGGGTCGGGCGAGACGTCCAGCAGGTCGAGCAGGCGGACCGCGTCGGGCAGGGCGGCCGAGGGGTCCTCGCGGCTGACGTCGCGCAGCGGGGCGAGCGCGCGGGCCAGGCGCTCGGCCCAGGACGGCGAGACCCGGTCGGCGCGGATGCCCGTGATCGGGTCGAGGCCGCCGCCGTGGAGCCGTACGCCACCGGCGGGGTCGCAGGACACGACCGTCGCGCACTCCTCGGGCAGCAGCCGCTCGTCGTCGTCGATCGCGATCGTGTAGACCCCTGCCCGGGGTCCCTGCCTCAGCACCTGCGGCATGCCGGGCAGGCCGCGCAGCACCTGCGCGCCGTCGAGCACGACGAGCACGTCGAACGGCCGCTCGTCGTAGGTCGTGAAGGCCGGCTCGGCCGACCGGTTCCCGCCTCCGCGCCCCAGGTCGTCCCAGCCGGCCGGGCCGCCCGACAGGCGGGCGCCGCGTGGCGCCCCCGGGTAGGGGCCGGAGCCGTTCTCGCTGTCGAGGCGTTCGGCGACCAGGGCGGTGAGTTCGGCGACACGGCGCGCGGCGGCCTCGGGGTCGGCGCCGACGAGCGCGGCGCAGTCGGACGACAGGGCGCCCCCGCGGGCGGCGTCCGGGGCGCAGTGCGGCAGCCAGCGGACCCAGCTCCACTGCTCGGCGCCGTCGGCGTTGGCCGACAGCACCACGACGGCCAGGTCGCGGGGGCTGTGCAGGGCGGCGGCCTGGCCGACGAGCCACCGGGCGCAGCCGAGGGCCACCTCCCGCGGCCCGGTCAGGCCCGCGACGCCGAGGCGGCGCATGACGAGCGCGACCGGCACGTCGTGGCAGACGGGCGGCTCCCGCCGGGCCGCGTCGGGGGAAGTGCCGGTCTCCGGCTCGAACTCCAGGTCGGCGGGCAGGTCGGCCAGCCCTATCCGCAGCCGCAGCGCGTCCTGGTCGTGCACGCGGCGCTCCCAGAGGCGGCGGCGCGGCCCGGTCGCGGTGAGCAGCACCTCGGCGGGGTCGGGAGCGCCCTGGCGGCGGGCCTCCTCGTCCTGCCGCACCGCGCGGGCCACCTCCGCCTCGAAGGCGGCCATCCGCTCGCGGTACGCCTTGATCGCCTGGCGGTGCTTCTTCCTGCCGTGCCTGCGGTCGCTCACCCACTGGCCGATCATGATGAGCGGCGTCATGAACGCGATCAGCAGGTAGTACCACGTGTGCGTGACGAGGGCCATGACCACCCCGAGGACGGCCGGCAGCATCGCGGCCAGCAACTGCAGCCGCATGCCCTCGCCCCGCTTCGGCTCGGCCGGGACCGTGAACCGCCGCTGCCGCTCGGGCCGCTGCAGGCGCGGCGGCCGGTTGTAGGCGAGCCCGCCGTCCTGCAGCGCGTCGAGGTGGGCGTCCGGGGGCCGCACGGGGCCCAGGGACAGCACGGAGCCGCCGCAGGAGAGCATGCCGCCCGCGGGCCACTCGACCGCCCCGGTGACCGGTTCGCCCTCCAGCCGGGCGACCGGTTCGCCGCCGGGGGCGGACGCCGGTCCTGCGGGCTCCACGGTGGCCGTTCCGAGGGCGAGCCTGACGACCAGCGCGACCGGCGGCATCCCGGGGTCGGGCACGGAGATCGCGCAGGCGGGATCGGCGCCGACCGTGTGCGCGCCGAGCCCGATCCGGTGGACCACCCCCGCGCCGGGCCCGCCCACCACGCGCAACTCCGCCGGGCCGCCGGGCTCCTCGGTCACCGTGGCGGCCGCGGCGTGACCGTCCAGGGCCACCAGGTCGCCGTCGCGCAGCAGGCCGAACACGACCGCGTCGGGGTCGAGCGGCCGGCCGTCCACCCAGAGCCTCGTCTCCTGGCCGGCGGCGGGCCTGGCGGGCCGGTCCCGGTCCATGTCGTACGGCGCGCGGGCGCGCGGCAGCCGTACGACGTTGGCGGGCCGGGCGGACGCGCCCTCCAGCATGGCGGTGAGCGCGCCGGTGAGGGCGGCGACCGTGGCGGTCCCTTCTCCCTCGACCAGCACGTCCCGGCGGCCGTGCTCGGTGACCACGGTGAGCGTAACCCGCATGCGCAGACTCCCAGACGGCGGTGGTGCGGCGGAGAACTCCGGAAAGCGTTTCATCCCGGGGCGGTCCCGTGAAGATCTTTCCCGAGGTCCGCTCCGGTGCCGCCTCGGGTCCGGGCGCTCTCCCGCGGGACACCGTAGCCGCGCGCCCGCCGCTCATCTGGGCGTTTCCCGGAATAGGTAAAAGCGTCTGTCATCCGGCGACGTGTGACGGACCGGGAGAGATGCCCGGCGCGGACCCGGCCGTGCTTCCCGAGATGCCCCTGTGAACCATGTGACAAGTGGGGAAGAAGTGGTCAGTTACTATCACGAAATGTCGGGATAGTAAAGCCTTGTGTCGATATGGCGATAGATCGACTCCCGTTGACAGGCGTATTCCTAACGGATAAGCATGGGTCGCCACTTCGCGCCACTTATGGCAGCGGGAGCTGGCCATAATGGAGTGAATTCGGAGCAACGGTAAGACCGTAATTACAATCAAGCGGCCCGAAAACAGAAGGGGCGCCGTCATCCTGGGGGTCCCCCACCCATGAGGATCAGCGAGAAGACGCCGCAGGACGCTCGCGCGGCGGCCCGGCCCGGCCTGTCCGGACCGGCCTCCCGCAAACTGCCCGTCCCGCCGAGGGAGCGCAAGCCCGCCCTCGCCGCGCTCGCCGTCCTCCTCATCCTGGGCGGCGCGCTGGCCACCACCCTTCTGGTCATGCGCAGCGGCGACCGCGTCTCCGCCGTGCAGATCACCCAGCAGGTGGGCGCCGGGCAGCGCATCCCGGCGTCGGCCCTCAGAGAGGTGCAGATCGCCGACACCGGCATCGACTACGTCGCCTATCGCTACAAGGACGAGGTGGCCAAGACGTACGCCGCGGTGACGCTGTTGCCGGGCACGCTGCTCACCCAGCAGATGACTTCGAATTCGAGCGACCAGGTCGGGCCGGGCAAGGCCAAGGTCGGCCTCTCGCTCAAGGCGGGACAGATGCCCGGCGACCTCAGGTGGAGCGAGATCGTCCAGGTGGTCTACGTGCCCACGGCCGGCCGCGGCTCCGTCACCGCCCAGCAGAAGGTGCTGACCACCGCCGCCCGCGTGGGGAGCATCTCCTCCGGACGGTCCGGCGGCGGGCTGGTCACGATCGTCGTCGACACCACGATCGCGCCGACCATCGCCCAGTACGCCTCCAGCGGGGAAATCGCCCTCATCTCGCTTCCGGGGGTCAAGTGACGTGGCGCTGATCGTGCTCGCGGCCGACAAGGGGGCGCCCGGTGTGACCACCGCGGCGACGGCCCTCGGCGCGGTGTGGCCCCGCCCGGTGTTGCTGGCCGAGTGCGACCCGTCCGGCGGCGACCTCGCCTACCGCCTGCCCGGGGCCGACGGGAGCGTGCTCAACCCCGGCCGCGGCCTGCTCAGCCTCGGCGCGGTCGCGCGGCGCGGGCTCCACACCGATCTCGTGTACGAGCACACGCAGAAGCTCGTCGGCGGTCTCGACGTGCTGGCCGGGCTGACCAGCGGCGAGCAGGCGGCGGGCCTCACCTGGCTGTGGGGGCCGCTCGGCCGGGCGTTCGCCGCCCTGCCGCAGGCCGACGTGCTCGCCGACTGCGGCCGCCTCGGGCTGCACGCCCCTATCAACGACCTGATGGCCGAGGCCGACCTGGTGGTGCTGTTCACGCGGGCCAGCCTCGACCATGTCGCCCACCTGCGTGAACGGCTGTCGCTGCTCGGCCGCAAGGCCGGCGTCGTCGTCATCGCCGACCCCCGGTCGTACCGCACGTCGCTGGAGGAGATCCGGCGCATCGTGTCCGGCTGGGACGTCGCCTTCGTCGGCGGCCTGGCGCACGACCCGAAGGGCGCCGAACTGCTGCGCGGCCAGTGGGGCGGCAAACTCGACCGCAGCATGCTGATCCGTACGGCGCGGGAGCTGGCCACCCGCCTCGCCACGCACCTCGCGGGCGGCGAGGACGACTCGCAGGCGGCGCGGCGGCAGCCGGGCGGCCGGTTCACGCGACGGGCCCCGGAGGTGCGGTCATGATCGCGCGGACCGCCGGGCACGCCGGGCGGACCGGACGCTCCCGCGGGCCGGGCGAGGGGGCGGCATGAACGCCCAGCGGCGGACCGTGGACCACGGCCTGGTGAAGCGGTTCCGGCAGGAGGTCGGCGACCGCCTGGCGCACCAGCGGCGGCTGGACCAGGCGAGCGGCCTGCCGCCCATGTCGGGGGAGGACGAGCGGCAGTTCGCCCGGGCGCTGATCGCCCAGGTGCTGGAGGAGTTCGCGCGCGGCGAGATCGGCGTGGGGCGCACGCCGCCGACCGCCGAGGAGGAGGAGGCGCTCGCGGCGGGCATCCATGCCGCGCTCTTCGGCGTCGGCCGTCTCCAGCCGCTGCTGGACGACCCCGAGGTCGAGAACATCGACATCAACGGGTGCGACCGGGTGTTCGTCAGCTACGCCGACGGCCAGGAGATCATGCACGATCCCGTCGCGGAGTCCGACGAGGAGCTGGTCGAGCTGATCCAGATCCTCGCGGCCTACTCGGGCCTCTCGTCGCGGCCCTTCGACACCGCGAACCCGCAGCTCGACCTGCGCCTGCCGGACGGCTCGCGGCTCTCGGCGGTCATGGACGTCACCGTGCGGCCCGCGCTGTCGATCCGCCGGTCCCGCCTCGGCAAGGTCTTCCTCTCCGACCTCGTCGGGAACGGCACGCTCACCCCCGAGGTGGGCAGGTTCCTCACGGCCGCGGTCGCGGCGCGCAAGAACATCATGCTCGCCGGGTCGACGAACGCCGGCAAGACGACGCTGCTGCGGGCGCTGGCCAACGAGATCCCGCCGACCGAGCGGCTCATCACGGTGGAACGCGCCCTTGAGCTGGGGCTGGACCAGTTCCCCGAGCTGCACCCTAACGTGGTGGCCTTCGAGCACCGCCTGCCCAACTCCGAGGGGCAGGGGGAGATCACGATGGCCGAGCTGGTGCGCCGCTCGCTGCGCATGAACCCCTCCCGGGTGATCGTGGGAGAGGTGCTCGGCGACGAGATCGTCACGATGCTGAACGCGATGACCCAGGGCAACGACGGGTCGCTGTCGACGATCCACGCCAACTCCAGCATGGAGGTGTTCAACCGCATCGCGACCTACGCGCTGCAGGCCGTGGAGCGGCTGCCCATCGAGGCCACCCACATGCTCATCGCCGGGGCCATCGACTTCGTGGTGTTCATCGAGAAGCGCAACGACTACCACCGGGGCGGCACGCTGCGCCGCTACGTGTCCAGCGTGCGCGAGGTCACCGGCTGCGACGGGCGGGTGCTGTCCTCGGAGGTGTTCGCGATGGCGGGCGGCTACCTGGTGCCGCACGCCCCGATCTCCTGCGCGGACGAACTGGCCGCCCACGGCTACGACCCGGCGATGGGAGCGTGGCGATGAGCGGCCTGCTGCCCGTGCCCCCGGACCTGCTCGACCCGCTGGTGCTGCTGCCCGGCGCCATGGCCGGCGGCGGGATCTTCCTGCTCGCCCTGGCCCTGTACGGCGTGCGTCCCCGGCCCGCCGCCCCCGACGGCAGGGCGAAGCGGACGGCGCTGCTGCGCACGCTGTCCACCAGGCTGGCGGTCGCCCTGATCACGGGGGTGCTGGTCCTGGTGGTGACGGGGTGGCCGGTCATCGCGGCAGGCGCCGTACTGCTGGTCATCGCCTGGCGCGGACTCACCGGCGGCGCGGCGGAGGAGCGGGCCGCGATGCGACGGCTTGAGGGCCTGGCGGCCTGGACCGAGTCGCTGCGGGACACGATCGCCGGCGCGGCCGGCCTGGAGCAGGCCATCCCCTCGTCGATCCGGGCCGCGTCGCCGACGCTGCAACCCCATCTGCGGTCGATGGTCGACCGCCTGCACATGAGGATGCCGCTCTCCGACGCGCTGCGGATCTTCGCCGACGAGCTGGACGACACCTCGGCCGACCTCGTCGTGGCGGCGCTGATCCTCAACTCCCGGCTGCGCGGGCCGGGCCTGCGCGACGTGCTGTCGGCCCTGGCGGTCTCCGCCCGCGAGGAGCTGGACATGCGCCGCCGGGTGGAGGCCGAGCGCAGGTCCACCCGCAAGAGCGTGCAGATCGTCGTCGGCACCGCACTCGTCTTCGCCGGCGCCCTCGTCGTGTTCAACCGGTCCTACGTGGAGGAGTACAACTCCGTGCTCGGCCAGGCCGTGCTGGTCATCGTGGCCGGCCTGTTCGGCGCGGGCTTCGCGTGGATGCGGCGGCTCGCCCGCTTCGACAAGCCCGCCCGGATCCTCGCCCCGCACCCCCGGGCCGAGATCTCTCCGCCGCAGACCCGCTCCCAGACGCGGCCGGTCCCCACCGGGGGAACCGTCGGTGGTCTCGCGGCCGAAGGGAGGACGCCGTGATCAATACCGTGCTCGCCGGGGTGGTGCTCGGGCTCGGGATCTTCCTGTTGCTGCGGGCGCTGTTCCCGCCCCGGCCCGGCCTGCTCGCCCGGCTCGCCGCGCTCGACCAGGCCCGCGACGGCACGGGCGTGCCGCGGGCTCCCCTGATCGCGCCGGAGGAGGACGTCAGCGAGTTCCGCCGTACGCTCGGCGTCCGGCTCGCCCGGTTCTACGAGAGCCGCGGCTGGGAGGCGCGCTCGGTCAAGGCCGACCTCGCGCTGCTCGGCAGGTCGTTCGAGGGCTTCCTGGCGACGAAGCTGCTGCTGGGCGTCTCCGGCCTGCTGGCGTTTCCGCTGCTCGTCGGCTGGCTGGCGCTGATGGAGTGGGGGGTCTCGCTGCAGGTGCCGCTGTGGTCGGCCCTGATCGTCTGCGTGATCTTCTTCCTGCTGCCCGACGTGCAGCTCAAGCGGGACGCCGCCGTACGCCGCCGGGACTTCCGGCACGCGGTCGGGGCCTTCCTCGACCTCGTGGCGATGAACCTCGCGGGCGGCCGGGGCGTCCCGGAGGCGCTGATGATGGCGGTCTCCGTCGGCAGCCCCGCCGCCGCGCCCGGCGCGCTCAACGGGACGCTCAACGGCGCATCGAGCGGCGCGGTCGCCGGCGCCTCGACCGGCACCGTGAGCGGTGGGGCGAGCGGCGCCGGGAACGCGGCCGGGCCCGCCCCCGGCGCGAACTGGGCCATGGAGCGCATCCGCGAGGCACTGGCGAACGCCCGGATCGTCGGCATCACCCCGTGGCAGGCGCTCGGCCAGCTCGGCGACGAGATCAACGTCGACGAGCTGCGGGACCTCTCGGCCGCCCTCGGGCTGGTCGCCGACGACGGCGCCAAGGTGCGCTCGTCACTCACCGCACGGGCCGCCACCCTGCGCCGCCGCGAGCTCGCGGAGGTCGAGGGCAAGGCGGGCGAGCGGTCCCAGTCGATGCTCGTCGCCCAGCTCCTGCTGTGCGCGGGTTTCGTGATCTTCCTCACCTTTCCGGCAGCCATGAAGATGTTGGGGGCCTGATGCTCTGGTTTCACTATCTGGTCGCCGTGCTCCACGTACGGCTCGACCGCGCCAGGAACGCTCCGTCCAGAGGAGCCTCGGCGGTCGAATGGGTGATCATCACCGCCATCATCGCCGGGGTCGCGCTCGGCCTGGCCACGCTGATCAAGACGGTGGTCGAGGGACGGCAGGCCGACATCCAGAACAGCTTCGGCGGGGGTGGCGGTGGCGGCGGTGGCGGCGGTGGTGCCGGCGGCGGCGGGTGACCAGGGTGCAGGGCGGACGCGGCCGCGTGCCACGCGGCCCCTGTCCCCGGCGTGCCACTGAGCCGTGCGGGCCCGGTCCCGGACGGCTGAGTGACGTGTCGTGCGGCTCCGATCCCGGACGGAGTGGCATCGAGCTGTGCGGTGGCGAGTTGTGCGGTGGCAGGCTGTGCGGGTCCGTACCCAGGCGGCACTGTGGCGGGTTGTGCGGTGGCGGGTTGTGCGGTGGTGGGTTGTGCGGTGGCGGGTCGTGCGGGTCCGTACCCGGGCGGCGTGGCGGCGGGCCATGCGGCTCCGTTCCATGGTCGCGTGCCGAAGGACCCCACGGCTCCGTGCCGCGGCGGCAGGGCGAGCGGCGGGGTGAGCGGGGCGCGACGGTGATCGAGCTCGCCATCCTGATGCCGATCGTGCTGGTGGTCGTCTTCCTGATCGTCCAGGTCGCGCTCTGGTTCCACGGCCGTCAGGTCGCCGACGCCGCCGCGCGGGAGGGCGCGCGCGTCGCCAGGACGGCGGGCTCCTCCGACGGCTGGCAGGACGCCGCGGAGGGCAAGGCCCGGCAGATCGTGCAGGCGATCGGCCCGCAACTGCTGCGCGACGCCGAGGCGAAGGCCTGGGAGCAGGGCGACCAGCGGGGCATCGAGGTCACCGGCGACGCCGTACTGGTGGTGCCGCTGCTGCCCGAGATGGCCATCCACATCACCTCGCGCTTCGGCGGGCCCGTCGAGTGCTTCCGCCCGGACGACGGCTCGGAGGGGTGCGAATGACGCTCCGCTCCGCCCCGGCCGCCAACCGTGCCTCGGCTCCCCGCTCCGCCCTGACTCCTCGCTCTGCTCTGTCTCTCCGCTCTGCTCTGTCTCTCCGCTCCGCTCGGGCTTCCCGCTCCACCCCGGCCCCAGGACTCGTCCGGACTCCACGTCTCGCCAGGAAAGGAGAGAGGGGCTCGATGACGGCCGAGACGGTCATGCTCGCCCCGCTCTTCCTGCTGTTCCTGCTGTTCCTGGTCGCGGCGGGCCGGATCGTGGAGGCGCAGGGAGAGGTCAACGGGGCGGCGCGTGACGCCGCGCGGGCCGCCTCGGTGCAGCGCACGCGGTCGGAGGCCGAGTCGGCCGCCAAGGAGGCCGCCGAATCGGCCCTCTCCGGCGAGTGCTCCCCGGAGGTCGACATGTCGGGCACCGAGTGGGAGATGAGCACCGACGACCATCTCGCGGTCGTCCGCGCCACCGTGACCTGCGAGCTCGATCTGGCCGTCCTCGGCTTCGGCGCGGCCAAGCGGATGTCGGGCACCTCGGTCGTGCCGCTGGAGCGGTTCCGGAGGGTGCAGGAATGATCCCTCTTTCCCGCCCCGCCGCCCCGCCGGCCGCCGCCCTCGCGCCAGGCGTTGTTCCGGCGCCGGCCGTCGCCCCCGCACTGGCTGTCGTCCACGCATCGGCTGTCGTCCCCGCATCGGCTGTCGCCTCGGCATCCGGCCGTGCCCCGGCATCGTGCTCCGCTTCGGCACCGGCTTCCGGCCCGGCGCCGGGCGCCGCCCTGCGGCCGGGATCACCGGGTGGAGGTGCGCGTCGTGCGCACCGGGCACGCCGGGCCGTACGGCGGAGAGCGGCGGAGCGGGGCTCCATGTCGGTGTTCGTGGTCCTGTTCTCGGGGGCGGTGTTCCTGCTGGCCGGGTTGCTCGTCGACGGCGGGGCGGCCATCAACGCCCGGCTGAAGGCGGCCGACATCGCCGAGCAGGCCGCCCGCGCCGCCGCCGACCAGATCGACGAGGAGACCCTGCGGGCCTCCGGTCAGGTGCGCCTGCTCGCCGACGACGGCGCGGTGTGCGGCCGGGCCGAGGAGATCACCACGGACCGCGACGCGGAGGGCGTACGCATGACCGACTGCACGGTGGGTGGTGGCCAGGCGGAGGTGACGGTGGGGGTGGCGGTCCACTGGGACGCCTTCTTCCTGTCCGCGCTCGGCTTCGCCGGCTCCGACATGGAGGCCGAGGCCACGGCCGCACCGGATCCGGGGGAGGAATGACGGACAGGTCCACACCGCAGGGCCGGCACTCCGCCCGCGAAGCCCCCGGACAGAAGCCAGGGCAGACACAGGCGCAGACGCAGGGGCAGACCCAGGCGCAGGTGCAGGGGCAGACGCAGTGGCCGGACCGCGCCGCCGCGCCGTCGCGCGGCGTGCCCGGCCGTACGGGCTACGCTCCCGGCCCGTCGTCTGGCCAGGCTCCCGGCCAGTCGTCCGGCCACGTTCCCGGTCAGTCGTCCGGCCACGTTCCCGGCCAGTCGTCCGGCTACGCTCCCGGCCAGGACTACTACCAAACCGTCCGTCAGGACCCGGGCCGGGGACCGCGACCGCGTCCCGAGGGCATGCCGTCCGTGCTGGCACCGCAGCGGGCGCCTGAGCACTGGCGCGACGACCGGACGGCGCGGTCGCGGCCCAGGCGTGGGGCGAAGGACGTGTTCGCCGGCATCGGGGCGTTCATCGCGCTCGTGGGCCTGGTGGGCGGCGTGCCGTACGCGCTGCTCAGGCTGGCCGGGCCGCCGATCAGCGGCGACCTGCTGAACCTCGACCTGTTCACCGACCACGTCGGCCCGGAAACGGTCATCGCGATCCTGGTCCTCCTGGTGTGGCTGGCCTGGTTGCAGTTGTTCCTGTGCGTGGTCGTCGAGGTGTACGCGGGGCTGCGCCGGGTCGGCATGCCGGCCCGGGTGCCGCTGTCGGGCGGCACCCAGGCGCTCGCGAACCGCCTCGTCGGCGCCGTCCTGCTGCTGTTCACGGCGACCGCCGCGGTGGTGCCCATCGCCCGCGCGGGCGCGCCCGTCGTGATCAAGCCGCAGACGGTCGCCGCCGTGTTGTCCGCGCCGGTGCCCCAGACCGAAGCGGACCGGCCGGCCCTGCACGCCAGGGAGGTCAAGAAGGTCTACGTGGTGCAGCCCCCGCACGGGCGTCACCACGAGAGCCTCTGGGAGATCGCGGACAAGTGCCTGGGTGACGGGCGCCGCTATCCGGAGATCTACCGGCTGAACCAGCACAAGGAGCAGCCCGACGGCAGTCGCCTCCACATGGCCGACCTCATCCGCCCCGGTTGGGTGCTCGACATGCCGGACGACGCGAGGAACGTCCACGTCGTGCCCGTCGACGAGGACCGGCCGGAGATCCTCGGGGAGCACCGGAACGCCCCCGCCGAACTCGACGGCACCACCCGTTACGGCGGCGGCGCCGGGGAGGCGGACACCAAGGGCGACGTCCGCGCGCATCCCCGCCCCACTCCCCACCACACGGCCGGCGGCGCCCAGGAGCGCTCGCACGCCACGCCCGACCCGCGCGCCTCGGCCGGCGGAACCGGTTCCCACGGCGGCTCGGCCGGTGGCGAAAGGGACACGACGCTGCCCGACCAGGGCTCGGGAGACACCCCGGCCGGGCCGGGCGGGAACGTGCGGCACACTCCACCGACGGCCGGGCCCGCCACCCCGAGGCCGGAGGGCACCGCTCAGCATCAGGGCGACGCACGGCACGAGCCCGGCAGGGTGACCCCTCAGCCGGGCAAGCCGGGGGTCGTGCTGCCACCGCCCGCGATGCCGCAGGATCCCACCGGCGCGCACTCGCCGGGACACAGCGGCAAGGCCACGACGCCGGACGCGCATGCCACCGGCAAGGCCACGACGCCGGACGCGCATGCCACCGGCAAGGCCACCACGCCGGACGCGCACGCGACGGGCGAGGGGTCACGGACGCCACGGCCGATCACGACCACCACCGCCCAGCCGGCCGCCGTGGGAGAGGCACGACCCACCGAGCACCCGAGCGAGCAGGCGTCCGGGCGAGCGGCCGACCAGCCCGACGCGGGGTCCGCGCGGGAGGAGGGGCAGCCTCGGACGCATGTCCGGCCCGTCGCCGAGGCCACGGCGCCCGGTCACCACGCAACCGCGTCCCCGTCCGCCTCGTCGTCCGCCCCCTCGCCCGGTGCCACGGCCGACGCCCACGGCGCACCCGCCGCGGCGGCCGGCGACCACGACGGAAGCGGGCCCGAGAAGGACGGGCCCGGTGAGGACGGGCGGGGTGAGGACGGGCAGCGGGGCGGGCCGGTGCTCGCCGACTACCTCGCGGCGTCGTCACTGGCGGCGGCCGGGCTGCTGGCCCTGCTCGGCCGCAGGCGGCGGGAGCAACTGTGGCGCAGGGCGTTCGGGCGGCGGATCGCACGGCCACGCGGAGACGCCGCCGAGGCCGAGGTCGCCATCCGCCTCGGCGCCGACGCCCCCGGCAGCCGGATGCTCGACATCGGCCTGCGGCTGCTCGGCCGCCTGCTGGCCGACTCCGGCAGGCGGCCGCCCACCATCTACGCCGTCCACCTGTCCAGCCGGGGCCTCGACCTGTGGATCCACCCGGCCGAGCAGGACGCGCCCGAGCCGTGGGAGGCCTGCGACGGCGGGCAGGTCTGGCGGCTCCCGGCCCACGAGGGGCGCCGCATCGACGAGCACGTGCTCGCCGGGGTGCCCGCGCCCTACCCCGGACTGGTCTCGCTCGGCACCGGTCAGGGCGGCCGGGTCCTGGTCGACCTGGAGGCCGCCCACGGCATCATCGCGATCACCGGCGCGCACACCGTCGCCGCCCTGTCCGCGCTCGCCGTGGAACTCGCCACCAACCGCTGGTCCGACGACATGCGCCTCACGCTCGTCGGTTTCGGCGAGGAGCTCGCCCTGCTCGCGCCCGAGCGGATCAGGACGGCGGGCAGCCTGGCCGAGGTGCTGCCCGAGTTCGAGGAGCGCGGCCGGCACGACGGCGACGTGCTCACCGGCCGTGTGCACAGCCGGGTGGCCGATCCCGCCTACACCCCGCACTACCTGCTGTCGGCCATCCGGCCCGACGAGGACGAGGCGCGCCGGCTGGCGCTGCTCGGCAAGGGCACCCGTACGGCGACCGGCTTCGTGATCGCGGGCGCGGTGCCGCACGCCACCTGGAAGTGGGACATCACCGACGGCGGGCGGACCCGCGTCGACGCCCTGGGCCTGGACATCGAGGCACACCTGCTGCCGCGCAGGCACTACGACGCGGTGGTCGGCCTGTTCCGGACGGCGTTGCGGCAGGAGAGCGAGCCGCTCACCCCCGTGACGGAGCGGCTCAGCGAGGAGCCGCCGGCCATCGAGGTGCGCGTCCTCGGCCCGATCGAGATCAGCCCGGTGAATCCGCTCGAAGAGGGCCGGGCCGCCCTCGCCCACGAACTCGTCGTCTACCTCGCCACGCATCCCGACGGCGTGCATCCGGTCGTCCTGGCCGGGGTGCTGTGGCCGCGCGGCGTGCAGACCGCGGTCCGCGACGCCACCATCGCCCGGGTCGCCGAATGGCTCGGCCGCGACTCCGAGGGGCGTCCCCACCTCTTCGCCGACCGGTCCGGGCGGTTGCGGCTCGGGCCGGAGATCCGTACGGACTGGCGGTTGTTCCAGGACCTCGTACGGCAGGCGAGCGAGTGGGCCGGGACATCCTCCTCGGGCGAGGTCGAAGAGGACCTGCTGAACCGGGCGTTGCGGCTGGTGCGCGGGCCGCTGCTGAGCGGCAGGCCGCCGGACCGGTACGCCTGGCTGGCGGCCGACCCGCTGGAGTACGACGTGACGGCCTGGGTGGCGGACGCGGCGCACCAACTGTGCGAGATCAGGCTGCGGCGCGACGACCCGTACGGCGCGGTCGCGGCGGCCCGCGCCGGCTTGCTGCTCGCGGCCGACGACGAGGGGTTGTGGCGTGACCTGCTCCGCGCCTCGCACGCGACCGGGGAGCCGGTCCGGCTGCGGGCGGTCGTCGACGGCCTGGTGCGCCGCGCGGCCTCCCACCCCTACGGCGGTGGGATGGCCCCGGAGACCGAGGCGCTCATCGACGAGTTGCTGCCCGACTGGCGCCGCACCCTCTCACCTGATCTCCGAACCCAACGTCTCGCCTGAGCGGAGCGCCTGATGCCCGACCCATGCCGATTCGAGCATGACGCTGGATCATCACCGGCGACCCTTTCTAGGGTGGGACCGGCGGGGGATCGCGTACTGCGGAGGACCCCCTTGACGCGTCCGGGACTCGCCACGGCGGCGGCCACACTGCTCGTGTCGGCCTGCGCGCTGCTCACGTCGGCCTGCGCGGCGCCGGACGCGGACCACGGCTTCACCCCCGGTGGCGGCGCGGCCGCGCCCGCCGCGGCCGGTGCGGCGACCGGTGTGACAGGCGACGAGACGGGTGACGGGACGGGTGACGGCGTGATCACGGCGGCGCCCGGCCTGCGGATCGAGATCGATTGGCCGCAGGGGCTCGACCCGGTGCGGTCGGCCGTGGTCAAGGCGTTCGCCGACGACTTCACCGCCCAGTGGCGGGCCGTCGGCACCCTCGGCGAGGACCGGTCGTACACCAAGGGGATCGACCCGGGGTCGTCGGCCTTCCGTGACGCCGACAGATGGGTTCACGGATTCCTCAAGGACAGGCAGTCGGCCCGGGGCGTCGCCAAGGTCTACTCCCTGACCGTGCCCGCGATCATGGGGCGAGGAGCCGAGGCGGACGCCTGCGTCGATCTGACCGGCGTACGGCTGACCGACCAGGAGGGCACCCCGCTGGCAGGTCAGCCCGCCTGGCTGAAACGCCCGCGTGCGGTCTTCCTGCAGACCGCCGGGTTGCGCCGCGGGGACGACGGCGCCTGGCGAATCGCCATGTATCACCACGCGGACTATCCGGACGAGCGCGCTAAGGAGTGCCTCCGTTGACTACAAGACCGACAATCGCGGTGACGTCCCTGCTGGCGGGCGGCATGCTCGCGGTGCTCACGCCGCTTGCCACGCCGCCCGCCTCGGCGGACCCGGGCGCCGGGCCGCACGGCGAGGCCTTCCAGCACGGCAGGAAGGCCGGCGTCAAGCTCACCAACTCGAAGATCACGCTGTCCGGCAGCGGGCTCAGGGGCAAGAGCGACGGCTACAAGATGCCCAATCCGTGCTGGTACGAGCCGAGCATGTCGGCGCAGGAGGCGCGTGACCTCAAGGTGCGGGAGAAGAAGGAGTCGGTGGAGACGGGCGGCGACTACCGGCCGGACCTCGGCGAGTTCTCGAGCAAACTCGACGAGAAGGGCTCGTGGTGGGGAGTCGGCTACAACGCGGGCGACCCCAAGGGGGAGGCGTGCGCGTCCGGGCGTGATCCGCTCGTGTGGGTGCCGGAGGGGGACACACCCGCAGGAGGCATCACGTTCGAGCAGCTCGCGCAGCTCGCCCGGGCCGCGCTGACCGTCCCCCAGCCGACCATCAAGCTGAGCCCGGACGCCAAGAGCTACGTGAACCTGGAGACATGGGTCTGGCTGGACCAGGCCAACCAGGCCCCCAGATCCGTCACCGCCACGCTGCCCGGGGTCATGTCCGCCACCGTCACGGCCACGCCGGACAAGAACGGCATGACGATCAAGCCGGGGACGTCGCCCGACCGGGCTGAGGTCGTCACCACCGGCTGCGGCCAGACCGGCCATCCGTACGTCAAGGGTGGCGATTTCACCTGCGGAGTCCGCTACAAGCGCGCGTCGATCGACCAGCCGCGCAAGGTCTACACCCTCACCGTGACGACCACCTGGAACGTCGTCGGCAACGGCCAGAACCTCGGCGGCGGTGCGGTCGACCCGTTCATCTACGCGCCGCTCAACTACGCGCCGGTCCAGGTGAACGCCCAGCGCGACGTGCCCGTGGGGGAGGTCCAGAGCGTCGTCCAGAAGTGACCGGCCGCCCGGCTCACCGGGCGGCTCGTCAGGCCACTCGCTCGTCAGGCCACGCCGGACTCGTGGGCGAGCAGCCATTCCTTGACCGGCGTGCCGTAGTAGTACCCGCCGTAGCCGCCGGTCGAGGGCAGCACACGGTGGCACGGCACGAACGGGGCGACGAGGTTCTGCGCGCAGGCCGACCCGGCGGCCCGCGCGGCGGTCCTCGGCAGTCCCGCCCGCTCGGCCAGCACGGCGTACGACACGGTGGTGCCGGCGGGCACGGCGCGCAGCGCCTCGTACAGGCGCTGTCTGGTGGGCGTGCCCGGCTGCCGGGCCGGGACCCGGTCGAGGGCGTCGATCTTCCCGTCGAGGTATTCGCGGACGGCCAGCGCCGCGTCGCCCAGGTCGTCCTCCCGCAGGGGGAGGGCCCGTAGCGACGGCGAGAGCCGCGCGTACATCTCGCGGGGATCGGCGGTGAAGCCCGCGGCGACGAGTGCGCCGTCGTGGGCCAGCAGGGCGAGAGGGCCCACCGGGGTGGGCACGATCTGCGTGAGGATCATCGGTTCGTCACGTCCATCTGGTGAGTACGAATCGTGGGCTGAGGCTGTGCGGCGTGGCTCCACAGGTGGACCGCCGCGTACGCGCGCCAGGGCCGCCACCCCTCGGTCTCGCCGGTCGTGATGCCGAGCCGGTCCATGGTCCTGCGCAACACGAGGTCGCCCTCGGGCCAGGCGTCCGGGTCGCGCAGCGCGCGCAGCGCGATGTAGCTCGCCGTCCACGGGCCGATGCCGGGGATCGCCAGCAGCCGGGCCGTGGTGTCGGCCGGGTCCCCGGCGCCGTCGAGGTCGATCTCGCCGGAGGCGACCCCCTCGGCCAGCGCCCTGATCGTGGCGGTCCTGCGGGTGGTGAGCCCGAGGCCGTCCAGATCGGCGTCCGCCAGCCGGTCGGCGGTGGGAAACAGCAGCGGGATCTCGTTCACCGCCTCCGGGGTGGGCTCCCGATCCGTGAGGGAGGACTTCCGGTGAGCGGTGGAAAGGTCCTGCTCCTCGTCGGCGCGGTTCCGGTCCGCGGCGGTGGTGTTCCGGGTGGCGGGGGAAGGGTTCTGCTCCGGGCCGGGGGCTTTTCCGCCCGAGCCGGCGGAGTCCGGGTCCGTGACGGCGGGGGTTCCGGCGCGGGTGGCGATGCGGCCGAGCAGCGTGCGCGCCCCGGCCACCGAGATCTGCTGCCCCACGACGGCGCGGACGGCCGCCTCGAACCCGTCGTACGCCCCCGGCACCCGCAGGCCCGGCCGGGCCTCGACCAGTGGCGCGAGCGACGTGCGGCCGAGGATCTCCCGCACCGCCCCCGGGTCGGCGTCCAGGTCGAGCAGCCGGCGGCACCGCGCCACCAGCGGCGACAGGCGGTGGGCCTCGGTGGTCCGCACCGTGAGCCTGACGTGGTCCGCGGCGGGCCGCAGGGTGATCGAGCCGCCCGGGACGGCTCGGGTGTACGCCGCGACGTCCGTGCCGGACCAGCGGACCGTCTCCACTCCCGGGATCGCCCGGGCGGCGAGGAAGCGCAGGACCGACTGCGCGTCGTACGGCTGCCGGTGGCCGAGCCGCAGGGTCAGGCCGCTCGCGGGGGAGCAGAGGGCCCCGCCGCCGACCGGCCCGTTGCCTTTGCGCAGCTCGCCCGGCGCGAAGCCGTACGACTCCTTCATGGCCGCGTTGAACTGCCGTACGCTCCCGAACCCGGCGGCGAACGCGACGTCAGTGATCGGCAGAGTGGTCTCGGTGAGCAGTTGCTTGGCGAGCAGCAGCCGCCGGGTGCGGGCGACGGCGAGGGGTCCGGCGCCGAGTTCGGCGGCGAACAGGCGATGGAGATGGCGCTCGGTCACGTGCAGGCGCCGGGCCAGCCCGGCGACGCCGGAGTCGTCGGCGACGCCGTCGTCGATCAGCCGCAGCGCGCGTCCCACCAGGTCGGCGCGTACGTCCCAGCCGGGGTCACCCGGGCTGAGCTCCGGGCGGCAGCGGCGGCAGGGCCGGAATCCGGCGGCCTCGGCCGCGGCGGCGTGCCGGTAGAAGCGGACGTTTCCCCGTCCGGGCGTGCGGGCCGGGCAGATCGGGCGGCAGTAGATGCCGGTGGTCGTGACAGCCGTGTAGAAACGCCCGTCGAAACGGGAGTCCCGGGCGGACACGGCCAGGTAGCACGCGTCGAAGTCGAGCTGTCGGGTGGTGGTCACGCACACGACGTTATGCCCAGGCCACCGATGCGGGCTCGCGGAAATCGGACGTGGACGTCACACCGAATCATCGAGGCCGAACGCTCAGGAGTGGTCGCGCTCGCGCGAGGCCGGGCGGTGCGGCGCCGGGCCATGCTCTCGCGCGGGACGGGAGGTCGGTGTCACTTGCTGGAGATGCCGACCCCGAGGTCGAACTCG
Organism: Microbispora sp. H10670; assembly: GCF_014161385.1. Classification (NCBI taxonomy): domain Bacteria; kingdom Bacillati; phylum Actinomycetota; class Actinomycetes; order Streptosporangiales; family Streptosporangiaceae; genus Microbispora; species Microbispora sp. H10670. The sequence continues at coordinate 26,441 of NZ_JABBWW010000004.1, read as the reverse complement.
CGGTACACCCGGGCCCAGAAGCCGTCGCGCAGCCACACGCGCGCCTCGGGATAGGGCCGCAGGGAATGGCCGAGTTCCTTCTCGGCCTCGATGAGCAGTTCGGTGTCGATCACCGTGGGCAGGATCGGGCCGGGCAGCAGGTCGCGGATGTTGTCCCGGCCGCGGGTCAGTATCCATTTCTGCGCGACGTGCTCGCCGACCTCCTCCACGTGGGGCCGGCCCGGGCCCAGCTTGGAGGTCTGGCCGACCGGCGTCTTCGGCGGCATCGGCTTGGCGCGGCCCGCGAAGACCTGGGCGGGCGACGGCGCGGGCGTGACGGGCACCGGCACGGGAGCGCGGGTGAAGAACGGACGCAGGAAGTCGGCGCTCAGGATCTCGACAGTGTCCGACTCCCAGACGAGCCGTTCGGCCTGGTTCGTCCCGAACGGCGGCTCGACGCCCCACAGGTGGACGCGAACGCCGTACGCCTGGGCGGCCTCCACGGCGGGCACCATGTCCTCGTCACCGGCGATCAGCACGGTGTCGTTCACGGCGTGATGCCGGGCGAGCGCCTCCAGGTCGCTGCGGATCTGCGCGTCCACGCCCTTCTGCTGGCCACGGGCGTTCAGGTTGCCGAGCCGCACCTTGACCCAGGGCAGCTGGGCGATCACCCGCTGGTCCACGGTGGGCACCCGGTCGCGTGCGGCATCGTACCAGTACACCCGCAGCAGTTCACCCGAGATGCGGTCCACAGCATGCTTCTGCAGCGACTGGATCAACTCGTCCGCGGCGACGCGGTACTCCTTACGCTCCTTGGCGCCTAAGAGAACTTCACCGGCAGCGGCGTAAAGGTAACCGACGTCCACCAGAACGGCATACTTTGCGGCGATCCCATGTGCGCTGAAGTCCGGGATGGCCATGGTGTCCTCCAGGACTCGTCACTAGATGATCAGGCGACTATATTCCCCCGCTTTCTAGATAGTCCCAACTCTTGGGCCAGTTGACACCCGGTTCCGTCGATGTAATCAGGCTGTGGTCCCCGGCTGATCCCCGGCTGATCCTCGGCTGATCCTCGGCTGATCCCGGCTGCCGGTCACCGGGCGCCGGGGAGGAAGGCGGAGCGCCACGCCCCCGGGCCGTGCCGCAGCGCCGGGCGTATGCCGCGCCCCGCGTACCTCCAGTTTCCGCTGGTGGCGGGCGGGGCCTCCCGTGGGGCGTGCGCCGACGCCCGGGCCAGCAGCGCGGCGAGCAGGGCGGCGGTCTCCTCGGGGGTGGCGTCCCCCCGGATGATCTCCAGGTACGGCTCGCGAGTGCTCACAGCGGGATGTTCCCATGCTTCTTCGGCGGCAGGGCGGCCCGCTTGTTGCGCAGTGCCCGCAGCGCGCGGACGATCTGGACCCGGGTGTCCGAGGGCCGGATCACCGCGTCCACGTAGCCGCGCTCGGCGGCCAGGTACGGGTTCGCCAGCGCGTCCTCGTACTCGGCGACGAAGTTCGCCCGCGCCGTGTCCGGGTCGTCGGCGGCGGCCAGTTCACGCCGGTAGAGGATGTTGACGGCGCCCTGCGCCCCCATCACCGCGATCTGGGCGGTGGGCCAGGCCAGGTTGACGTCCGCGCCGAGGTGCTTGGAACCCATGACGTCGTACGCCCCGCCGTACGCCTTGCGGGTGATGACGGTGACCAGCGGCACGGTCGCCTCGGCGTAGGCGTAGAGGAGCTTGGCGCCGCGCCGGATGATGCCGTTCCACTCCTGGTCGGTGCCCGGGAGGAAGCCCGGCACGTCGACGAAGGTCAGCACCGGGATGTTGAAGGCATCGCAGGTGCGGACGAACCGGGCGGCCTTCTCGGAGGCGGCGATGTCGAGCGTCCCGGCGTAGCTCATCGGCTGGTTGGCGACGACGCCCACCGAACGTCCCTCGACCCGGCCGAAGCCGACCAGGATGTTCGGCGCGAAACCCGCGTGGATCTCCAGGAACTCCCCGTCGTCGAGGACGTGCTCGATCACCGTGTGCATGTCGTACGGCTGGTTGGCCGAGTCGGGGATCAGCGTGTCGAGCACGCGGTCGTCCTCGGTCGTCTCCAGGACCGCCTCCGCCTCGAAGGCCGGCGGGTCGTCCATGTTGTTGGACGGCAGGAACGACAGCAGCGCCCTGGCGAAGTCGAGGCAGTCCTGCTCGTCGGACGCCTCGTAGTGGGCCACGCCGCTCCGGGAGTTGTGCGTGTGGGCCCCGCCCAGCTCCTCGAACGTCACCTCCTCGCCGGTGACGGTCTTGATCACGTCCGGGCCGGTGATGAACATGTGCGACTTCTCCCGGACCATCAGCACGAAGTCGGTCAGCGCGGGGGAGTAGACCGCGCCACCGGCGCACGGGCCCATGATCAACGAGATCTGCGGGATCACCCCGGAGGAGTGCACGTTGCGCTTGAAGATCTCCGCGTACAGGCCGAGGGAGACCACGCCCTCCTGGATGCGCGCGCCGCCCGAGTCGTTGATCCCGATCACCGGGCAGCCGGTCTTGAGCGCGTGGTCCATCACCTTGACGATCTTCTCGCCGAAGACCTCGCCCAGCGAGCCGCCGAACACGGTGAAGTCCTGCGCGAACACCGCGACCGGACGGCCGTCCACCGTGCCGTACCCGGTCACGACCCCGTCGCCGTACGGGCGTTCGCGGTCCAGGCCGAAGGCGGTCGCCCGGTGCCTGGCCAGTTCGTCGAACTCCACGAACGAGCCCTCGTCGAGAAAGGCCGCGACCCGCTCGCGGGCCGTCATCTTTCCCTTGGCGTGCTGTTTCTCCACCGCCCGCGCGGAGCCTGCGTGGGCCGCCTCGCCGAGGCGCCGCTCCAGGTCGGCGATCTTGCCCGCGGTGGTGTGGATATCGATCTCGTGGGCGCGTTCCGCGCTCATCGTCACCTCGCCGTTCCTCGCATGCTCAGCGGGTCCCGCGATCCGGTCCGGGCCGCGTCGAATCCATGGCCGACAGGTTAACGAGACTCGCACCGCGAGGTCGCGCCGGGGCGCGGCCGGAAAGAGCCGGGGAGGAGCCCTGGGAGAGTCCTGGGCGGAGTCCCAGGAGGAACGGAGGCCGCGTGTCGTTCGTTCGGCCATACGACCGGGCCTTCAGAACCGGGCCTGCACGACCAGGCCGCACGACCATCGGCGGAGGAGGGGGCGCAATGGGTGACGCCGTACGCACGCAGGGCCTGTACAAGCGCTTCGGGCGGCAGGTGGCGGTCGGCGGGGTCGACCTGGTGGTGCCGAAGGGCGGTTTCGCCGGCCTGGTCGGCCCGAACGGCGCGGGCAAGACGACGACGCTGAGCATGATCACCGGGTTGCTGCGCCCCGACGGCGGGCGGATCGAGATCGACGGCCACGACGTGTGGGCCGATCCCGTCGCCGCCAAGGCGCGGATCGGCGTGCTGCCCGAGGGCCTGCGGCTGTTCGAACGGCTGTCCGGCCGCGAGTTGCTGCTGTACGGCGGCCAGTTGCGCGGCATCCCCCTGGACGAGGCAGGCAGGCGCGCCGACGAGCTGCTCAGGGTCATGGACCTGGTCGAGGCCCAGGACAAGCTGGTGGTCGACTACTCGACCGGCATGCGCAAGAAGATCGGCCTCGCCGCGGCGCTGCTGCACAACCCGCGCGTGCTGTTCCTCGACGAGCCGTTCGAGGGCGTCGACCCGGTCTCGGCCAACACCCTGGCCGAGGTGCTGCGCAGATACACCGCCTCGGGCTCCACCGTCGTCTTCTCCAGCCACGTGATGGACCTGGTCGAGCGGCTGTGCGACTGGGTGTCGGTGATGAACGGCGGGCTCGTCGTCGCGCAGGGCCCGCTCGACGACGTACGGCGGGGCCGCACCCTCAACGAGGCGTTCCTCGACCTCGTCGGCGCACGCGGAAACGGGGAGGAGGGCCTGTCGTGGCTGGGCACCTCGACCCCTTGACCGCGCGGATCACCGGCATCCTGACCGCCCCGCACGCGGGCCTCCTGACCGCGCGGCCCGTCGGACGGGGGAGCGCGTCATGACGTGGCTGTTCGTCCGGATGAAGCTCAGCCTCGTCCGCGGGGGCCTGCGCGGCGAGCTGGCCAGGCAGCTCGGGTTCGTCTTCTCGCTGCTCGCCGCCGTCGTCATGGCGGTCGCGGGGTTCGGGCTGTTCGCACTCGTACGGCTCGCGCCGCACGACGTCGCCCTCGACGTCGTGCCGGTGGCGTTCGCGATGTTCGCCGCCGGGTGGATCGTCGTGCCGCTGATGGCCTTCGGCCTGGACGAGACGCTCGACCCGGCCCGGCTGGCCCTGTTCCCGCTGACCACCCGGCAGCTCGCGACCGGACTGTTCGCCGCGTCCGTCGCCGGGCCGTGGCCGATCGCCTCGCTGGTCGCGCTCTCCGGCGGCGTGGTCGCGCTCGCCCACGGGCCGGGCGGCGTGCTGCTCGGGGTGCCCGCGGTGGTCCTCCAGTTCGCCTTCTGCATCGTGGTCTCCCGCCTGGTGACCACCGCGTTGTCCGGCGCGCTGCGCACCCGGCGGGGACGCGACGTGCTCGCGGTCGCCGCCGTCTTCGGCGTGCTGTTCGCCCAGTTGCCTAACCTGCTGCTCAACCAGAGGCTCGCGGCCGACCCCGCGGGGATGCTGGCGTCGGCGGCGGACGTCCTGCGCTGGACGCCGCCCGGCCTGGCCGCGCACGCGATCGCCGACGGCGGGCTCGCCGGCGTGGCCGACCTGGTCGCCGTCGCGGTGACGGTGGTCGTGCTGGGATGGTTGTGGATCACCGCACTGCGGCACGCGCTGGTGCGGCCCGACTCCTCCAACCAGGGCGGCGGGTCGGTGCGCCGGTCGTGGGCAGGCGGACTCCTGCCGGGCGGCATGATCGGCGCCGTCGTCGCCAAGGAGCTGAAGTACGCCCGGAGGGAGCCGCGCGGCCGGGTGAACTGGATAATCGCGATCTTCGTGAGCGCGGTCGTCATGTTCTCCCTGCACGGGCCCGGCGTCTCGGCGGGCCCCACGTCCGCGATCGGCCCCGCCTGCCTGGCCGCCCTGGTGATCGGGCTGCAGTCGGCCAACTCCTTCGGCATCGACGGCAGGTCGCTGTGGATGAACGCGGTGGCCTTCGGCACCCCGCGCGACCTGCGCACCGACCTGGCCGGGCGGCACCTCGCCATGGCGGTCATCGCGGTGCCGCTGCTGGCGCTGGCGTCGCTGGCCGCCGCCCTGGTGGCGGGCGACGCCACCTGGGCCCCCGCCGCCGCGCTCACCGCGTGGGGCGTGCTCGGCGTCGGCATGGGAGTCGGCGCGCTCACCAGTGTGACCGTCCCGTACACCTATCCCGACCGGCTCAACGCCTTCAGCGGCGCCGCACCCGGGCAGGGCGGGCAGGCGTTCGTCTCGTCCTTCGCCACGATGCTCGCCGTCGCCGCGCTCGCGCTGCCCGTCGCGCTGCCGGTCCTGCTCGGCACGACCTGGGTCGCCGTGCTCGCGGTGCCGTACGGCGTGGCGGTCGCCTGGGCGGGCCGCCGGCTCGCGTCCGGCATCGGCTTCGCCCGGCTCCCCGAACTCCTCGCCGCCGTATCCCGCCCCACCTGACTGCGTCTTCTGCCCCGTCTGTCACGTAACAGAGCGGTCGCGAAGTCCTTGCGGTGTTGCGGGCGTTATGGGCTGTCCCTATAACGGTCTGGACCGTTCTAAGGGGATGAATGATGCACGACCGCAGGCGGCTGGGCCGCGTGATCTGGGCGCCGCTGGCCGCGGCGGCGCTGAGCGGCCTGGTCATCGGGGCGGTGGCGCGCCTCCTGATGCGGGGGATCACGCTGGCCATCGGCGGACTGACCGGTTTCTCCCTGGTGAGCACTTTGGCGATCATCGTCGTCTTCGTCGTGCTGGCCGTGCCCGCGGCGGTGACCGCGACCGCGCGCCCGGTGGTCAGGCACGCCGGCCGGTGGGTGACCACCGTGGTCACCGGGATGATGGCCGCGGGGACGGGGCTCAGCGACGCGAAGACGATCCTGCTGGCCGACGAGAGCCGGTTGACGACGATCGCCGTCCTGATCGTCGCCTTCGCCGCCGCCGTGGTGGCCCACGGCCTGCTCGCCCAGCACCTCACCCTCCGCTTCAGGCGGCTCCCGGCGGGCGACAGCACCCCCGCCGAGGCGCTCGGGACAATCTGATCTGTCCCTTTTCAGTGGTCTAGTCCAATAAGTGAGACCGCCCTCGGGGCGCGAAGAGTCATTCGCTAGCCTTCCAACCATGGCCGCCATCGCTCCTGCCGAACGACACAACGCCGTAGCGGAGATGCCGGATGAACTCCGCGCCGACGTGCGCCTCCTGGGTGGACTGCTGGGTCAGGTGATCGCCGAACACGGCGGCCCCGACCTCCTCGCCGACGTGGAACGGCTCCGGAAGGCGGTGATCGCGGCGCGCCGTCAGGAGACGACGGCCGACGAGGTCGCGGCCCTGGTCGCCGAATGGCCCGTCGACCGCGCCGTGCAGATCGCCCGCGCCTTCACCTGCTACTTCCACCTCGCCAACCTCGCCGAGGAGCACTACCGGGTCCGTACGCTCCGGCAGCGCGACAAGGACGACGTGCCGCTGCGCGAGTCGCTCGCCGAGGCCGTCCAGCGGCTGCGCGGGGACGACCGCCTCCAGGGACTGATCGACGGGCTGGAGTTCCGGCCGGTGCTGACCGCGCACCCGACCGAGGCGCGGCGGCGCGCGATCGTCACCGCCATCCAGCGGATCAGCGCGCAGCTCGACGCGTACAACCTGCCGGGACGGGGTGCCGCCGAGCGCGAGGAGGCCCACCGGCGGCTGCTGGAGGAGATCGACCTCCTCTGGCGGACCGCCCAGCTCCGGCACACCAAGCTCGACCCCCTGGACGAGGTCCGCACCGCGATGGCGGCGTTCGACGAGACGCTCTTCCGCACGGTGCCGCTGATCTACCGGTCGCTCGACGCGGCGCTCGGCCCGGGCACCGGGACGCGGGAGCCGCAGGCCAAGGCGTACATCCGCTACGGCAGCTGGATCGGCGGCGACCGCGACGGCAACCCCAACGTCACCGCCAAGGTGACCAGGGAGGCCATGCAGATCCAGGCCGAGCACGTGCTCATCGCGCTGGAGAACGCCACCACCAGGATCGGCAGGTCGCTGACCCTGGCCGCCGCCTACACGCCGCCGTCCGCCGACCTGCGCGCCGCGCTCGCCCAGGCCGAGGACGACCACCCCGACCTGGTGTCGGAGATGGCCACCCGCTCGCCGATGGAGCCGCACCGCCAGTGGCTGATGTTCGTGGCGGCCAGGATCGCCGCGACCCGCCGCCGCGACCTCGATCTCGCCTACCGCGCGCCGGCGGAGCTGCTCGCCGACCTGCGGCTCGCGCAGGACTCCCTGCGCGGCGCGGGCGCCGTACGGCAGGCGTACGGCGAGTTGCAGCACCTCGTCTGGCAGGTGGAGACGTTCGGGTTCCACCTGGCTGAGCTGGAGGTGCGCCAGCACTCGGCCGTCCACGCGGCGGCGCTGCAGGAGATCGCCTCCGGCACGCTGTCCGAGCGCACCGAGGAGGTCCTGGCCACGATCCGGGTGATCGGCTGGATCCAGGAGCGCTTCGGCGTGACCGCCTGCTCCCGGTACGTCGTCTCGTTCACCCGCTCGGCCGACGACATCGCCGCCGTGTACGAGCTCGCCCGGCACGCCCTGGGCGACCGCGCCCCGGTGCTCGACGTGGTTCCGCTGTTCGAGTCGGGCGAGGACCTCGACAACTCCACCAGGGTCCTGGAGGGCATGGCCGCGCTGGAGCCGGTGCGTAAGCGCCTCGCCGCCAACGGGCGGCGCATGGAGGTCATGCTCGGCTACTCCGACTCGGCCAAGGAACTCGGCCCGGCGGCGGCCACCCTGCGCCTCTACGACGCGCAGGCGGCGCTGACCGCGTGGGCGGCGGCCAACGACGTCCGGCTCACGCTCTTCCACGGCCGCGGCGGCGCGCTCGGCCGCGGCGGCGGCCCGGCCAACCGCGCCGTGCTCGCCCAGGCCCCGGGGTCGGTGGCCGGACGGTTCAAGGTCACCGAGCAGGGTGAGGTCATCTTCGCCCGGTACGGCCACTCGGCCATCGCCAAGCGCCACATCGAGCAGGTCACCAACGCCGTGCTGCTGGCGTCCACCTCGGCGGTGGAGTCGAGCACGGCCGAGGCGGCGGCCAAGTTCCGCCGGCTCGCCGACCTCGTCGCCTCGGCCTCTGAACGCGCGTACCGCGCGCTGACCGAGGCCCCGGGCTTCCCCGAGTGGTTCGCGCTGGTCAGTCCGCTGGAGGAGCTGGGCTCGCTGCGGCTCGGCTCACGGCCCGCACGGCGCGGTCTCGGCGCGCCCCGCTCGCTCGACGACCTGCGGGCCATCCCCTGGGTCTTCTCGTGGGCCCAGACCCGGGTCAACCTCCCCGGCTGGTACGGCCTGGGCAGCGGCCTGGCCGCCGTGGTCACCGACGGCGGGATGGCCGAACTGCGCGCGGCGTACCAGGAGTGGCCGCTGTTCGCCGCGATGCTGGACAACGCGGAGATGTCGCTGGCCAAGACCGACCGCGCCATCGCGTCGCGCTATCTGGGGCTGGGCGGGCGGAGCGACTTCCCCGAGCAGGTCCTGGAGGAGTACGACCTGACGAGGCGGCTGGTGCTGGAGGTGACCGGCCACGACCGCCTGCTGGAGAACCGGCGGGTCCTCTCGCGGGCCGTGCAGCTCCGCGATCCGTACGTGGACGCGCTCAGCCACCTGCAACTGCGCGCGCTGTCGGCGCTGCGGGCGTCCGGCGACCTGTCGGAGGAGGAGCGCGAGCGCCTGTCCACGCTGCTGCTGCTGAGCGTGAACGGCGTCGCCGCCGGCCTCCAGAACACCGGCTGACCGGCCGGTCCGGCGTGCGGGCGTGGTGGAAACGGACGCCCGCGCGCCGGTCGGCCTGCCGCGGCTTCGGCCGCGGCCGCGGGGTGTCACGGCGTGTCAGGGCGGGGGAGGGACCGGGACCGCCGGCTCCCGCTCGACGTCGATCCGCTCCGGGCAGGCGTAGACGTTGAAGCGCTCGTCGCGCAGGAACCCCACGAGCGTGACGCCGAACTCGCGGGCGAGGTCGACGGCGAGCGAGGAGGGCGCGGAGACGGCGCAGACGATCTGGATCCCGGCGCTCGCGGCCTTCTGCATGATCTCGTAGCTGACGCGGCCGCTGACCAGCAGGACGTGCCGGTCGAGGGGCAGCGTGCCGCCCATCAGCGCCCAGCCGACCAGTTTGTCGACCGCGTTGTGCCGCCCCACGTCCTCCCGTACGGCCACGGGGGCGCCCTCAGGCGTGAACAGCCCGGCGGCGTGCAGCCCGCCCGTCCTGCCGAACACCCCCTGGGCCTCGCGCAGCCGGTCCGGCAGGGCGTACAGGGTCGTGGCGGACACGGCGAGCGGCGGGCGGACGGCCGGCGCCGGACAGCGGTCGCGCAGGGCGTCCAGGCTGGCCGTGCCGCAGACGCCGCACGCGCTCGACGTCAGGAAGTTCCGCTGGACAGCGGTCATGTCGGGCAGTTCGGACGCGGTGAGCCGCACGGTCACGGTGTTGTAGCGCGCCTCGGGGTCCAGGTCCTCGTCCGTGCAGTAGCCGATGGCGGCGATGCCGCCGGGGCCGACGATCCCCTCGCCGTGCAGGAACCCCGCCGCGAGTTCGAAGTCCGCGCCCGGCGTCCGCATCGTGACCGCCACCGTACGGGCGTCGCCGCCCGCGGCCAGCAGCCGGATCTCCAGTGGTTCCTCGGTGGCGAGATCGTCCCGCCGGTCGCGTACGGCCGATCCCGACACCCTCCGGACGCGGAACCGCGTGACCGGCCCCGGACGGGCAGACAGCCCCTCCCCGCCGTCCCGTCGCATCTGCTTCCTCCTTGCCGGCATGGCTGCCGCTCTTTCCCGTACGCAGCCTGCCACGCCTTGTCTCAGGCGTCGCCCGCCGGGTGGCGCGCGGGCGTGCCGCCGCACAGGCGGGTCACGGCGCGGGCGACGGACGCCACGGAGACGTCGGCCATGCAGGCGGGGCCCGCCGGGGACAACGGGCACGCGGCGGTCCACCAGCACGGCTGTTCCGTGATCGCGACCGGCCTCCGGTGCGGGCACCCCGGCAGCCCCTGAAGGTCCGCCGCGCGGGTTCCGGCGACGCCGTACCTCTCGGCCCAGGTCGGCCCGAACAGTCCGACCGTGGCGGCGCCGGACGCGGCGGCGAGGCGCAGCGGGCCGGTGTCGCCGCCCACGACCACGGCGCCCCTTCGCGCCGCCGCGGCGAAGCACGCGGCGAGCCCCCGCAGGTCGCGTGGCGGCAGCACCGCCACCTCCGGGCACGGAGGATCGAGCGCCGGACCGCGGGCCGTGGGCGGGTGCGCACGTGGCGTGTGGAGCGCGAGCAGGGGATGGCCCCGGCGGGCCAGCAGCGCGGCGAGTGCCCGCCAGTGCGCGGCGGGCCAGCGCTTCACGTCCATGCCCGCCTCGGTGACCAGCACGACCGGCGGGCGGGCCGCGTCGGGCGGGAGACACCGCCCGACCGTGCTCTCGCCGTCCGCGATCTCGTCCGCCGTCAGCCGCACGACCGGCCGCGTACGGAGGTCGTCCGGCCGCACCAGCCCTTCGGCGAGCAGGATCCGCAGGTACCGCTCACCGACCAGCTCATCGGCGGGCGGGCGACGCCACAGATCGGTGACGCACCGGGCGCCCGAGGCGGCGAGGAGATCGGGGATGCCGTCGTAGCGGGTGGTCGTGACGGCCAGGTCCGGGCGGCGGTCCGCGAGGGCCTCGGCCACGGCCTCCCGCTCGGCGCCCGCTTCGCCGTGGCGCGGGGTGAGCACCCGGGTGACGGCGGGGTCCTCGCGCAGCAGGGCGGCGCCGGGCTCGTGGGTGAGCACCCGCAGCGACGCCCCGGGGTTGCGGCGGGCGAGGGCGTGCACGGCGGGCAGCACCATGATCAGGTCGCCGATGCCGCCGAGGAGGTCGACGACCAGGATCTCCCGGTACGGCTCACCCATCGTGGCCGGGGAGATCTCGGCGCGGGTCTGCGTACGAGGACCGGAGGCGGTGGGAGAGATCTCCGCGCGGGCCGGTCAGGGCTTCGCACAGGGTCCGGAGGCGGCGGGGGAGGTCTGGGCGCGGGCCCGTCAGGGTCTCGTAGAGGGCGCGGTGAGCGGTGGCCACCTCCGGCCAGGAGTGGCGGGCGGCGAGCCGCCGGGCCGCCCCGCCCATCCGCCGCCGCAGGTCCGGATCGTCCAGCAGCGCGCCGACGGCACGCGCGACGGCGGCGGCGTCGCGGCGGGCCCGGATCACGGCGACGGCCTCCCCGAGGGGAAGCGCCGGGTCGGGCTCGTCCGGCACGGTGACCGCGACCGGCAGGCCGTGCGCCAGCATCGTCAGCAGCGCGCCGCTCTTGGTCGTGACCCCGGCGGTGAAGGGCAGCACGCCCGCGTCGGCCGCGTGCAGGAGCTCCGACACCCGGGAGGCGGGCAGGTGCCCGGTGAACGTCACCGTGTCCGCCACGCCGTGCCGCGCGGCCAGCGCCTCCAGTTCCGCGCGGAAGGCCCGCGCCTCCGCCTCGGGCAGCGCCTGGGACGTGAAGCCGCCCACGACCAGCAGGCGGAGCCCCGGACGGCCGCTGCGGAGCGCTGGCAGGGCCTCGACCAGCTGACGCACGCCCTTCACCGGGTGGACGAACCCGAAGAACGCGAGCAGCGGGTCGCCGGGCCGTACGCCGAGTTCGCGCCGCACCCGCGCGCGGGCCCGCGCGCCGCCGCCGTGGTCGACCACGTTGGGCGCCAGCGGCACCTCCACCGCCGGTGTCCCGATGCGGCCGTGGACCTGCCGGGCGTGGGCGGCGTTCGTCACGACCACGAGGGCGCTGGCGGGCACGAGCCGCCCGGTCTCCCGGTCCCACAGGCGGGCCCGCTCCAGCGGCCACCAGACGGCGTCCGGCACCCATCCGGGGGCCGCCCACCAGCCGTACTCGTGCAGGGTCGTCACCAGCGGCGTCCCGGCCGGCAGCAGGGGCGGGAGCAGTCCCGGCAGCCCGGAGAACCGGTAGGCCGAGGGGGCGAACTGCACGTGGACCACGTCGGGGCGCAGCCGCCGCACCCGCCGGGCCGCCGCCAGCGTCGCCGGCAGCCACTGCCGGGGGGAGCGGGTGTCCGGCGTGCCCACCGGCACCCCCACCGCGTCGACTCCGGCCCCGCCCAGCGCGCCGACGAGGCGCTCGACGTAGTCGCCGACGCCGTCGCGGTGCGCGGGCCCGGGGCCGTGGACCACGGCCACGCGGATCCCCCTCGCCATGCTCACCTCCCCGGGCGGCGCGTGCCGTCACGGTGCCCGGCGGCTCTCCCCGGCAAACCCCCAAACGCGCAGGTCACGGCCGGGTCCCGGGTCCGCCGTACGGGCGCGGCGGCATCCCCCGCAGCCACCCATGGCCCCGCTGGAGCGGACTGGGGAACCCGCGCGGAAAGTCCGGCCCGAACCCGCTCCATGGCCGCCTGGCGGCGTTGTGAAGCCGCCCGGCGCCCCGCGGTGGGGCCGATCGGGGCCGCGGGCCGCCGATGTGGCTTCCCGGAGGCGGAGGCGGCCCCCCGGCCGATAGCCTGGACGCGTGCCCGACTCGCCGTACGCCGACCTCGATCGGCCCCCGCTGTCCGAGGCCGCGCTGACCAGGGCGCTGGTGCGCCCCGGCTCGCTCTGGTCGTCCGTACGCGTGGTCGAGCGGACCGGTTCCACCAACGCCGACCTCGCCAAGACCGTGCGGGACACCCCCGGCGAGGGTGCCGTGCTGGTCGCGGAGGCGCAGTTCGCGGGCCGTGGACGGCTCGGCCGCCCCTGGAGCGCGCCGCCGCGTTCGGGGCTGACCTTCTCGATGCTGCTGCGGCCGGAGGTGCCGCTCGCCCGGCAGGGCTGGCTGGCCCTGCTGGTGGGCCTCGCCGCCGCCTCGGCCGTACGGCGGATCGCCGAGCTGGACGTACGGCTCAAGTGGCCCAACGACCTCATGATCGGGGAGCGCAAGCTGGCCGGCATCCTGGCCGAGCGGGTGGACCAGGTGATCGTCATCGGCATGGGCCTCAACGTCTCGCTGCGCCAGGAGGAACTGCCCGTCGAACGGGCCACGTCCCTCGCGGTGGAGAACGCCGCCTGCACCGACCGCGACCCGCTGCTGCGCGCGATCCTGCGGGAGGTCGAGTCGCACTACCGCGACTGGGTGGCGGCGGACGGCGACCCGGACGCCTCGGGCCTGCGCGCGGCCTATCTCGCCTGGTCGGCGACCGTGGGCCAGGACGTGCGGGTCGAACTGCCCGGCGAGCGGGTGATCACCGGCCGGGCCGCCGGCATCGACCCCGCGGGCCACCTGCTCGTCCGCGGCGAGGACGGGGAGCACTCCCTCAGCGCCGGCGACGTCGTCCACGTCAGGCCCGGATCTTCCTAGTGCCCCTCCCGCCGATCTTCGCCCCCGCCGCCCGGGCAATTCTCGGGAGTCGCGGCACTAGCCTGGCGAACGCATGCGAACGACCCGGGATCGTGTCACGATTTGCGCCATGGGTCTCCCGGATCACTATCTGGCCGAAGGCGAGCGGGTCGTTCTATCGTTCCATCCGCACTGGAAGCGGCTCATCCTGCCGGTTCTCGCCTTCGTCGTCGTCCTCGCCGCCGCCGTCGCGGCCTTCATCCTCATTCCCGGCGACTACGAGTACGCGGGGCTCGTCCGCGGCGCGGTGGCCGTGGTCGCCTTCGTGGCGCTGGTCCTGTGGACGCTCGTCCCCTACCTGCGCTGGGTGACGACCTCCTACACGCTGACCTCGCACCGCTTCGCCATCAGCACCGGAGTGCTGAACAAGTCGGAGGACGACATCCCGCTGGCCAAGGTCAGCAGCGTGAGCTCCGACCAGCGGTTCGTGGAGCGCATCCTGGGCTGTGGCACGCTCCGGGTCGAGTCGGCCTCGGAGAAGGGCGACATCGACTACCGGGACATCCCCCAGATCCAGCGCGTACGGCACGAGCTGTTCCGGCTGGTGGAGGACGCCGCCGACGGGAACATCGACGGGGACTAGGGAGTGTCTGACGAATGCTGTCCGTCGCGAGCGGGGATCCAGGTGGATGCATCGCAAGGCGGAGGAGGAGCTCGTAGCCGGAGGCTACGGGCGACGACTCCGGGCCCCGCGGAGATTCCGAGCCTGCGAGGAAGCTTCGTGGGTGGGGCGACAACGCAGCGAGGCGCCGCCTGGGCCACGCGTAGCAGGGCATGATTCGTCAGGCACGACCTGAAGCGGTGCGGACCACGTGCCGTACGGGGGAGGGAGACGTGGAGACAAGCGGGCGGCCCGGCGCCGACGACATGCGGCGGCTGTTCCTGGGGCCGCCGCCGGTGTACACGCGGCGGCAGGTCGCCGACGCGGCGGGGATCCCGCAGGACCTCGCCGCCCGGATCTGGCGGGCTCTGGGCTTCGCGACGTTCGCCGACGACGCGGTGGCGTTCACGGACGCCGACCTGGAGGCCCTGCACCGCATCCGCGACCTGCTGGACGCGGAGATGCTCGACGAGCGGTCCGTGATCCGGATGGCCCGCGCGCTCGGCCGCAACACCGCGCGGCTCGCGCAGTGGCAGGCCGAGATCATGGTGGACGCGCTGATCGAGCCCGGGGCGCGGCCGGGCGAGGAGCGACTCCGGCAGGTGATGGACACGGTCAGCCGCCTGCTGCCCGACTTCGAGCGGACGCTGGTGCACGTCTGGCGCTCGCAGCTCGCCGCGACCGCGAGCCGGCTGGTCAGTCTCGCCGAGCCCGGCGAGCCGGGCGGGGACGCCTCCCCGACCCGCCCGAGGCTCGCGGTCGGGTTCGCCGACCTCGTCGCCTTCACCCGGGTGTCCCGGGAGCTGGACGAGCTGGCGCTGGCCGACCTGGTCGAGGGGTTCGAGTCGCGGGCCTCCGACGTGATCGCCGCCCACGACGGGCGGCTGGTGAAGACGCTCGGCGACGAGGTGCTCTTCACGGCCCCGGGCCCGCGCACCGCGGCCCTGATCGCGCTCGACCTGCTCGACGAGCTCAAGCGGGACGCCGAGGGGCCGGACGTGCGGGTCGGGGTGGCGTACGGCCCGGTGCTGCCCGCGATGGGCGACGTCTTCGGCACGACGGTGAACCTGGCGGCGAGGCTCACCGCCATCGCCCGGCCGGGCACGATCCTCGCCGACAGCGAGATGGCGGCCGCGCTCACCGGTGCGGCCGGTGTCGATCTCGTGAAACTGCGCCGCCGCCCCGCACGCGGGCTCGGCGTCGTGGAGCCGTATGTTCTGAGGAGATCCAGCAGAGAGAGTTGAGGTGCGGGGCATGCCGTACGAAGTCCAGGGCGTGGTGGCACGGGGCAAGGGAGAGGCGGTGACACTGGAGACGGTCGTCGTCCCGGACCCGGGGCCCGGCGAGGCGGTCGTGAACGTGCAGGCCTGCGGCGTCTGCCACACCGATCTCCACTACCGCGAGGGCGGCATCAACGACGAGTTCCCGTTCCTGCTGGGCCACGAGGCCGCGGGCGTCGTCGAGGCGGTCGGCGAGGGCGTGACCGAGGTCGCGCCCGGCGACTACGTCATCCTCAACTGGCGGGCGGTCTGCGGGCAGTGCCGGGCGTGCCTGCGGGGTCGGCCGTGGTACTGCTTCAACACCCACAACGCCGTCCAGAAGATGAGCCTGGCCGACGGCACCGTGCTCAGCCCGGCGCTCGGCATCGGGGCGTTCGCGGAGAAGACCCTGGTGGCCGCGGGCCAGTGCACGAAGGTCGACCAGGCGGCCGCCCCGGCCGTCGCCGGTCTCCTCGGCTGCGGCGTGATGGCGGGCCTCGGCGCCGCGATCAACACCGGGGGCGTCACGCGCGGCGACTCGGTGGCGGTGATCGGCTGCGGCGGCGTGGGCAACGCGGCGATCCTCGGGTCGAACCTCGCCGGGGCGCGCACGATCATCGCGGTGGACGTCGACGACCGCAAGCTCGACTGGGCCCGCCGCTTCGGCGCCACCCACACGGTGAACTCGCGGGAGGCCGACGCCGTGGCGGCGATCCGCGACCTGACCGGTGGTTTCGGCGCCGACGTGGTGATCGAGGCGGTGGGCCGCCCGGAGACCTACAAGCAGGCCTTCTACGCCCGCGACCTGGCCGGGACCGTCGTGCTCGTCGGCGTGCCGACGCCCGAGATGACCCTCGAACTCCCCCTGCTCGACGTGTTCGGCCGTGGCGGCGCGCTCAAGTCCTCCTGGTACGGCGACTGCCTGCCCAGCCGCGACTTCCCGATGCTGATCGATCTCTACCTGCAGGGACGGCTCGACCTCGACGGGTTCGTCTCCGAGACCATCGCCCTCGACCAGGTCGAGGAGGCGTTCGGCAAGATGCACCGCGGGGAGGTGCTGCGCTCCGTCGTGGTGCTCTGACCTCTTCGGACGACGCCCGCCTCGGCGACAGGGGCGGCGTTCCGGCTCCCGGGTTCGTGGGTTCGCCGGTCGCCGCCCCTTTCTGTGCGCTGGATCACGTAGGCAAGCCTTACCAAAGTGGGTTATGTTAGGTATGCCTTACCTTGCTGATGATCCCTGAGAGGGCGACCCATGTACGTGTGCATCTGCCGCGCGGTCACCGAGAACGAGGTGCACGACTGCATCGCCGCCGGGGCGCGGACGGCGCGTCAGGTGCGGGACGCCACCGGCGCAGGGGGGGACTGCGCGTCATGCGTCCGGAAGATCTGTGCCATCCTGAAACGGTCAGACGACCTGGTCACCAGCGCATAGATCGAGGTACGCGATGCAGGGCGACAAGGAGATCATCGCGCTGCTCAACGAGCAGCTCACCTCCGAGCTCACCGCCATCAACCAATACTTCCTGCACGCCAAGCTGCAGGAGAACTGGGGATACACCAAGCTCGCCGCCCTGACGAGGGCGGAGTCGATAGACGAGATGCGGCACGCGGAGGAGCTCACCGACCGGATCCTCTTCTTAGAGGGCCTGCCGAACTACCAGAAGCTCAACACCCTCCACATCGGCCAGACCGTGAGGGAGCAGCTCCAGGCCGACCTGGAGCTTGAGGTGGAGGTGGTCAAGCGGCTGCGGCCGGGGATCGCCCTCATGCGGGAGCGGGGGGACATCACCTCCGCCACGTTGTTCGAGCGGATCCTCGCCGACGAGGAGCACCACATCGACTACCTGGAGACCGAGCTCGGCCTCCTGGAGAGTCTGGGCGAGCAGCTCTACCTCCAGCGGTACGCGGAGCCGCCGTCACCCGCCTGAGGCCGCCCGAAGCCCGGCCGGCGACTCGGCCGAAACTCGCGAATTCAGATGGACAACGCCCGTCGACATCGGTTCGGCGGGCGTTTTTCATGTCGTTATCCGCCTTGATCCGAGGCTGTTCGAATTGGCGGAGAATGCCATGAAAGATCACGGCCCTTCCGTACTGACTATCCCGGATTTATCAGTGTTTGCCCAGGTCAATTGATGAGTCAACGACAAGTCAAACTGCGAGCTGTAGCCGGGAAACGATCGCTTAAGGTCCTACGATCGCACCATGACCTGCGTACTTCTCGCCGAGGATGACACCTCGATATCCGAGCCACTGGCGCGCGCACTGCGCCGGGAGGGCTATCAGGTGGAGGTGAGCCCGGATGGCCCGCAGGCCCTGGAGAGGGCCTTGTCGGGGGGCGTCGACCTGATTGTTCTCGACCTCGGCCTGCCGGAAATGGACGGGCTGGAGGTCGCGCGCCGCATTCGCGCGGAGGGACACGGGACTCCGGTCCTGATCCTCACCGCACGTGTCGACGAAGTCGACACCGTCGTCGGCCTCGACGCGGGGGCCGACGATTACGTGACCAAGCCGTTCCGGCTGGCGGAGTTGCTCGCCCGCGTGCGGGCGCTGCTCCGGCGCGGAACGTCGGAGACCCCGGTGGTGCAGGGCGTCCGCATCGACGCCGACTCCCGCCGGGCCTGGATGGGGGACAAGGAGCTGCATCTCACCACCAAGGAGTTCGACCTGCTGCGCGTGCTCGTACGGGACGCCGGCAAGGTCGTCACCCGCGAGCAGATCATGCGCGAGGTGTGGGACACCAACTGGTGGGGTTCGACCAAGACACTGGACATGCACATCTCCTGGCTGCGCCGGAAGCTGGGCGACGACGCGGCCAAGCCGCGCTACATCACCACCGTTCGTGGGGTCGGCTTCCGCTTCGAGCGCGAGTAGCGGCCGTGGGGCGGTTTCGGGGGAGGAGCTAGCCGCATGCGCCGGCGCCTGCTTGCCTCCATGCTGCTCGTCGCGGTGATCGCGGTCCTGCTGTTAGGCGTGCCCCTGGGCGTGGTCGTCGTACGGTTGATCAACGACGAGGCCGCCCAGGAGCTGCATGCGGAGGCGAACCGGCTGCTGATCGGGGTGGAGTATTCCGTCAGCCAGCAGCAGCCGATCAGTCCGGAGCAACTCGCACGGAACTACCCGGACAGATACCTCCAGGTGTACGTCCGCGGGAACCCGCCGATCATCGTCGGCACGCCTCCGCCGGAGGCCCGTGACCTGACCGAGGAGGCTCGCTCCGAGAACGGTTACGTGCGTGTCAGCCGCGACTCGGCCCAGATCCAGCGGGAGACCCGGGCGCGGCTGGTGCTGATCATCGCGCTCGCGATCGCTGCGCTCGGCGCCGCGATCGCCCTGGCCACCGTGACCTCGCGCCGCCTGAGCCTGCCGCTCCAAGATCTCACCAGGATCGCGGAGCGGCTCGGCTCGGGCGACGCGAGGCCCAGCCGGCACCGCTACGGCGTTCCGGAGCTCGACCTCGTGGCGGAGGTGCTGGACCGCAGCGCGCTGCGGATCTCCGACCTGCTCGCCCGCGAGCGCGAGTTCGCCACCGACGCCTCCCACCAGCTGCGTACGCCGCTGACCGGGCTGACCATGCGCCTGGAGGAGATCGTCGCCGCGGCCGGGCAGCCCGAGGTGGTCCGCGAGGAGGTCGAGGCCGCCATCGTGCAGGTCGAGCGGCTGACGGCGGTCATCGACGAGTTGCTGGCCGCGGCCCGCAGGCAGCGCCACGCCCAGGCCGGGCCGCTCGACGTGGACGACGTGGTGGGCCAGCAGATCGTCGAGTGGGAGCCCGCGTTCCGCCGGGCCCATCGGTCGCTGGTGCTGGCGGGGGACCGCGGCCTGCACGCCCTCGGCACGACGGGCGGCCTCAGCCAGGTGCTGGCCACCCTGCTGGAGAACTCCCTGAAGCACGGCGACGGCGTGCTGACGATCAACACGTCGAGTACGGGCAAGTCCGTGGTGATCGAGGTGGGCGACGAGGGTCCGGGCATCCCCGAGGCCCTCGGCCAGCGCGTCTTCGAGCGGAACGTGAGCGGCGGTGGTGGCACCGGCCTGGGGCTGACCCTCGCCCGCGCCCTCGTCGCCGCGGACGGCGGCCGGCTGGAACTCGTCAAGCGCCGCCCGGCGACCTTCGCCATCTTCCTGCGTCACGACCGCGACAACGACCGTCGCCGCGTGGTCTCCGGCCCGGCCTGACCGCGTCCGTACGCCTGGAGCGCGGGGCGGTCCCGGGACGCGCGCTGAGCCGGAGCGGCGTGAAGCCGAGGACGGCAGACCCGGCAGGCCGAAGTGCGGCGGGTCGAGCCGGAGAAGAGGAGACCGGTCAGCGGGCGGTGATCGGGTCGGGCTGCGCCGGGACGTCCGCCTTGACGGCCGCCCTCGCTCCCGCCTTCGCCCGGGCCTTCCTGCCGGTCTTCGCTCCGGTCTTCTGCGGGCCGGCCTTCAGAGGGCCGGTCTTCTCGGCTGCGGTCTTCTGGGGGCCGGTCTTCTGAGAGTCGGCCTTCATGCCGGATGCGACCAGCGCCCCGGCGCCCACGGCGGGCCCTTCGCTCTCGACCGGCTCCGGGACCGCGAGGAACACCCACTTCTTGTACGACCAGAAGCGGAACAACGTGCCGATGACCACGCCGATGATCTGGGCGACGTTGTAGCTCAGCAGGTCGTGCATGCCGAGCGTGTAGGTCCGGAATCCGATGGTGATCATCGGGGGGATCAGCGCGATGCCGTTGAGCAGGAAGAAGAGGATGTACTCCCGCCTCAGGCCGCTCTGCTGGCGATGCCGGTAGGTCCAGAAGCGGTTGCCCGCGTAGGCGAAGGTGGTGGCGACGACCGTGGAGATGACCTTGGATTTCATCGGGCCGACGTCGAGGCCGAAGGTCAGCAGGTTGGCGCCGAAGAAGTCGATGACGAACGCGATCGCGCCCACCGCTCCGAACTTGATCAACTCATGGATGAGCGTGGCGAACCGCTCGTAGGCGCGTCGTAGAAACTGCACGTCCCGCTCGGTCCTTCCTGATCTGCGGCCTGGTCGGCGGCGAGGTCCTCTCAGGCTACCCGCCGGTGGCACAAACAAGGGTAGTAGCACAACCTCTCCCCGCTCCGCCGCAGGTCGCCGAAGAACATTTCATGGAAAATCCCGTCATCTGGTATTTGACGGCACTCTTCGCACTACGCTCTCGCCCCACTGGATCACTTCGCGCGGGGCGTGCCGTTGTGGAAAGGGGGCCTTCAACGTGGTTCGTCGTACCTTCGGGGCTCGGCTGCCGAGCCGCGTCCGCCGCCGCCTCCTGCCTGCGGCCCTGCTCGCGATCCTGCTCGCAGGGTGCGGAACCGAGGGCGCCCGGCAGACCCCGGCCGATCCCGGGGAGACCTCCCCGGCGGCGGTCGAGATC
The DNA here is from genome assembly GCF_014161385.1 of Microbispora sp. H10670. Lineage (NCBI taxonomy): Bacteria > Bacillati > Actinomycetota > Actinomycetes > Streptosporangiales > Streptosporangiaceae > Microbispora > Microbispora sp. H10670. Next base: position 5,753 of record NZ_JABBWW010000004.1, on the reverse strand, counting down.
GCCCGGGCCGACGCCGAGGCGGCCTTCGGCGGGCTCGGCGAGCTCGCCGCGGCCTGGAAGGACGGCGACTGCGCCGGGATCGAGCGGTTCACGACGTGGGCGGAGAAGACGATCGGGAGCCGTGTCTGCGCGGCGGGCCGAAAGGATCGCTCCGCGCCCGGCCTCGGCACGTACGGGGATCCGGAGTTCCTGATCCCCGCGCATGAGGACGGCGAGGACGACCCCTGGTTCGCCGTCCTGGCCCGCAAGCCCACCCCGGCCTACTTCGTCTTTGTCCGCACGGACGGCGCGTGGCGGCTCGGCGCCGGGCCGATCCCGCTCGCGGGCGACGCGCCCGAGGCGGAGGGCGAGATCGTGGACGCCGCCTGGGTCGGGGCTCGGCTCGTGTCCACCCGGCATGTCGCCTTCCTGACCGATCCCGCGGGGGTGAGCGGGGTCCGCTTCGTCTCCGGCGACCCCATGCGCGACCTGCTCGGCGAACTGGTCCGGGCTCCCGGCAGGGTCCGTCCCGACCGCCTGTCCACCGACGTACGCATCGAGGGGCCGGCCCGCGCGCTGGCCCTGCCGGACGGCGGGGCCCTGGTGTTCCACGCGCTGCGCCTCGTCTTCACCCAGAAGCCCGGCCCGGGGCGCTCCTCCCTCGCCCATCGGCGATACGGTGCGTCCGACGTGCGCGCCTTCACCGGCGGCGCGCCGAAGACCGTGACGGGTGCGGAGATCGTGCTGCTCGCCACCAGGGTGGCCGGGGACAACAGGATGAGGACCGTGGGCATGCGACGGGTCCTGGCCGACATCACCGAGGGCTCCGGCTGACGGAGCGGGCCGTGACGGCGCGGACTGAAAAATCGGGCGGGATGATCGGGCGGGCTGACGCCTGGGCCGTGGCGGGCTTACGCGCGGGCAATAGGTAGGCTGACCTGTCGTGAACAGCCCGAAGGATTCCCCTTCCCGGCCCGTGGCAGACCCTGTTGCGGGCCCCGTCGTAGGCATGGTCGGCGCGGGTCAGCTCGCCCGGATGACCCAGCAGGCCGCGATCGCGCTCGGCATCGAGTTGCGCGTGCTGGCGAACGCCCGCGACGAGAGCGCCGCCAAGGTCATCGTGGACACCCACCTGGGCGACTACCGCGACCTCGCGGACCTGCGGGAGTTCGCCAAGGGGTGCGACGCCGTCACCTTCGACCACGAGCACGTGCCGACCGGGCACATCCGGGCCCTGGCCGCCGACGGGCACGCCGTACACCCCGGCGCCGACGCGCTCGTCCACGCGCAGGACAAGGCGGTGATGCGCGAGCGGCTCACCGCGATCGGCGCGCCCTGTCCCGCCTGGGCCCGCGTCGACGACCTGGCCGGCGTCGAGGCGTTCGCCGCGGAGCACGGCTGGCCGGTGGTGCTGAAGGCGGTCCGCGGCGGGTACGACGGCCGGGGCGTGTGGGTCTGCTCGTCTCCGGAAGAGGCGCGAGCGGCGCTCGGCACCGGCGTGGACCTGATGGCCGAGGCGTTCGTTCCGTTCGAGCGGGAGATCGCCGTGCTGGTCGCCCGGTCGCCGCACGGCCAGGGCGTCAGCTACCCCGTCGTGGAGACGGTCCAGCAGGACGGGATCTGCGTCGAGGTCATCGCCCCCGCGCCGGGTCTCGGCGAGGAGGAGGCGGCGTACGCCCAGCGCGTCGCGCTCACCATCGCGCGCGACCTCGGCGTGACCGGGCTCCTCGCGGTCGAGATGTTCGTCACGAAGACCGGCCTCGTGGTCAACGAGCTGGCCATGCGCCCCCACAACAGCGGCCACTGGACGATCGAGGGCGCGCGTACGTCCCAGTTCGAGCAGCACCTGCGGGCCGTGCTGAACCTGCCGCTCGGGTCGCCGTCGATGACCGCGCCGGTCGTCGTCATGGCCAACCTGCTCGGGGGGCCCGACCCGGACGTGTACTCCCGGTATGAGCACGTGCTGGCCAACGACCCGGGCATCAAGATCCATTTCTATGGCAAGGACGTGCGGCCCGGCCGCAAGATCGGGCACGTCACGGCCCTCGGCACCGACCTCGACGAGGTGCGGGCCCGCGCCCACCACGCCGTCACCTGCCTGAGAGGACCCGTGGATGCCTGACGTCGGGATCGTCATGGGGAGCGACTCGGACTGGCCGGTGATGCGCCTGGCCGCCGAGGCGGTCGCCGAGTTCGGCGTGTCCTTCGAGGCCGACGTGGTCTCCGCGCACCGGATGCCGGCCGAGATGATCGAGTACGGCTCCCGCGCGGCCGGGCGCGGACTGAAGGTGATCATCGCCGGGGCGGGCGGCGCCGCCCACCTGCCGGGGATGCTGGCCTCCGTCACCCCGCTGCCGGTGATCGGGGTCCCGGTGCCGCTCAAGTATCTCGACGGGATGGACTCGCTGCTGTCGATCGTCCAGATGCCGGCCGGGGTGCCCGTGGCGACCGTCGCCGTCGGCGGCGCCCGGAACGCGGGACTGCTCGCCGTACGGATCCTGGCCGCGGCCGACGAGGGACTGCGGCGGCGGATGGAGGACTTCCAGGTCGCCCTGCGCGACCAGGCGCACGCCAAGGGCGAGCGCCTCCGCGCCGAGGCCGCGGCCCTTCACGGAGAGTCCGACCCCACACAGGGAGCCTGACCCACACGGAGAGTCTGACCCTGTACGGGGAGTCTGACCCTGTACGGGGAGCCTGATCAGGGGCGGCCGAGCGCCCGGTAGTCCCAGCCCGCGCCCCGCCACGTCTCCGCGTCGAGGGCGTTGCGGCCGTCGACGATGACCCGGGCGGCGACGACCGCCCCCAGGTCCTCGGGGTCGAGCGCGACGAACTCCCGCCACTCGGTGAGCAGCAGCACGGCCTCGGCTCCGCTCGCGGCCTCCAGGGCCGACCCGGCGTACCCGAGGTGGGGATGGGCGGCCCGCGCGTTGGCCAGGGCCGCGGGGTCGTAGAGCGTCACCAGCCCGCCCTGCTCGGCGATCTTCACCGCGACGTACAGGGCGGGCGAGTCGCGGATGTCGTCGGAGTCGGGCTTGAAGGCCGCGCCCAGCACCGCCACCCTCCGGCCGTCGAACGAGCCGCCGAGGACCTCAGCGGCGAGGCCGACCATCCGGGCGCGGCGCCGCAGGTTGATCTCGTCGACCTCCCGCAGGAAGGCGAGCGCGTGGCCGGCGCCCAGTTCGTCCGCCCGGGCGGTGAACGCCCTGATGTCCTTGGGCAGGCATCCGCCGCCGAAACCGAGGCCGGGGTTGAGGTACCTGCCGCCGATCCGGTCGTCGTACGACAAGGCCGCCGACAACTGCGTGACGTCGCCGCCGGCGGCCTCGCAGACCTCCGCCATCGCGTTGATGAACGAGATCTTGGTGGCCAGGAACGCGTTCGCGGCCGACTTGACCAGTTCGGCCGTGGGGAAGTCGGTCACCACGATCGGCACCTCGCCGAGCGGGGCGTAGACGTCCCGCAGGATCTTCTCGGCCCGTTCGGAGGTCACTCCGAGCACGATCCGGTCCGGCTTGAGGGTGTCCTGCACGGCGAAGCCCTCGCGCAGGAACTCCGGGTTCCAGGCCAGCTCGGCCTGTGTGCCGGCGGGCGCGAGCCGTACGAGCTTCTCGGCCAGGCGCTCGGCGGTGCCGACGGGGACCGTCGACTTGCCCACGACCAGGCACTCGCGGTCCAGGTGGGGGGCCAGCGACTCGACGACCGCGTCGAGATAGGAGACGTCGGCGGCGCGCTCGCCCTTCTTCTGCGGCGTGCCCACGCAGACGAAGTGGACGTCGCCGAACTTCGCGACCTCCTCGTAGGAGGTGGTGAAGCGCAGCCTGCCCGAGTCGAGGTTGCGGCGCAGGACCTCCTCGAGCCCGGGCTCGTGGATCGGCAGCTCGCCGCGCCGCAGTCGTTCGATCTTGCTCTCGTCCACGTCCAGACCGAGCACCTCGAAGCCCAGCTCCGCCATGCAGGCCGCGTGCGTGGCACCCAGGTAGCCGGTCCCCAGCACGGTGAGGCGGTACGGCACGGCAGGCTCCCCTCTTGCCGACTCTTCGTGATCTGGCATGGTACCGGCCCTGTCATCTGCCCGAGCAGCCACCTGGGCAAACCGCGGCCTTGGCCCCAACGGTACGGCCAAATGCCCAGGTGGTCGATGCGTCCCGGGCGCTTCGGGCATTACGGCCCCTGTCAGATCACTCTGTCAGGAAGGCTGTTGTACCGACTGGTAACTTTCCAGTCGGACGTCCTAGTATCGGCGTCATGAGCTTCCCTCTCTACGCCCCCGCCGAGGAGCACGAGATGCTCCGGGAGACCGTCCGGGCCCTCGCCGACGAGAAGATCGCCCCGCGAGCCGCGGCGGCGGACGAGAACGAGGAGTTCCCCTGGGAGGTCTACAAGGACCTCGTCGCGGCCGACCTGCAGGCCGTGCACATCCCCGAGGCGTACGGCGGCGCGGGGGCCGACGCCCTGGCCACCGTGATCGTGATCGAGGAGGTCGCCCGCGCCTGCGCCTCGTCCTCCCTGATCCCTGCCGTCAACAAGCTGGGCACCGTGCCGCTGCTGCTGTCGGCGTCCGAGGACCTCAAGCAACGCTACCTGCGGCCGGTCGCGGCCGGGGAGGCGATGTTCTCCTACGCCCTGTCGGAGCCGGAGGCCGGCTCCGACGCCGCCGCGATGAAGACCAGGGCCGAGCGCGACGGCGACCACTACGTGCTCAACGGCACCAAGATGTGGATCACCAATGCGGGCGTGTCGGAGTACTACACGGTCATGGCCGTGACCCACCCGTCGGCCGGCGCCCGCGGCATCTCCGCGTTCGTGGTCGAGAAGGACGACGAGGGCGTCTCGTTCGGGCCGAAGGAGAAGAAGCTGGGCATCAAGGGCTCGCCCACCCGCCAGGTCATCCTGGAGAACGTGCGGATCCCCGAGTCCCGGATGATCGGCGAGCCGGGCACCGGCTTCAAGACCGCCCTCGCCACCCTGGACCACACCCGCATCACCATCGCCGCGCAGGCGCTCGGCATCGCCCAGGGCGCGCTGGACCACGCGATCGGGTACGTCAAGGAGCGCAAGCAGTTCGGCAAGCGGATCGCCGACTTCCAGGGCCTGCAGTTCATGGTCGCCGACATGGCGATGAAGCTGGAGGCCGCCCGCCAGCTCACCTACGCCGCCGCGGCCAAGTCGGAACTGGCCATGAACGGCACGCCGGTCAAGGACCTCACGTTCTTCTCCAGCGCCGCCAAGTGCGCCGCCTCCGACGCCGCCATGGAGATCACCACCGACGCCGTCCAGCTCCTCGGCGGGTACGGCTACACCCGCGACTTCCCCGTCGAGCGCATGATGCGCGACGCCAAGATCACCCAGATCTACGAGGGCACCAACCAGATCCAGCGCATGGTCATGGCCCGCCAGCTCCTCAAGTAACCCCTGAGCAGCGAAAACCCCGTCTCCTCTCTTGAGTAGGCGGGTCTGTTACCTATAACGGCACGACTCGGCGAAGTCGACGGCCCCCGCTGTTCGCCGGGGTGTACCGCGCGTTACGGCCTGGCGAGCTCTTCGCCTTCCCGATCGTCGCGCCGCCCCCCATCACGTCGGGCTGGTACTGGGCGCTGCTCGGATTCGACCTGGCCATGCAGGTGCGCAATGCCGTGTGGCGTCCCCCCCAGGGTCATTGCGTTGTGGGGTAGCTGCTGGTCACGGCGGTGATGAGGTCGTGTGGGCGGCGGTTGGCGCGTCGGGTGGCGCGGGCGATGTTGGTCTCGCCGTTGATGCGGTGGTAGCCGATCGCA
>NZ_JABBWW010000039.1:0-49229 GCF_014161385.1 Microbispora sp. H10670 | reverse complement strand
ACGGCTCGACGACCGCCCATAACTCATCGCTGACCTCCCACGGCTTCAGCCGCGCCACCCGTGACTCCTCTCGCCCGACTACAGCGAGAGATCAAACCACAACGGAGATCATTCTGTTAGGTGCTCTAAGCCTTCGCGGCCTCGCCCTAGTGTCTCGCGACGGAAGGTCCCCCACCGTCGAGAAGTGTGAAGACCCAGACCAACGCCTCACAGCACCTCGAATCCTCCGGGATCCGGGCGCAGCTCAAGCCGTCCTTGATTCGGGTCGAGCTCTCCGCTCGCGCGAAGGCGCCGTTTCTGGATCTGCGCGTGGAAGGCTCGCTGATAGTCGGCAGGATCCAACACCACCCAAATGGAGCGACGAAAGACATTGGATCTACTGCGGAACTCCCCGCGAATCTTGACGCGTGGTTGTTCGCCCGGAGCATGCTGGAGCGTTTCGACTTCGCCGATCACAGTCGCGTGACCCGACTTGGCAAGCCTCTCCAAATCCTTGCCCGCAGCGCCCAGGATGCGGAGCATCGGGGCACTGAAGCCGACGGAATGTGAGGTGACGTCGACCGGCTCCGCTCGCGCCCAGGTGAAGCTGACGGTGAAGGGCCGATTGCCGCTGAGCTCACTAAGTGCGGTGCACAGGTTGGCCGACACACCGTCTTGGAGATGATCATCAAAGGCGTCGGTGGGGTCATGGCGCTCTGCTCCAGCAGTCGCGGCGTCCGCGGCGGCGTGCAGCGCCTTGTACAAGCCGATCATGACATCACGTCCGGCCAGCTCGTCGTTCCATGAGATGGCTCGCGACCTGGACGGTGGCTGGGTAATGGGAACCCGGGCGTCGAAGATGTAGCTGCCAGGCCGGGTGGTCCCGAGTCGTACGCCGTGCAGGAAGTTGTCGACGTATCGGGAGCGCTGACCGGTGAACAGCAGACGCGGCCCTGATTCGACGGTCTGTGCGGCGATCTTCAGTAGGTCGTGGATGCCCTGCACGGCCTTCACGGCCGACGGCAGGGGGATCGTCCCCGAAGGGGCCTCCGACTCCAGTCTGAACGAGGGCGTATCGATCGCCGGTTCCGCGATGTCGAGCAGAACCTCACGTTCGGGCCGCTCCTCGCACCGGGCGAGCTTACGTACTGCGGCCTCAAGCAACTCGTCGTCATCCGGGTACTCCCGCCGGGCCGGCACGAGGACCTCACCCATTGCATCGAGGCGCCAAACCATCGCTCCGCGCCATGATCCTTCGTGTCGCCAGCCTCGGCTGGACAGGTAGCCGACGAGGTCATCGGGGTCGATGGTGCTCAATGCGTCGTTCATGGCGCCTCCACTGGGCGGAGGGGGTCGAACAGTTTCAGGAGCGCGTCCACAGTGAGCAAATTGCCCTCCGGAACGCGCACCTCGACCTTCCGCTTGCACTCGGGAGCCGTGATTCGCTGCTCATCCTCCAGGGAGACCCAGTATGCGGCGTGACTCAGCCGCAGAGCATGCTCATCCACCTCGGCGAAAGCACGAGTGTCGTCGGGTACGACGACGAGGAAGAGATACCGCGGAATGCGGCGCCGTCCGGCCAGCGCGTTGAAGCGCTTCTCGGTCAGCCCTCGATAGTGGTAATGACCGTTCCGCTTGTTCGGCTTGGCCCAGGTCTTGACCTGGACCTCCATCCGGGGGAAGTCTCCGTCTATCTCCCGCGGCAGGCAGAGGTAGAAGTCGACACCGGTGCAGTCCGGGGTGAGCGTGCTCGCCTGGAGACCTGCAGCAGCGGCCAGCACCTGCACGAAGCATTCGCCGTACCAGCCCTGGTGGTTGTACTTGTCCAGGCACCACTCGCAGTTCAGGACCGCCTCCACGCTCCCCCGCCGCGCCCGGTTGGCGGACGCCATACAGACGGAACGCTACAAGTTAACGCGGATACCAGAAACCCCCGACCATATTCGTCATATCCGCATTCACTATAAAGACTCTACCCTTACTGCTCGATGGATACCCTCGGCACTGTGGCGTCTCCGTCCGTGAGCGCTCATTTCGAACACGGATTGTCAGTGCGCTGTGCCATGATCGGCCGGTACTTGTTGCACCGGTCCAGGAGCTTGTGTGAAGGCCAACGAAACCACCCTGCGCAATCTCATCAAAGGCGAGATCCAGCTGATGATCCCGCTTTACCAGCGTCCGTACGCCTGGGAGCGCGAGCAGCTGAGACGGCTGTGGAGCGACATCGAAGTGCAGGCGGAGGCGCTGGCCAAGGAGCAGGCCGCCAGCCACTTCCTCGGGTCGGTGGTGCTTGCCCCCGGTCCCGACCTCAGCCCGAGCCTCAGCCAGTGGGTGGTGGTGGATGGCCAGCAGCGGCTCACCACGCTGCTGCTCGCGCTATGCGCGTTACGCGACCACCAGGCCGCCGAGGATCCGAGGAGCGTCGAGCGCATCAACGAACTCCACCTGATCAACAAGTACAAGGACGGCGCCCTGCGCTATCGGCTGCTGCCGACTCAGGTCGACCGTGAGGCGTTCAAGGCCTGCATCGAGGGATATCCCAACTCCGACCTGGACAGCCGGGTGGGAAACGCTTACCAGTTCTTCCGTACGAAGCTCGTCGAGATCGACGATCCGGCGGACGACCAAGACGTGCACCGCATCGAGAGGGTCGTGCTCGACCGGCTCAGCCTCGTGCACATCCAGGTAGACAAGGACGACAACGCCTTCCGGATCTTCGAGTCCATCAACAACACCGGCATGGGCCTCAGCCAGGTCGACCTCATCCGCAACTACGTCTTCATGTGCCTGCCGACCAAGAGCCGCCATGTCTACGACACTTACTGGCTCCCGACGCAGAAGCTCCTCGGTGCCAAGGGCCTCGACCAGCTCATGTACCTGGTTCTGGTCCTCGAACACGGAGACGAGGCCCAGTACAAGGACGCCTATCGAGGTCATCAGGATCTCCTCCGCGCGACCGGCGGCAGCGAGGAGCGCATCGAGCAGTACGTCAAGGACCTGGCCCGCAGGGCGCGGTATCTGCATCACATCCTGGAGCCGGACGGCGACAACGCCATCGATGCCCGGCTGCGTTTCCTCAACGACTGGAAGGCGAACACGGTCTACCCCGTCGTGATGAGGCTCCTGGAGCTGCAGGACCAGGGGGATGCCACAGAGGACGAGGTTGTCGAGGCGCTCGGCTATCTCGAGAGTTTCCTCGTCCGTCGACTCATCGGCGGGGTCACTTCGGGGAGCCTCAACAAGATCTTCATGCGGGTCACCCGCCAGTTGACCGGTGAGGAACCGGTGGCGAAGGTGCTGCGGACCGCCCTGTCCGCTCCCCGTCTCTACTGGTCGACAGATGAGCAGTTCCGCAGGGACATTCGAGAGAAGGCGTTCTACTGGCAGGGCCGTACGGTGCAGCAGAAGCTGGTCCTGCGGCGCCTGGAGGAGTCCTACGGCTCCAAGGAGCTCGTGGACCTGTCCGACAAGAAGATCACCATTGAGCACATCCTCCCGCAGAGCCCGGGCGTCGACTGGCTCAAGGAATTGGTCGGCGAAGGGGATCCCGAGACCCTGCACAAGGAGCTGGTACACACACTCGGCAACCTCACACTCACCGGCTACAATTCCGAGCTCGGCAACATGTCCTTCGACAAGAAGAAGGACTTCCTTTCCCGCAGCGGGCTGGTGATGAACCAGCGCGTCGCCAAGCAGGACCGATGGGGTAAGGCGGAGATCACGGCCCGAGCCGAGGAGATGGCTGACCGTGCGGTGGACACCTGGCCAAGTCCTGTCGAGACGGGCCCGGTCGGCCCTTCCCGTGACTGGAGCCTTCTGCACGCGGCGCTCGCCGCGCTGCCGCCCGGCACCTGGACGAGCTACGGCGATCTCGCTGAGCTGATCGGCTCGCACGCGGTGCCCGTCGGCGCCCATCTCGCCGGCAGTCGCATCCTCAACGGTCATCGCGTGCTGAAGTCGACAGGAGAGGTCTCGGACAACTTCTACTGGGCTGACGAGGACGACGAACGCAATGCGTACGAAGTCCTCCGAGCGGACGGCATCACGTTCGACGACCGCTGGCGGGCCCATCCCGCGCAGCGCATCAGTGCTCGGGAACTCGCCGAGTTGCTTGGCCTGCCGGGAGCGGAGGACATCGCTGAGGCGGAACCCGCGTCCTCCGACGAGGTGGGGACGATCAGTGAGTGGGAGCAGCGCTTCTTCCAGCAATTGGGCGAGGCGAGCGGCCCGCAGACCGCGGGAGCGGTCTCACACCTGCTCAAATGGTGGAGGGACCGGGGCGGGGATGTGCAGTTCGGCCGTTCGGCCGGGGCGTCCTGCGCTCCGACGGTCAAAGGGGTGAGCGAGACCCTGCACCCCATCCGCTTCTACGCCAAGACGGTCGAGGTAACTTTCGGCGTATTGAGGAAGCGCATGCCCTTCAAGGATCCCGAACTCCGCGAGGAACTGCGGCGACGGATCAACGAAGCCCCTGGAGTGGACATTCCGGCGGCGAAGCTGGAGCTCTACCCGTCGTTCCCGATCACTCTGCTCGCTAACGACGAGGTGTGGGATGTGGTCGTCGCGGCCCTCGACTGGTGTGCTGCCCAGGCAGGACTGAATCCAGAGCAGTAGGCGCATGACTGAGGGGCCGGACGGCGGGCCGATCATCACCGAACCGCCGTCCAGCGGCCCGCACGACTGCGCGACCACCGTAGACCGGATCGGGCTGGTAGTGGACTGCAAGAGCGGCTATCGAGTGCGGCGCTATCGGAGGTAGGCCGGGGGGACGTGGTCGACAAGCCAGACGCCGTTGGCGCTCAGCCGGAACTGATGCCCGGCCGCGTGCATCGCCGCCGCGTCCACCACGAGGACGACCGGCTTGCCCCTGCGGGCGCCGACGCGGGTGGCGGTCTCCCGGTCCGGCGACAGGTGGACGTGGTGACGTGCCATCGGCCGCAACCCCTCCTCGCGGATCGCCTCCACGTTCCGGGCGACCGTGCCGTGATAGAGGATCGCGGGCGGCTCGGCCGCCGGCAGGTCGAGATCGACGGACACCGAGTGCCCCTGACTGGCGCGGATGCGATCGCCGTCGATCACGTATCGCCGCTTGTCGTTGTCGGCGACCACCTGCTCCAGCTCGGCACGCGAGATCGGGAACCCGTTCGCGGCTGCCGCCGTCAGCAGCGTGTCGACGGCGACCCAGCCGTGCGCGTCCAGTTCGATGCCGATGCGCTCGGGTTCGTGGCGCAGATGCTTGGCCAGGTACTTCGAGACCCGCACCATCCTGCGTTGGTCCATGGGCGTCTCCCGGTGTCCTCGATGAGCCCGCTGAACGCCGCGGGGACTGGCCGGCCGGGTGAGGAGGGCTCGGAGGCTGGATGTGCCAGCAGGCCCGTCACGGGCCCACCTGGAATCGAACCAGGAGAGAAGGAAGCCCCCGAATGGCCTCACCGGGCCGGAGCGCGAGGAAAGCGGGCGGACTAGACAGGCGCCCTTGCGGGCAAACCGGTTCCCAAAGAGGTAGAAGGAAGCCCTCCCATGGCCTCGCGATCTTCACGATATCAGGCGGGGATCAGCTCGTGCAGGGTCGCGGGCGTGTAGACGCGCGCCCCCTCCGGGAGGCCGGGGGGTGTCTCAAGCCCGATGTACGTGACGTGACCGCCCGCCGAGGCCTTGCTTCGGAGCAGGTCGGCCAGGTAGCCGACCCGGAGGTAGTCCCGCTCCACGATCGAGCGCACGAGCAGCGACGTGGTGACGCGGTTGCCCTCCACCTGGTTGAACGCCGGATGGCCGGACAGGTAGAGATGCAGCCACTTCACCCGCCAGGCGCCGTCGTCCCCGCGCAGGAAGGCCAGCGGAAGCGCGATGCGGCCGGACCCGCGCAGGTCGGACTTCATGCGTACGGTGCGCGGCTCGAACGGCCTGCCCTCCTGCGCGGCGTCCCTGGTCATGTAGCCGAAGAACGCCTCGGCGGCCTCGTCGAACCGCTCCCCGGCGTAGACGTGGACCTGTGGGATGACGATCGGCTGAGTCGCATGCGGAAGTCGTATGTCGATGAACTCCGAGGCGCCGTCGGCCGCGTCGGTGAGGTCACCCGAGTAGGTCGCGAAGTCGTTGCCGTAGGACGTCCACGAGATGTGCACCGGGTTGTCATACGTGGCATCGAGCATGAGCGCGGACAGGTCGTAGTCGGTGCTCCGGCCGGCCTGGCGCCAGTACACGAAGAAGCGGAGCAGCTCACCGTCCATGGGTGACAGCGAGCCGCGGGGCAGCACCCCGAGTCCGGGCGCGGCGCTCTTGCCCGACAGGGGCAGCGCCACGTCGAGCACGCCATCCTCGACGATCAGCTCGCCGGGGTCGGGCAGACGGCGGGTGATCTCCTCGTCGAGGATGGCGAGGGTCCGGGTGAGTGCCTCCTCGTCCAGCGGAGAGCGGGTGTCGGGGGTTGCCCACGCCTTGCCGTGCCGATTCGTGAAGACCCGGTCCACGGGGGCGAGCCGGTTCTGCAGGTGCTCGCGGAGGGAGAGCAGCACGCGGCCGGAGGCGTGCGCGGCGGCCCGCTCCGCCGCCTCCAGCACGGCGGAGCCGCCGCCCGTACGCAGCAGGTGGTCGAGGCGCCGCAGCAGCGCGCCGGGCGTGTGCTCCAGCAGTGCGACGGCATCGCCGGTACGGCCCCCGGCCAGCGCGGCCTCGACCCGGCCGCCGAAACTGGCCGCCTCGCGCACGCCCCTGGCCACGTCGAAGACCTCGGCCGCCCTCGGGAACTGCTGGTACTCGTGGGGGTGCAGGCGCTCGCCGAGCCGCTTCCACTGCTCCCGGTGCCGGAGCACGTCCCCGTGCTTGGCGGCCGGGACGGCGTCGAGAGCGGCCAGCAGGATCCGGCGCTCGGCCCGGCGGAAGGAGCGCAGCCGGGTGGGGGTGGACAGCGTGACGTCGCCCTCGGAGCAGAGCGCGGCCACCCTGAGCACGTCCGTCACGGTGTCGACGAGCAGCGGCTGCCCGGCGGCCAGCCGCACTTCGTTGACGACGGCCCGGTTCTCGCGTACGGGGACGTGCTCGGGCCGGTCGCCGGCGCAGAAGGCGGCGAGGGCGCGCAGGGCCGTGAGGTCCTCGGCGGCGAGCGGGACCTCGGAGCCGGCGAGCGAGAAGTAGAGCTCGCGCGCCTCGTCCCGGAGGCTCCCGCCCAGCTCCAGCACGGTCACCCGGTCCTTGGCCAGGGGGATCAGCTCGTCGTGCGCCGCCAGCAGGTCGGCGTAGGTGTGCTGGTAGCGGCCGTACCGCGGCAGATCGAGCAGGTTGAGGGTGCCCGGCTGGAGCCGGGCGGCGGCGACCGGGTCGAGCATGGCCTCGCGCAGCAGCCCCGCCCAGAACTCCAGGGTGTCCGGGACGTTCCTCGGAAAGTCGACGAAGTAGGCGTTGTGTACGACGTGGTCGCCCACGAGGCGGCGGACCGCGGCCAGGACCCGCACGCCGAGGTCGATCACCTGCTCGCCGGGGAGCCGGGCCAGGCGGTCGAGCAGCGCCGGCGAACACGTGAAGCCGACGCTGAGCAGCGCCGCGTCGAGCTGCCGGGCCGCCACCTCACCCCAACCGGGCGTGCCGTCCCCCTCGGCGTCGACGGGAACGCGCAGGCGCCGGGAAATGACGAGATCTTCCACGCAGGCACGATATATGGCCACTACAGGCGGATCGCCACTCGAATACCGGGCCGCGTCGACGGTGACGGGCCATGTTCCGGAAGGAGTCGGCCGCCGGCGACATCTCGACGAGGCCTTCCTCGGAGCGTGCGCGGGTATCGACTAGGGCACAAGGCGCCCGGCAGGGGCGAAGATCACCGTAGGGTGCCGGTCATTGAGTGGGTCGGGCGAGTCGCCGGCATCAAGCCCTGGAAGCGCCACGGCGAACGGGCGCCGCACAAACCGCTCCTGCTGCTCTACGCGCTCGGGCGGTTCCAGCGCGACGGCGGCCGGCCGATCCCCTTCAGCGCGGCCGAGGCGGAGTTAGGACTCCTGCTCAAGGAGTTCGGGCCGCCACGCAGGACCAGTCCTGGTGGGCCTTCGACGGGCCGGACGACGTGGCCAAAGGGCTGTGCCTGTGCGCGATCCACCACAAGCTGTTCGACAAGGGCGTCCTCGGGCTCACTCCGGAGCGTACGATCGCCGTCTCCCGGAAGTTCGCGAGCCGGAGCCCGGCGGCCGGGCACATGGTCCTCTCCCTGGCCGGACGGCCCTTGCGGGAACCCCTGCGCGGGCTCGACCCCGTCGACGGCGGCCACATCGACTGGCACACCCGGCAGGTGTTCCGCGCCCCCGCCCGGCGCTGACCCGTTCCGCCGGGTCAGCGTGGCGTCCAGGTCGGCGCGAGCGCCGGGCGGAAGAGGAAGATCTGGTCGCGCCGTCCCGTGCAGGTCTTCTGAGCGATCTCCGCCCCCGCCCGCATGTCGGACTCGCCGTACAGCGCGCCGACGCACAGGCCGCTGTGCAGGGGTTGGACGACGAATCCCGATCCGGCGGGCTTCAGCAGGAACTGCTGGTGAGGCGCTCCCGTGCACTCCGCGGGCGCGATCAGCGCACCGGAGGCCTTCAGCGCCTCGTCCACCGTGAGACAGCCGGGGCCCTCCACGGGATGATGCCACTCGATCTGCCATGCGCCGTCACCGACCGCACGCAGAAAGGTGTCCGGGACCAGGCCCGCGCAGGGACGCTGCACGGCCAGCGGGCGATCCGTCCTTCCGCTGCGCTCGCGCCCCTCCCCGATGCACAGGCCGCCCTCCGCGACGTGCGCGGGAACCATGTGATACCACCCGTCGGACGGCAGGCGGTCGCTCGCCGCGGTCGCGTCGGCGCGGGTAGGCACGGGCCGCGGGGTCGCGCCACCGGGCTGGGGACCGTAGAGCGACGGGAGGACCGAGACCACCGCGAGGAGCAGGAGGAGGACACCCGCTCCCACGCCCACCAGGGCCGGCCACTGCGGCCCTCGTGACGCCGGGCGCAGGGGTCGCCTGTCCGGTGCGCTCAGGTCCGATGCGTTTTGGATTAGGGCGTTACGGTCCGGTGAGTCTCGGCCCGGGCCGTCGCCGTCCGGTGTGTTCTGGTCTCCGGGTCCGGCCGGAGCGAGGGACTCCGGCCGCGCCGGGCTCCCAGGGACCCGGCCGGCGGGACCGCCGGGCGTGCCGGACGAGAGCGGCATCTCGGCGGCCAGGCGTTTCCTCGCGGCCACCCAGCGAGCCGACTCCGCCTCGTCCAGCCCGCACGCCCGTACGAACGCGGCCACGAACTCCTCCCTCGGGAGGGTCGCCCGCCCCAGCGCGCCGGCGATGGTGCTGGCGGGGAGCGTGTCGCCGTTCGCCCTCGCGGCGGCGGTGAGCTGCCGGAAGGTCCGGCCGGACCACTGGCGCACACTGCCCAGTGCTGCGACGAACTCGGCGGTCGTGGTGAGCCCATCGGGCTGCGGAGGCGCGCCGAACGGACCTGACACGACGATCCTCCCAAGCCCGACCCAGCGACGATCCCGGCGAAACACTAACAAAAAGCAGTGATGTGAGGCGGCACGTCGAGTCAACCGTTCCCCGTGCCGCGATCCCGCCCACGAGACGAGCTTCCGGAGGGGATCTTCGGGTGCACGTCCAGCACGGCCTGGTCGGCGGCGGCGCGGCCGGAGATCCAGCCCTCGCGGTTGCCGACCGAGCCCGTCCTGACCATGCTGAGCTCGGGGAACATCTTCTCCATCGCCGCGTCGACGGCCTGGTCCCTGGCCGCCAGCACCGGCAGCAGGTCTCTACTGGTCTCCGCCGCCGCCTGCCGGACCGCCTCCCCCGCCGCCTCGTGCAGCCGTTCGCCGATCCGATAGGCGTAGGCGGCGAGGAACGACTGCCGGAACGACCGCGTGCGGGACCGGCCGGCGCCGTCCCGGCGGGCGCCGGCCTGCCGCATCGCGGTGGTGGCCTGCACCAGCAGGGAGGTGAACAGCACCTCCACCGCCGCCAGGCCGGCCGGGAACCCCAGCACGGTGGCGAACCCGAGGTGGCGGCTCCAGATCGACCGGCAGTGGTTGGCCGAGGCGATGACGTCGAGCAGCACCGCCTTGGGCTCCTCGTAGGGCGCGTCGATCCCCAGGCGCCGCCCCTGCGGTTCGTCGTCCGGGCGGTTCGCCGCTCCGGCGGCCAGCAGCGCCGCGTCGATGCTGTAACGGGCCATCAGCGACTGGGCGGCGGCGGTGAACGTCTCGGCCTCCGCCTCGAACTCCGTCGACTCGGCCTTGGCCAGCAGCGCCCGCACCCGCGCCAGCATCCGCTCGTCCACCCGCCCGGCCGTCCGGGCCGTACGGCGCGCGGAACCGGGCGGCGGGCACAGCCGTTCCAGCGGCTGCAGCGTGGCCAGGAGGATGATCACCTCCAGCGCCCGGGCGACCATCGCGGTCCGGTCGCCGTCCTCCCGCAGGTAGTCCTCGTCTCTCCCCCACCAGACGGTGGCGTCCAGGGCGGTCAGCTGGTCCTGCCAGCGCTCGTCCACGGTCGCCGGGGCGTAGGCCCGCATCTCGGCCGCGACGGCGTCGACGGCCAGGCACGCGTGCCGCGGCCCGAACCGCCGCCCCACGAGCCGGACCACGTCGGCCGGCATCCACCCGTTCCGCCAGGCCCGCGCCAGGTTGCCGCCGAGCATGCCCAGCAACGCGCGGTCGACGACGGGCCGCAGGCCGGGGTCGCCGGCCAGCGTCTCCACGAGCCGCGGGAACTCCGGCCTGCCCGCATTCAGTCGCGCGTCCACCGCGGCCGACAGCAGTCCGGCCACCATCTCCTCCGGCGACGACTCTCCCCGCTCCCGGGGGAAGGCCCGCGCTCCGCCGGGCGGGCCCTGCCACCGGCTTCCACGCGTCTGCTCCCCGGCCCTGCTCCGCTCCCGGTCCGTCCTGCCCATGTGTCCTCCTGCCTCGGCCTCCCCCGCCGGGGGCTCACGGAGTTCACGATTCTGACAGCGTCCCGGCCGCGCCGAGGACGTTGTCCACAGGCCGGCTGCCGGTGGATCGCGCATGGAGGTCGAGCCGCGCCTCCCGGCCGTCACCCGACCGGCGGGCAGCGGCTATCCCCACGTTTGTGGGGTTTCTCACCCCCTTCTCACCTGCGCATACTCGATTCACACCGCATTCCCCCGTCAGACAGAGAGGTGAAGGCATGGCCTTCGATCCGAGGGAAGCTCTGCGTGAAGCCGGCGTCCTCAACAGCCCCCTGGCAGCCGAAGTCGAGGCGGCGTTCGCCACCTTGACCCAGGAGGAAGTGAACCTGCTCATCTCGCTCAAGGACAAGCTCCCCACCGCGCTGCCCGGTGTGCTGGCGCACGCCGGCGCGGGCGGCGAGTGGTCCCGGCCCGAGGTGGAGGCCCACACCGTGCCCGTCGAGTCCAAGTGCCTGTGCGGGGCCTGGTCGGGCTCCGGATCCGGCGCGGCGGACTAGTCCGGACAGGTCGCGGGTGCGGCTCCGGCCGCGCGTCGCCCACAGAGGTCTGGGGCCGCACCTGCGGCTGGGAGCGTAAGGGGAATGATGTCTGGGAAACTCGCCCGGAACCGCTCGTTGATGGAAGTACCGGCGGACCTGACCTACTTCGTGCACGACGATGAGTACCTGGTCGTCAACCCGCAGGTGGGTGGCCGGTGCGTGCTCAACGCGCGCGAGTTCGCCGTCCTGGCGGCCCTGGCCCGTCCCGGGGCGGGCGGGGAGCAGGCCCGCCTCGACGAGACGGAAGCCGGCGGGTCCGACGAGACCGATCGGACGCTCGCCAAGCTGATCCTGAACTATCTCGTCTACTACGACGGGAACCGCCCGGAGCTCACCTTCAGGGAGCCGTCGCTCCACCAGGTGTATTACGCGATCACCGACGGCTGCAACCTCCGCTGCCCGTACTGCTACGCCTCGTCCGAGAAGTGCCTCCCCGGCGAGCTCACCACCGCCGAATCACTCGATCTGGTCTCCCAGGTCGCCGCCTTCGGCGCCAAAAACATGATCTTCACCGGCGGCGAGCCGATGCTCCGCAAGGACCTGTTCCAGATCGTGGAGCACGCCAACGACAGCGGGCTGACGTCGAACATCATCACCAACGCCACGATGATCAGGACGCTCGCGCAGGCCAGACGGTTCGCCGAGCTGTTCGGCATGGTCACGGTGAGCGTCGACGGCGGCACGGCCGAGACCCACGACCGCACCCGCGGCGCCGGCTCCTTCGCCCGGACCTACCGCGCCCTCCAGCTGCTCAACGAGGCCGGCGTGGTGCCGCGGATCAACCACATCGTCACCTCGGACAACGTCGACGAGCTGGAGGACTTCGCGAAGTTCGCCGAAGGGCTCGAGGTGCACAGCATCCGGCTGATGTACCACAACGACCTGGGCCGGGGAGAGAGCGACGAGTACGACTTCGGCTGGGACGACCACATGCGGATCCAGCGGCTCACCTGGACGTCACCGGCCGCCGGCAAGCTACTGCCGGACGGTCCCCGGCCGATCACGCCGTGCTCGGTGAAGGCCAACTGCGGGATGGGCGGCAACGAGATCTACATCAACTCGCTGGGCGACGTGTATCCGTGCAAGCTGGTCACCGGGCGGTCGCACCACGCGGGCAACGTACGGCGGCAGTCGCTGGCGGAGATCTTCGGCGGACCGCTCCTGCGCGGGATGCGCACCAGCACCGTGCTCGGCGGCGACTACCACGCCGACTGCGCGAAGTGCTACATCAAGGCGTCCTGCGGCGGCGGATGCCGGGCCTCCCACATGTCCGAGTCGAAGGACCTGCGGCGCAACAGCCGTCACCAGTGCCGGATCCTGCGGCACGGCGTCGCCACGCAGTTGTGGCTCGAAGCCGGGGTCGACCGGTCGGAGCTCGCCGCCAAGGACCGCGAGATGACGACGCCCCGCCTGGTCGTCAACGGCGACGTCCATCCCGTCTTCGACGACTGGAAGACCTATGTTCCCCCCTCGCCCGGCTCGGTCAGGGTCGGCGAGCTGCTTCCCATCACGCCGGTATAGAGGAGGTCAGTGTGTCAATCCGGATCAGCGAGGCCGTGATCTGGCAGGAGACCGGGGAGGGCGTCTCGCTCTACCACACGGAGACGGGCGACTTCCACAGCCTGAACGACACCGGCTCCCGGATATGGAAGCTGGTGGCGAGCGACGGCGAACGTGAGCCGGTCATGTTCAAGCTGTCCCGCGAGTTCGCCGGCAGCAACTCCGCGATGAGCAGGCAGATCGTGGCGGACGTGCGGGACTTCATCGGCACGATGATCGAGCAGGGCCTGATCGAGGAGGTCCCGTCCGAGAAGGCCGAGAAGGCCGCCACGTGACCGGCCCGGCCGCGCCCGCCCCGTACGCGACCAGCCCGGACGCGCCCGGATCGGTCGTGATCAGCTCGGTCGTGATCGGCCGGGAGCCGGCTGGAGGAGTGCGCAATCGGACGGTCACCGCCGTGCCGCGTCCACCGGCTTCGGGCCGATGAGCAGGGCGGTCGTCCTCGGCGGGGGCTTCGCGGGGGTGCTCGCCGCCGCCGTGCTCGCGCGCCACGTGGACGAGGTCGTGGTGGTGGAGGGCGACCGCTACCCGGCCGGGCCCCGCCCGCGCCGGGGGCTGCCCCAGTCGCACCACAGCCACGTGCTCGTGGCCGGCGGCGCGAGGGCGCTGGAGGCGCTGCTGCCCGGCACGGTCGGCACCCTCCTCGCGCACGGCGCGCAGCTGCGCGGCCTCCCCGGCGACGCCCTGATCCTCACCGCCGACGGCTGGTTCCGCCGCATGCGCACCGACGCCCACCTGATCTCCTGCACCCGCGGGCTGCTGGACGAGGTGGTGCGGCGCCGGGCGCTCGCGAGCGGGGCCGTCGCGGTGTGGGAGGACACGCGCGCGCTCGGACTCCTCGGGGACGCGGCCCGGGTCGGCGGGGTGGCGGTCAGCAGGCGGGGCGCCCCGCCCGAGACCGTACGCGCGGACCTCGTCGTCGACGCCACGGGACGCAGGTCGGCGTCTCCCCGATGGCTCGCCGAGATCGGCGTCCGGGACGTCGAGGAGACGACCGTCGCCACCGGCCTGGCCTACGCCACCCGGCTCTACCGGGCGCCCGCCGGCCTCGCCGCGGCGATTCCGGCGATCATGTTGCATCCCGGGCCCGGCCCGGGACTGCCGGCCCGGGGGGCGACGCTGTTCCCCGTCGAGGACGGCAGATGGGTCGTCACGCTGACCGGCACCCGGGGTGGTGAGCCGCCCACCGACGAGCAGGGCTTCGCGGCCTTCGCCCGCGCGCTGCGCGACCCCCTCGTGGCGGACCTCATGGCGGAGGCCACCCCCCTCGGACTCATCCGGCCGTACCGGGACACCGTCAACAGGAGGCGGTTCTTCGAGCGGGCACGGCTGCCCGCCGGGTTCGCGGTGATCGGCGACGCGGCCGTGGCGGTCAACCCCGTCCATTCGCACGGGATGTCGGTCGCCGCGCGCTGCGCGCTCCGGCTCGACGAGGAGCTGACTCGGCACGGCGGGATCGGACCGGCCCTGTTCCCCGGGCTGCAGTTCGCACTGGCGGCGGAGGCGGAGCAGTCCTGGCGCATGGCAGTGGAGGCGGACGGCGAACAGGCCGGCGCAGCCACAGGAGAGCGGGCTCAAGGTACCGGCGCAGGCGCGGCTGAACGGGCCGGTGCGGGGACCGGCCGGGACGGCGCGCCGCGACGCGAGCCGAACGCCTTCGAACGCGAGGTCCGCACCCGCCTGGCGCAGGCGAAGCTGAGCAACCCGCGGATCGCCGCCAAGCTCTTCGCCGCCCAGACCTTGCTCTCCGACGACACCGCGACGGACAGGCCGGAGATCGCCCGGGTGCTGTCCGGGCGGCCGGAGCCCCTCCTCACCAGCGAGGAGGCGATCGGGCAGTACCCCGGCCTGGCCGCGTGGCTGCGCTCGCGCCTCGCCGCCGCGGCCCCCTGAGACCGCGCGCCCGCCGGAGCCCTTTCGCACCCCGAAGGCTCCACGCCGCGCGATCCCTCCGCGTCGATGTCCGACGTCATGTACGCGGATGCCGGGAATCGTGTGAACGGCCTGCTCACTGGTAGGCGGCGACGGCGGCGAAGTACAGGCCGAGGAAGGTGGCTGCCGCGCCCGCGCCGGTGAGGAGCGCGTTGGCGGTGCCGGCGCTGCTGCGGCGGGCGATCAGTGCGGCGGTGATCGCGATGTTGAGGGCAGAGGACAGGGCCAGCAGCAGGGACAGGATCTGTGCCTGGCTCATCGGGTGCTCCCTTGGGCGGTGGGTGGCCCTGGCGGACGAGGCCAGGGGTTGATGAGCCGAGGATTGCCGACCAGACGGGTGTCCTGGAGCCGGTTGGTCGCAGGTTGGACACAATGCCGCGTAGCGGCCGGTGAACGGCCTACTGTGCGCAACAAGGCAGGGGCGAGGGCGTGGAGTGTCCATAGGGCGGATGGACACCCAAGGCCGGCGATCGGTGGAGAGGGAGCAGCAGTGGGGGCAGCGGACCGGGAACCGGACCTGGCCGTGCTGCTCACCGCACTGGCTCGGGTCCGCCGTCAGATCACACTGGATGGGCAGCCGTCGGACCGGACGCTGGCGAAAGCTGCCGGGGTGAGCCCGACCACGGTGGGAGCGTGGCTGCGCGGCGCCCGCTTCCCCCAGCAGATCGACCCGCTGATCAGGATTGTGGACGCGGTGCGAGAGCACGCCCGCCGGACGACGCACGCCTGGGCCGGTGAGCCCGCCGAGCTGTGGGACAAGCGGTGCTGGCGCGATGCCCACATCGCCGAGGCCCGCCGGCGCGCCGGAGAGACCAGCCGGGCCGTTCGGGCGGCCGACGCCCGGTCGGTGCTGGAGTCGGGACGGCCGGGCACCCCTCTGGACCAGGTGACCGACCCGTTCATGTTGGAGGTGCACCGGCCGATCACTGTGGACGGCGCGACGGTGGGCGTGCTGCCGTCGTACGTCCGGCGGGTGCACGACGAGCGGCTGGGCCAGGTGGTCGATCGGGTTCTCGGCGGCACGAGTGCGATGGCGGTGCTGGTGGCCGGCTCCTCGGCCGGCAAGACCCGGGCGTGCTGGGAAGCCCTTGGGCCACTGCGTGCGGCGGGCGGGTGGCGGTTGTGGCACCCCTTCGACCCGACCCGGCGCGAAGCGGCGCTGCAGGAGCTGGACCGGGTGGGCCCGCGCACGGTGCTCTGGTTGAACGAGACCCAGGAGTACGTGGGCGAGGGCGGGGAGCGGGTCGCGGCCAAGCTGCGTGCCCTGCTCACCGACCGGGCGCGGGCGCCGGTGCTGGTGCTGGGCACGTTGTGGCGGAAGCACCACGCCGACCTGACCCGAAGTTCGGGGTCACAGGTGGCGCAACTGCTGGACGATGTGGTGATCGAGGTGCCGGAGGCGTTCACCGGGGCCGCCCTGGAGGCGATGCGGCGGGCCGCCCAGGCCGATGCCAGGCTGGCCGAGGCGGTCGAGCACGCCGTAGACGGGAAGATCAACCAGTATCTGGCCGGTGGCCCGGCGCTGCTGAAGCGGCTCGAAACCGCGGAGCCTGCGGCCAAAGCGGTCATCTGGGCGGCCATGGACCTCCGCCGCCTCGGGCACCGCACCACCATCCCGCTGGCCTTGCTCAAGGCGGCCGCACCGGCCTACCTGACCGACACCGAGTGGGACGCGGCCGGGGAGGACTGGCTCGGACAGGCACTGGCCTACACCGCCGAGCCGTGTAAGGGCGCCCGCGGGCCGCTCACCCGCGTCCGCCCTCGCCGTAGCCAGGGCCGTGCGGCTGCGGCGGTAGACCCTGACGGTGAGCCGGTGTACCGGCTGGCCGACTACCTCGACCAGCATGGCCGCGTCACCCGTGCCGACCAGATCCCACCCGTCGGTCTCTGGACCGCCGCGGCCGCCCATGCCCACCCCGCCGACCTGGGCGTCCTGGGGGACGCCGCCTGGGCCCGCGGCCTGTGCCGCGAAGCCGCCCGGCTCCACAAACAGGCCGTCCGCCAAGGGAACGTCGTAGCCGCCGGCACCCTCGTCCGTCGCCTTCACGAACTGGATCCCGCCGATCGACGCCCTGCCCGGTGGGTTGTCGCCCACGCCTGTCTCGACGACCCGTTCCACGTGGGGAACCTGCTGGACAGCCTGCACAGAGCCGGGGCGCACGACCAGATCGCCACGGTGCTGGCCCGCTATCCCGCCGGGCGCGTTCCTCTCGACAACCCTGCCCGCCTGGGTGTGCTGCTGGACGGCCTGCACAAGGTCGAGGCGCACGAGCAGTTCATCGCGCTGGCCGAGCGAGCCGCCGCCCACGCCCCGCTCGACCCGCTCGGCGTGGGTGTGCTGCTGGACAGCCTGCACAAGGCCGGGGCGCACGACCAGCTCGCCACGCTGCTGGCCCGCGATCCCGCCGCCCATGTCCAACTGGACACCCACTACGGCGCACTGAGCCTGCGGCGGCTGTTGCGCAGCCTGCGCAGGGCCGGGGCGCACGACCAGTTCACCGCGCTCGCCCGGCGAGCCGCCGCCCACGCCGCGTTCGACGGCGACCCGCTGAGCGAGGGCCGGCTGCTGATGGACAGCCTGCATGCGGCTGAGGCGCACGCGCAGATCGCGGCGGTGTGGGCTCGCCACCCTGCCTGCCTTACGCTGGACAACCGCCACAGCGCGCTGACAGTGGCGCGGCTGCTGGACAGCCTGTACGGGATCGAGGCGCACGACCAGATCGCCGCGCTGCTGGCCCGCGATCCCGCCGGCCGCGTTCCTCTCGACAACACCGCTGATGTGCGTGCGCTGCTGAACGCCCTGCGCAAGGTCGGGGCGCACGAACAGTTCACCGCGCTCGCCCGGCGAGCCGCCGCCCACGCCCCTCTCGACGACCCGTACACCGTGGGAACGCTGCTGAGAACGCTGAGCTCTCTCGAAGCTCGTGACCACGTCGCCGCGTTACTGGCCCGCGATCCCGCCGGCCGCGTTCTTCTCGACAACGCGGCCGGCTTGGGCGCGCTGCTGTTCGACCTGCACTGCCTGGACGAGGCGCATGACCAGATCGCCACGCTGCTGGCCCGCGATCCCGCCGCCAACACCACGCTCAACCCGCTTGTCCCGGACGCACCGTATTTGCTGATGTTCGGTCTGGGCCTGGTCGAGGCACACGACCAGATGGTCGCACTGGCCGAACGGTTGCCCGCCGCAGGATTGTTCGATGAGTTGCTGCGGACCGACGGTTACGGGGAGCGGTTCCGGTTCGGGCGGGAACCTGACGGGAGCGCCGCCGACCGGTGGGGGTGGGAGGATCTGGAGTGAACGGCGACCCCCGCGGCCACACCCGCGGCGGTCGGCCGGGCGGGGCTCAGGACGGTCGCGCGACGAGGATCCGGATCTCCGAGCCGCCGAGCGGCGGTGTGACCTCGGTCAGGTCGAACCCGGCCGCGGCGAGCAGATCCCGGAACTCGGTCCTGCCGCGTTCCCGGCCGCCGGTGTAGACGAGCATCGCGATGTCGCTCATGACGGCACCGGCCGCCTCCAGCGTGCCGAGGGCGGACGGCATCACCGGCTCCAGCACGAGCAGGCGTCCGTCCGCCGCGATCGACCGGCGGCAGCTACGCAGCAGGGCGACGCAGCGCCGGTCGTCCCAGTCGTGCAGCACGCCCTTGACCAGCATGACGTCGCCCCCGGGCACGGCCTCGAAGAAGTCGCCGGTCTCGATGACGCACCGGTCCGACAGACCCGCCCGCCGGAAATTCTCGTCGGCGCCCGCGACCCCCTCGGCGGTGTCGAACAGGATCCCCTTGAGGCCCGGGACGGCCGCCAGCACCGCCGCCAGCAGCGTGCCGTTGCCGCCGCCCACGTCGACCACGGTCTGCGCGCCGCTGAAGTCGTACGCCCTGGGGAGCGCGGGCGCGATCCGTTCGGTGCCCTCGCGCATCGCCCTGTTGAACACCGCCGACAGGTCCGGGTGGCGGGCGAGGTGGTCGAACAGCGGGCTGCCGTGCGCGTGGTCCCACGCCGTCTCACCGGTCCGCACACTGTGGGTCAGCGCCCCCCACGCCTGCCACGTGGCCGGGTCGCCGAGCAGCAGGAGGCTGGAGCGCATCGACCACGGGTGATCGGCGCACAGGGGCCGCCCCTGCGGCGTCAGCGTGAAGCTTCCCGGCTCCCCCTCCTCCGCCACGCCCAGCACCACCAGCGCGCGGAGCAGCCGGTGCAGCGCGCCGGGGTCCGACCCGGTGCGCTCCGCGAGCCGCGCGACCGGTACGGCCTCCTCCGCGAGCAGGTCCGGCACGCCGAGCCGGACGGCCGCGTAGAGGATCTGCGAAGTGGCGTAGCCGAAGGCCATCCTGGACAGGTTCGCCTGCCCCGTGAGGCCTCGCGGTCGGTCACTCATGGTCCTGCTCCTTCGGGGTCTCTGACAGGTGCGGGGCAGGTGTCACGCGACGCCTGCCTCCAGCCGCAACCGCAGCGGCAGGCGGCGTACGCCGTGCAGGAACAGGTCCGGCGTCCACTCCAGGCCGGCGGGGTCGACCGCGAGGGCGATCCCGGCGAAGCGGCGCACCAGCGCCCCGATGGCGGCCGCGGCCTGCAGCCGCGCCAGCGCCGCGCCGAGGCAGAAGTGGGCGCCGTGACCGAAGCCCAGATGCCGGTTCGGGCTGCGGCCGATGTCGAAGACGTCCGGCCGGGGGAAGACCGCCGGGTCGCGGTTGGCCGCCAGCAGCACCGGCACGACCACGTCCCCCCGGGGGATCACGGTCCCGCCGATCTCCACGTCGGCGAGGACGTACAGCGGGCGGGAGTGCCCGACCGGGCCGTTGTACCGCAGCGCCTCCTCGACCATCGAGCCGATCAGCTCCGGGCGCGCCCGCAGCCGATCCAGCTGGCGTGGGTGCCGCAGCAGCTCCAGCACCCCGTTCCCGATCAGGTTGACCGTCGTCTCGTCCCCGGCGAGCAGCAGCTGGAACACGCTGGAGACCAGTTCGGCGCGGCTGATCCCGCCCGCCTGCTCGGCCTCGGCGAGCCGGCTCAGCAGGTCGTCCCCCGGGTGCGCCCGGCGCTCGTCGATCCTCTCGTCGGCGTACGCGACGAACTCCAGGCCGGCCCGGCGCACCCGGCCCGCGTCCCCGCTGCCCACGATCTCGTCGCTCCATCCGCGCAGCCGGGCGCGGTCCCCGGGGGGCAGGCCGAGCAGCTCGGCCACGACCAGGACCGGCAGCGGCAGCGCCAGTTCCCGGATCAGGTCGGCCTCGCCGCCCGCGGCGGCCATGCCGTCCACCAGTTCGCCGGCGACCCGGTGGACGCGCTCTTCCAGCGCGGCCACCGTACGGGCGCCGAAGGCCGGCGCCATCAGCCTGCGGATGCGGGTGTGGTCGGGCGGATCGAGGTGGAAGACGTTGCGCCGCAGCATGGCCAGCGGGTCGCGCAGCTCGGCCCTGCGGTGCGGCGCGGCGAGGCCGGGAGGCAGCCGGTCGAGCTGCCGCCCGACGTCCGGGTCGAGCAGCGCGCGCTGCACGTCGGCGTACCGGGTCAGGTACCACAGCACCCGGCCGCTCGCCGGGCTCACGTACCGGTAGACCGGCGCGTGCTCGCGCATGCGGTGGAACAGCGGATGGGGGTCCGGACGGTGCCGCGCGGCCGCCGGGTCGAACGGCTGCGCGGCCGGGCCGGGCGGCTGCCCGGGTGTGGTCACGGTCATGACCCTCTCCTCACGCGGATGCACGGACGTTCCGGGACGCGGGCCGCACCTGCCCCCGCGCCGGGCCGGCGCCAGCGGTTCCCGTGCTCATGGTCGCGCTCCCCTCCTCGTTCGCCACGCGCGCGGCCTCGTCCCTCGGCCCGCCACTCCGCTCACTCGTTGGCTCGCCGCTCGGGGGCACGCGCGTTCTGGACGTCGAGGGCGAAGAACCTCCTGACGGCGTGTCCCAGCTCCTGCGGGCCGGTGAATCCGCGCCGGGCCATCTCCACCTCGGCCGACGTCCCCTTCCCGTGCCAATGACGCAGGAAGATCCTGGCGCAGATCTCCGGCGGCGGGACGGCGAGCCGCCCGCGGGTCCGCTCCGCCGCCTCGTCGGCGCGGGCCACGATCTCCGACCACTCCTGCCAGTGGGCCGACTCCCGGACCCGTTCCAGCACGACCGGCCGCCAGTCCTCCGACTGCCAGACCGGCCAGACCCGCACCATGACCAGCCGCAGCTGCTCTCCGGCGGGGAGCGCCGCGCGTTCCGTCTCGGTGAGCCACGACGCGAGGACGGGCGGCAGGGGCTCGGCCGCGGCGACCCCGAGCGTGGCCCGCGCGTACGCCTCCAGGTCGAGGTCCTGGGCGGCCGCGAAGCCGGTCAGCAGGCCCGTCAGAGTCTCCTCGTGCAGGCGGGGGTAGTCGTCGCCGAACAGCCGTCCCGCGGTGACGACGTCGAGGTCGGTCATCCACCGGCCCTCCGCGTACTCGCGCCTCGACCGCCACTTCAGCGCCTCGTAGTGGGTGATCCCCGTCAGCGCCGTGTCGGCCGTCCAGGCCACGGACTCCTCGCCGGGCCTTCCGGCGCGGCGCTCTCCGGTTGCCCGCAGCGCGGCCAGCGCGTCCAGCCGCTTGACGTCCCACTCCCCCGTGCCGATCATCTGCCGCAGCGTCTCCAGGCAGGCGCGGTCGCCGGAGTCCACCACCGCGTCGATTTCCTGCCAGGTGCGGTGCGCGAACGGCATCGCCTTGGCCGTGCGGACGATGCGCTCCCCGGCCTCCGCCGGGATCCGGCCCGTCCTCGCCCCCTCCCGACAGCCGTACCGGAGGTTGACCAGCGCGACCGTCCCGGCCGGGTACCCCAGGTCGGCGGGCCCGTGCAGCACCGCGACCTCGTCGTCGCCGTCGACCTCGCCCGTCGCGTACATGTCGAACACGGTCCCGGCGCCGCTCATGCCGTACGGGCTCAGCTCGGCCGCGCGCAACGCGCCCATGCTGGCCGCGCCGACGACGTGCACGCCCTCGTCGATCAGCCACAGGATCTCCTTGTGGCCCACCGCCAGCTTCTCGCGGTAGTAGCCGTCGATGATGACGGCGGTGTCGTCCGGGCTCCAGGTCTCGCTGAGGAGGTCGCCCCGGGCGACGGGCGGCCGCACCCGCGCGTGCGGCACGACGCCGCGGACCTCGTCGGCGGAGATCGTCGGACCCGCGTAGACGACCACGTTCGGCGAGCTCATCGAAACACCCCCGCTCACTAGAAGACCTCCGGGCACACACGGCTCCCCGGCGCCAGCACCCTGACGACCGGCACGCCGAGGTCCTCCCTCGTCAGGTCGACGACGAGAGGCGCGTGGGAGAAGGCGACCGTGGCGCGCTTCACCACGTCGTCCAGGTCGTCGACCAGGCTCTCGTGCGCGTGCAGCGGCGTGATCGGCGCGCCGGGCTCCGGCGCCGGCTCCGGCCGTCGCGGCGCGCCCCGGTCGTCGTGGACGTTCGCGTGCAGGTCGTCGCGTGAGCCCGCGATGTAGCCCAGCCGGGCCTGCGCGGCCTCGGTGACGGCCCGGCTGAGCGCGATCTCCGAGCCGAGGTGGCAGCCGAAGCCGAGGAACGGCGGGGGATAGTCGTCGCAGGTGATCCGGGCGAGGAAGCACGGCAGCCCGGTCGGCGAGGCCAGCGACCTGACCTCCATGCGGACCCGGGCCCGCTCCATCGTCACGCACAGGTCGTCGACGACCGGCGAGCCGAGCGAGCGCGGGTCGACCCGGGTTCCCCGGTCGCCGCCGGTCATGAAGGCCGTCACGGCGTCCCGCTCGATCACCTCGTACAACGCGTGCAGCACGCCCTCCGTCAGCGTGTTCCCGCTGGCCAGGCCGTTGGTCGAGGAGAAGAACACCGGCGGGTTCCAGCTTGTCCTGCGGACGAGGGTGAACTGCGCCAGCTCCATCGGGACGAGCGTCGGGGAGCCGTCGGCCAGCGATCTGGCGGCGACCCAGTCCACCGGCAGCCCGTCGTGCAGCAGGCTCGGCGCGCACCGCGGGAGGGCGCCGACGTCGTAGCCCAGTTCCCCGGCGAGGTCACGGGGGGACGCGGTCGTGACCGGCCGCATGGGCTGCTCGGCGTGCCAGAGTTCGACGGCCTCCATCATGGCGGACAGCTTCGCCAGGTCCGCCGTGACGCCCTTGCCCTGCGAGACGGCGAGGGTCCGCGCGGTGGGCCTGATCGCCTGGTACGTCGGGATGCCGAGGGTGTCGAGCCGGGTGATGTCCGCGACCCGGGTGACCCCGGCCCGGCGCGCGGCGCGGCCGGCCATCTCCAGTGTGGCGGCGGGGTCCCGGGCCCGGTCCGTCCCCGGCAGCCGGACCTTCGACTGGTCGGAACCGGAGAGGAGCCAGGAGTGGGAGGAGGTTTCTGTCCGCATCGTCCCCTTGCCCGTGTCGAGGTGAGGCGCCCTGTCGGGCCGTCCGTGTCAGATGCCGAGTGTCAGGTGCCGAATGTCAGATGTTGCGCGCGCGGTTGATCAGTGCGCGCCCGCCCACGGTGTAGCCGACGACCGCCATGACCGCCAGGACGAGCAGGTCCACCCAGGCCTCGCCGAGACCGAAGACCGCGGCGTCCCGCATGCCGTTGATCGCGTACGTCAGCGGGTTGACCACGGAGATCCACTGCAGCACCGTGGGCATGCTCTCGGTGGTGTACATCGACGGGGCGCTGAAGACGAGAACGGGCATCGACACGTTCGACAGCACCATGAAGGCCTGGTAGTCCGTGATCGTGATCGCCGCCGCCAGGTACAGCCCGTTGAGCGCCAGGGCGGACAGCGTGAGCGCCGACAGCAGCCCCACCCAGTTCTCCGGGCCGAACGGCAGGTCGAAGATGAGCGCCGCCACGGCCAGGCCCAGCAGGGTCTGCCCGAGCACCAGCGACACGCCGGCGATCATCTTGCCGAGCAGGAAGCGCGACCTGCGCATGGGGTACGACCACAACTGGGTCGCCACCCCGCTCATCTCCTCCTGGAACACGGCCATGGCGGACGTGGCCGCCGCGCTCACGACCGACATCGCCAGCGTCATGGGGAGCAGGAAGACCGCGAACCCGACGCTGACGCCCTTGTAGTCGACGACCCTGACGAGGTTGCTCAGCGAGGTGTTCACCAGCAGCAGGTAGACCAGCATCGGCGTCAGGCCGAGGATCAGGTAGACCCGGTTGCGG
Source organism: Microbispora sp. H10670 (assembly GCF_014161385.1). Lineage (NCBI taxonomy): Bacteria > Bacillati > Actinomycetota > Actinomycetes > Streptosporangiales > Streptosporangiaceae > Microbispora > Microbispora sp. H10670. The sequence goes on along the minus strand of NZ_JABBWW010000039.1, from coordinate 25,133 downwards.
GCGAGCAGCGCGTACTCCCGGTAGAGCACCGCGAGCAGGTCCGTCGCCCTCGCCATGGGGGCGGGGGGCGCGGTGTGGAAGTGCAGCCCGGCGGCCATCGTCACCCCTCGTTCCCGGTCATCCGGAGGAAGACCTCCTCAAGCGAGTCCACGGCGGTCGACACCCCGTTGATCGCTATGGCGTGGTCCTGGCAGTACCGGGACAGCTCCGGCAGCAGGTCGCGTGCCTTCGCGTCGTCGATGCGCACCTCGTTGTCCTCGGCCTTGGCCCTGAGCCCGGCCGACTCCGCCCAGGCGGCCACCAGGCCGCCCGACTCCGGGTCCTCGACGGTCACCAGCAGGTGGGTGCTGCCGAACTCCTCCACGAGTTCGCGCGGCTTGGCGAAGCGCACCACCCGCCCGCGGTCGACCACCAGGACGCGCTGGCTGTTGCGCTCCAGTTCGTCGATGTGGTGGCTGGTCCACAGCACGGTCACGCCGTGCTCCTCGCGCAGCCAGGTCACGAACCGCTCGACCTGGCGCCGCCCCGCGACGTCCAGGCCCGCGGAGGGCTCGTCGAGGATGAGCAGCCGCGGGATGGTGAGCAGGGCCCGCACCAGTTGCAGCCGCTGCCGCTGACCACCCGACATCTGGAACACCAGGCGCTGCATCGCACCGCTGAGACCGAGGAAGTCGGCCACCTCGAACGCCCAGGGCCGTACCTCGCGCCACCGCAGCCCGCGGAACCGTGCGGCGATCCGCAGGTTGTCCAGCGCCGGAAGCATCATGTCGAACGGACCGGTCTGGTGCATCGCGCCGATGCCGCTCTTGGCGAGGACGGGCTGGCGCACCGGATCGGCCTCGAAGACCCGGATCTCACCGGAGGTCGGAGTGGTGACGCCGCAGATCATCTTGATCAGAGTGGTCTTGCCGGCGCCGTTGGGGCCCAGGAGCCCGATGGTCTCCCCCTGGGCGATCTCGAAGGAGACGTCGTCCACGGCCGGTCTCTCGCTGCCCCGATAGCGTTTGGTCAGCCCCACGGCCGTCACGACGTCTCTCAACACAGCCTGCCCTTCACTTCGCCCTCCCGCTGCTCAGCGATGTGAGTCGCCCTCCGATCGTCCCCCGGCCTGCTCGGAACGCGTCGCTGGTCGAGTATGAGCCGGGGACGAGCAGGTGACACAACCCCACAAACGTGGGCTACCGGCGTGGCCCGGAGGGCCATAACCACGGCCATGGTCAGGCCATACCGATCGTTAAGCGCCCCTTTCTAGGGTCGCCGCAGAGGGACCTCACCAGGTCACTCATGGAACGGCGATCCGAAGCGGGACAGCGCATGGACCTTGTTTCCGACGGCCTGATCAATGATCGCGACCGATGGCTGATCGTCATGCTGGCCAGGGGCTACACGACGACGAAGATCGCCCGCGAGATGCACCTCAGCCGGTACACCGTGGCCGAGCGGATCAGCAAGCTGCTCGTCCAGTTCGCCTGCAGCAACCGCAGCCAGCTCGTGGCCTACTTCTACGCGCACCGGCTCCTGCACGTCGGCATCTGGCCGCCCAGCGTCTCCGACGCCCTCGGGTAGGCCGGCCCGGCGCGGTCCCGGCCGGCTCTGAAACTTTCCGTCCCGCGCGACGGGGCGTACCTGCTCACCGCCCGCTTCCGGCGCCCCGGCGGCCTTCCTCCTTGTGTCCCGCCCGGCCCTTGGCCAGCGTGATGCCCTGGCCGCGATGGCGACTCCCGGTAATCCCTCGCCGTCAGGCCGGCAGATTCCAGGGATTCGGAAGGAAACCCGTGCTCAGAACAACGCTTCCCGCCGCTCTCACGGTGGCGATGGCCCTGGCCGCCGGCGCGGCCGCAGCGGCCGGAGCGGCTCCGGCCGCCCTCGCCGCCGCCACCGGCCCGGCGGTCACGGTGGACGTGACCGCCGGAAGGCACGCCATCAGCCCGTACGTCTACGGTATGAACCACGCCGACGAGACGCTGGCCAAGGAGCTGCGCCTGCCCGTACGGCGCTGGGGCGGCAACGCGACCACCCGCTACAACTACCTGTACGACACCAGCAACCGGGCCTCCGACTGGTTCTTCGAGAACATCGCGGAGGACAACACCGACCCCTCCGCGCTCCCCGACGGCTCCAGCGTCGACCGGTTCGTGGAGCAGGACCGGCGCACCGGCACCGACACGATCCTCACCATGCCGCTGATCGGCTGGGTGCCGAAGGGCCGCGACGCCTCCTGCGGCTTCTCCGTCGCCAAGTACGGCCCGCAGCAGCAGACCGACCAGTGGCGGCCCGACTGCGGCAACGGCGTGAAGCCGGACGGCACGAAGATCACCGGCAACGACCCCCACGACACGAGCGTGGAGGCCGGGGCGGCGTACGTGAAGGACTGGATCGCCCACCTCACCGGCAAGTACGGCACGGCGGCCGCCGGCGGGGTGAAGTTCTACAGCCTGGACAACGAGCCCGACATCTGGCACGGCACACACCGCGACGTGCACCCCGAGGGCGCGAGCTCGGTCGAACTGCGTGACAAGGCGTACCTCATCGGCGCCGCGATCAAGGCCGCCGACCCCGGCGCGAAGACGCTCGGACCGGTCGGCTGGGGCTGGTCCTCGTGGGACTACTCGGGCCTCGACCAGGAGGTCTGCGGCCGGACCAACTGCTGGTCGAACCCGCCCGACAAGGCGGCCCGCGACGGCCTGCCCTTCACGACCTGGTACCTGCGGCAGATGAAGAAGTACGAGGACACGCACGGCCTGCGCGTCCTCGACTACTTCGACGAGCACTTCTACCCCCAGGCCTCGGGTGTCGCGTTCGGGAGCGGCGGCGACCCCACGACCGACGCGCTGCGGCTGCGCTCCACCCGGGCCCTGTGGGACCCGTCGTACACCGACGAAAGCTGGATCAACACCCAGGTCCGGCTGATCCCCCGGATGAAGGAGCTGGTCGCCGCCGAGTATCCGGGCACCAGGACCGCGATCACCGAGTACAACTGGGGCGCCCTCGACCACGTCAACGGCGCCCTGGCGCAGGCCGACGTCCTCGGCATCTTCGGCCGCGAGGGACTCGACCTGGCCAACCTCTGGAGCCCGCCGACCGCCTCCCAGCCCGGCGCGTACGCCTTCCGGATGTACCTGAACTACGACGGCAAGGGCGGCCGCTTCGGTGAGACCGCGGTCGGCTCGGTCAGCGCCGACCAGGGCAAGCTGGCGGTGTACGCGGCCGAGCGCGCCTCCGACAAGGCCCTCACCCTCGTGGTGGTCAACAAGACCGGCGACGCCCTGACCAGCGACATCGCGATCAAGGGCCGCACCGGCGGCGCGACCGCGCAGGTCTACCGGTACGGCGCGGCCGACACCTCGGCCATCAAGAGGGACGCCGACGTGCAGGTGGGCGCGGGCGGCTTCACCGGCACGTTCCCGGCGAACTCGATCAGCACGATCGTCGTCCCGGCGGGGACCGTGACGTCCCCCAGCCCGTCTCCCAGCGCTTCCCCCTCCCCCAGCACGTCCCCGTCGCCCAGCGCCTCTCCCTCGCCCAGCGTGTCGCCCTCGCGCAGCCCCTCCCCCAGCCCGTCGCCGTCGCCCAGCGGGACTCCGGTTCCGCCCGGCTCCTGCTCGGTGACGTACACCCTCACGAACCAGTGGCCCGGCGGGTTCCAGGCCGAGGTGCGGATCGTCAACCGCGGCGCCACCGCCGTGAAGGGCTGGCAGCTCGGCTGGACGTACGGCAACGGGCAGACCGTCAACCAGCTGTGGGACGGCTCGTACACCCAGACCGGTTCGAAGGTGACGGTGACCAACGCGAGCTACAACGCCACGATCCCGGCCAACGGCGGCAGCGTGAGCTTCGGCTTCCTCGGCGGCTGGAACGGCTCCAACACCGCACCCAAGCAGTTCACCCTGAACGGCGCCGCGTGCGGCGCGTGAGTTGAGGACCGCGTGAGTTGAGGGCTGGGAGGGCGGCGCGATCCCGCGCCGCCCTCCGGCCCGTCGGCCCGGCTCCGTCCCTCGATACTCCGGCCGGCGAGATCGCCGCGCGGCGTGAGCGAGCATGACAAGATCTCCGCCATGGACGATGAGCTCGGCTTCCTGGAGGGTCCGTTCGACAGCGACGAGGCCGCCGACGGGGTGGCGGCGATGACCGGACTGCTCGGCGAGTTCGTGCGGTTCGGGGAACTGGACGAGGGCGACGAGCTCGCCGACGCCGTCGACGCCGCCCTGGCGGTCGCCTGTCTGGTCGCCGCCCGGATGTCGGGGATCGCCCCCGACGAGCAGGCCCACCATTGGCTGGACCGCAACCCCTTCGACGTCACCGAGGACCTGCGCCGTCTGGCCGTCGCCGCCTTCGCCCTCGCGACCCGACCCGACGGGCCGCTCGCCGACCTGCGCTCCGACTGGGAGGACTTCCTGGCCCACGTCGAGCCGTACCGGAAGGCGCTGGCCGGGGAGCCTCAGGAGGCGCCCGCCCCGCCGGTTCCGGACCTCTCCAAGGGCTGGTTGTGGGCCACCTGGAGTCACCGGAACGGGAGTCTCCCGGCCCGCTCGCCGTACGCCGTGGCGGCCGGCCGGCTCGTCTCCGCTCTCAACGAGACGCCGGCCTGGACCGAGTGGTGGCGTCCGTCCGGCCTGCACGAGTTGCTCGTCTTCGGCACGCTCGCGACGGGCCCGTACGCGGAACAGGTCTCCCGGGGTCGCCTCACCGCGGAGGCGTGGATCGACTTCGGGCACCCGCATCCGCTCCCCGACGAGGACGTCGAGCGGGAGGTCGCCGCCGATCTGCACCGGGCTCTGGCGGCGGCGGGTCGTTACCTCGGCCTCGCGTCCCTCCCGCCGCCGCCCGGCCACCCCTGATCTGGGCCTGGTCCCGGGGGCGCCCCGTGCGTCCCGCACGTACGGGGCGCCCCCGGTCGTGCGCTCCTCCTGGTCAGGAGCGCGTCATCGGGTTTCGCCGGTCAGGACGCGTCGCACGTCAGGCTGGGCGTCTCGGCGCTGCCGCTGCCGGTGAAACCGAAGGTGGTGGTGCCGCCCGCGGCGACCGTGCCGTTGTAGGACTCGTTGCGGACGGTGACAGCCGAGCCGGAGCCGGACCGGACGCCGTTCCACAGCTGGGTGATGGACGGGGAGCCGGACCAGTTCCAGCTCACCGTCCAGCCCCTGATCGCCGAACCGCCCGCCCGCACCGTGACCTCGGACTGGAATCCGCCGGGCCAGGAGTTGACCGTCCGGATCGTCGCGCCGCACCCGCCGGGCTCCGCCGTGGGCGACTGCGACGGGCTGACCGGCGGCGTCGGACTGGGGCTGTCCGAAGGAGACGGGCTCGGGCTGTCGGAAGGCGTCGCGCTGGGGCTCACCGGCGGCGTGGGGCTGGGCGACTCGCTCGGGACGGCGGCGTTGAGGGCGTTGAGGACCGACGTGTAGGCGGCCTTCTTGTTGCCGTTGCCATCGAACAGCAGCGGGGTGTCACCCGAGCGCCACGAGTCGCTGTCACGCACGCCCCACGTGGTGATGCCGTTGCAGCGCGGCACCGCGAGGCAGTCGTTGACCACGCCGGCGTAGGTCTGCGCGGAGGCGCCCTGGATGTCCAGCTCGGTGATCTGCACGTCCACCCCGAGCGCGGCGAAGTTCTGCAGGGTGGTCCGGTAGTTGCCCGGATAGGGGCTGCCGCTGTTGAAGTGTGACTGGAAGCCGACGCAGTCGATCGGCACGCCGCGCTGCTTGAAGTCCTTGACCATGTTGTAGACGCCCTGCGTCTTGGCCCAGGACCAGTTGTCGGTGTTGTAGTCGTTGTAGCAGAGCTTGGCGGCCGGGTCGGCGGCGCGCGCGGTGCGGAAGGCCACCTCGATCCAGTCGTTTCCGGTCCGCTGCAGGTTGGAGTCGCGGCGGCCGCCGCTGCTGTCGTCGTAGGCCTCGTTGACGACGTCCCAGGCGTAGATCTTGCCCTTGTAGTGGGACATGACCCCGTTGATGTGGTCGATCATCGCCTGGCGCAGGCTGCTGCCCGAGAGCGACTGCATCCAGCCCGGCTGCTGCTGGTGCCAGGCCAGGGTGTGGCCGCGTACCTGTTTGCCGTTCTGCACCGCCCAGTTGTAGATCCGGTCGGCGTTGGTGAAGTTGAACTGACCGCGGTTCGGCTCGGTCGCGTCGATCTTCATCTCGTTCTCGGCGGTCACCATGTTGAACTCACGGTTCGCGATGGTCGTGTACTGCGAGTCGCCGAGCTTGCCCGAGGCGATCGCGGTGCCGAAGTAACGGCCGCTGCGGGCCGCCGCCGCGCCGAGCGCGGAGGCGGGCGGACCCGCCGACGGGCTGACCGACGGGCTGGGCGAGGGGCTGGCCGGCGGGGTCGGCGACGGGCTGTCCGGGGGCGTGGGCGACGGGGTGGGAGACGGCGAGGTCGGCGTCGTGCTGTTGAGGCCGAGGAAGTTGATGGCGTAGGCGATCTGGCCGCTGAGAGGCAGCGAGTGGCCCTGGCCGGAGACGCTGACGCCCTCGACGGGCGGCTGCGTGCCGTTACCGCCGTACCGGGTGCGGGTCCAGCCCGACGACGGGGTGTCGGTGGCGGCCGGCGTCTGGCCGACGCCGTTGAGGTTGGTCCACTGCTTGATCTCTTCACCGAAGTTGTTGTAGTTCAGCGTGCTGTCGGTGGTGCCGTGCCACAGCTGCATCCGGGGGTAGGAGCCGCTGTAGCCGGAGTACATCGAGCGGGCCAGGTCCCCCCACTGCTGGGCGGTCTTGCTGACCTGCCCGTTGGCGCACTGGCTGTTCCAGGTGGAGCCGTCGGTCGTCGCGAAGCAGCCCGCCGGGACGCCCATGAACGCCGAGCCCGCCCTGAACACGTCCGGGTACTCGGCGGCGAGCACGTTCGTCATCATCGCGCCGGAGGAGACGCCGCTGACGTAGATCCGGCCGGGGTCCACGTTGTAGCGCGACCGGGCGTAGTCGACCATCGACATGATGCCCACCGGGTCGCTGCCGCCGCCCCGCCTGAGCGCCTGGGGCGAGTACACGTCGAAGCACTGCCCGCTCCGGGTGGCCTCGGGGAACACGATGATGTATCCGTACTGGTCGGCCGCGGTGACGTAGTCCCGGAAGTAGCCGCTGTACAGCGCGGACGCGGTTCCCGTGCAGTAGTGGACGGCGACCAGCAGAGCCGGCCGGGAGGCCACCCGGTCCGGCACGTAGATGTACATGTTGAGGTTGCTCGGATTGTTCCCGAAGCCGGTCACCCGGGTCAGCGAGGCCGCGGCGGCCGGCTGGGCGACCAGTAACGCGGCCATCGCGACCACGGGCATCAGCACGGCCGTCAGCACGGCCACGATGCGTCGTCTCACGTGAGGTTTCCTTCCTTTAATTTTTCAGAAGACTGCCTAAAAGTTTCTGGTGCCACAACCGGCGGCGGTTACGTGGCAAGGGCAATCGAAAGAGCCAAAGCTCATGAGTCGGCCAGGCCGCCTTGGAGGAGTCGGACACCGGAAACTTTCATATGACTACCGAAAAATTCCAACCGCGCGTCACGCGTACGCAGGAGGACGCCGGGAGGCACCGCCACGCCCGCTGTTGACCGCGCTGTCGCACGCCCGTGACAATGTGTGTGCTCCGGGCTCGACGGGTGCCGGCACGCCGGCAGGGCCGGGGCGGTCTTTCGGCCATGACGCGTTCGGCGCCGCGTCCTTGTGAAAGGGACCACGCGTGCGGCTGCCCTGGCGATCCACCGGGCCGACGGCGACGAGGGCCACGGCCGGCACGGGCGTCTCTCGTGCGGGTAGATCGACGCTCGCCGGAGCCCTGCTCGCCGTCGCGGCCGCCGCGAGCAGCGGGATCACGCCTCCGGCGACCGCCGCCCGGGCGGTGTCGTGCGCGGTGCCCGACGCCCGGCCCACGGTCAGGTTCCTGGACGCCGACACCGGCGTGGCGAACCGGCCCGCCGGGGGCGGCTGCACCGTGAACGACCTGGTCGACGACGAGCGCGCGTGGCCGGACCACGGCGCGTTCGTCTCCCACGTGGGCGAGGTCGCCCGGCGGCTCGGCCGCTCAGGGGTGATCGGCGGGCGGGAGCGCGCGGCGCTCACGCGGGCCGCCGCCCGGTCCCGCATCGGCCGGCCGGACGGGCCCAGGCCGTACCGGTGGATCTTCGACGGCACGCGGGCGTCGTTCGGCGACTGGGGCTACGTCGGCGACCGGGGCTTCGCGCTGCGCGACGACGGGACCGTGGTGACCCTGGGCACGCCCACCGGCGGCGGGCTCGGCCTGCTCTGGTACCGGCCGGAGCGGTTCGGCGACTTCTCGCTGCGCCTCCGGTTCCGGGACGAGCGGGCCGGGGACGCTAACGCGAGGTCCAACGGCGGTGTTTTCGTACGGTTCCCCGGTGTGGACCCCGCCGCCGACCCCGAGTGCGGGACCGGCGACCCCGCCTGGGTCGCGGTCAACTGCGGCCACGAGATCCAGATCAACGACACCCCCGAGGGCGGCGCCGGCGACCCCAGCAAGACCGGGTCCGTCTACGGGTTCGCCGACCTCGGCCCGGCCCGGGCCCGGCCGACCGCCAAGAACGTCTGGAACGACCTGGAGATCCGCGTCGTCGGGCAGCACTACACGGTGATCCGCAACGGCGAGGTCGTGAACGAGTTCGACAACAGCCCCGGCCTCCCGTTCCCCGGGCGCCCGGCGGACCCCGGGACGAGCGGCCGCCAGTTCGCCCGGGGTCACATCGGGCTGCAGAACCACGACGGTGAGTCGGTCATCGCGTTCCGCGACATCCGCGTACGCGACCTGGGCCGGTAGGCGGAGCAGGGCGGCTGCCGAGGGGAACGCCGCGGGCCGGACGGCCGGGACGGGCGCGGCTCACCGCCTCCCGAGGCCGTGCAGCACGGCCGCGACCAGATCGTCCAAGCCCGCGTCGTCCGGTCCGGCGGCGCCCGGTGCTGAAGCGGGCGGCGCGGGGGCGGGCGGATCCGCCGGCGGCACGGAGGCCATGGCGGACGTCACCGGCTCGTGGCAAACGCCGACGATCATCCGCGCCGCCGCCTCGACCCGCGCGTCCGGGGCCAGGCGGCCGAGGTCCCGTTCGGCCTTCAGGTAGGCGAGCAGGCGGTCGCGCCAGTCCAGGCCGGGGACGGGCCCGCCGGCGAACCTGGCCAGCACGGCCGGCTGCCCGGCCAGCCCGGCGAGCACCGGCAGGATGCCCGCGTGCAGGGCCATGCCGTACGCCACGAAGGCGCGCAGACCGGCCTCGACGGTGCCGGCGCCCGGTTCGGGAAGGTCGCCCAGGCCGCTCTCGACGGCCCGCACGCGGGCGCGCAGCGCGCACGCCAGCAGTTCCTCCTTGTCGGCGAAGTGGTTGTAGAGCACACCGTCGGCGACTCCGGCCTCCCGGGCGATGGCGCGCACGGTCAGCCCCGCCGCCCCGCGCTCGGCCATCAGCCGCTCGGCGGTGGCGATCAGGTGCTCACGCAGGCTCCGCCCGCCGTCTCGCAGCGCGGCCGCTTTCCTCGGTGACATCACCCCGCATGCTAGTGCGGCGCCCTCGGCCCCGCCCAGGTCGCACGTCTCACCGGACGGCCGTCACGAGCCACGCGGAGCCGGTGAGCCGCAGCGGCCCGCCGGGCTCCTCGAAGCGCCGCAGCGCCGTCTCCAGCGCGTCGAGCGCGCGGGCCGCCGAGGCGTCGTCCACCGCGCGGAGGTGGTGGCGCACGGGCCCCCAGCCGCCGAGGAACTCCGCCGCGTCGGCCGCGTCCCTGCCCCAGATCTGCGGAGCCGTCACGGGCGCGCACCCGGCGTCCCGGAAACCCGCGGCGGCGAGGACGTCCCGGACCCGGTCCGGGTCGGCCAGCGAGGCGGGGCCGCTGCCCGTCTCCGCCGGCCGGAGCGCCGGAACGTGCTCGGCCACGGCGGCGAACACCTCCTCCAGGTCGCCGCTCCCGGCCTGCCGCAGGGACAGGAACGCCAGCCGTCCCCCGGGACGGAGGGCACGGCGGACGTTGGCGAAGGCGGCGACGGGATCGGCGAAGAACATCACCCCGAAGCGGCTCACCGCCACGTCGAACGCCGCGTCCGGGAACGGGTGGACCTGCACGTCGCCGCGCTCGAAGGTCACGTTGCCGACGCCCTCGCGCAGCGCGGCGAGCCGGGCGGTGCGCAGCATCGGCTCGGAGAGGTCGACGCCGGTGGCCCCTCCCGAACCCGCCCGGCGCGCGGCGAGCCGGGTCACCTGACCGTTGCCGCAGCCGAGGTCGAGCACGTGGTCGTGCTCGCCGATCGCCGCCGCGCCGAGGAGCGCGTCGTTGAAGCCGCTGTTCACCGCGTCGTAGCGGTCGCGGTGGGAGGCCCAGTGCTCGCCCTCGTAGCCGTTCCACGCCGCCGCCTGCTCGCTGTTGACGATCACCATGCCTCCAAGATTATGAACAGTCGTTCATGAACCTGTGTTCATAATGCTCGTGGCCGTTCTCCCCCGTCAACGGCTTTCCGGGCGGGGAGCCCGGTGAGCTCTTCCGCCCGTCACAGGTCAGGAGGGCGCGCCAGCGGTCGGCCGACTCGATCATGTCCAGGCTGACCCGCTCCAGGAACGCCCCTCCCCTGGCCAGCCGCTGCCCCACGGGCCCGTCGAGCCCGACCGTCTCCGCCGCGGCGATCGCGACCCGGGCCGCTTCGAGCGTCTGCCGCGTGCCGGTCACGATCGAGTGGTACCACGCCTCGTTGTCGACCACGTAGACGTCGCGACGCCGCCGCGGATCGCGCTCACGCCGGGCGTACCCGTGCTGGACCAGGTAGTTCACGGACATGGAGACGGAGGCCGGGCTGACCTTCAGCCTGCGGGTCAGCTCGGCCGCGGTGCGCCGGCCGTCCTCGGACAGCAACAGGTCGAGGTGCACGCGCGCGATCATCCTCGGGAGGCCCGTCCGCACGGCCATCTCGATGATCTCCTCTTCCATCGCGCCACCCGGTGGTCCCGCCGTGTGCGAGGGCGCCGGGGCGCCGCGCCGCGCCCGCCGGGCCGTCGCCTGGTGCGCCTGCTGGGGCCGGTAGCCGCCGGGGCCGCCGTTGCGCCCGACCTCCCGGCTGATCGTCGAGGTCGGCCGGCCGAGCCGCCTGGCGATCTCCGCGTAGGAGAGCCCGTCGGCGAGCCCGGCCGCGATGCGCTGACGCTCCTGCTGGGTCAGTCGTCCTCCTGGCATGCCGCCAGTATTGCCTTCGCCTCCATTCATTGCAACGCACTGTTGCATTCACCTCCAGTGCCATTGCATCAAATTATCGCCGTCTAGCTGGGCAAAGGCCAACTATGACATTGACATCTACCCTGAACGCAACGTAGCTTTCGCTATGCATCAAACACGTACTATCGCGAAAAGAGGAACGGCGATGGGCGACTCCCTCCACACCGTCACGACGCTGCCGACGGCCCGTCGGCCCGGCTGCCCCTTCGACCCGCCGAAGGAGCTCATCCAGGCCCGCGAGCACGGCCCCATCAGCCGATTCCCCTTCCCCGACGGACACCAGGGCTGGCTGATCACCGGATACGACCTGGTCCGGTCGGTTCTCGCCGACCCGCGGTTCAGCTCGCGCAGGGAGCTCATGCGTCACCACCCGCTGGTCGACTACGGGGACGTCGAGGTGCCGCCGGCGCCGCCCGGCGAGTTCCTGCTGATGGACGAGCCGCAGCACGGGCGCTATCGCAGACCGCTGGTGGGCAGGTTCACCGTCCGGCGGATGCGACAGCTCACCGAGCGCGTCGAACGAATAACCGCCGACCACCTGGACGCCATGGAGCAGGCCGGGCCGCCGGCCGATCTGGTGACCGCGTTCGCCAGGCCCATCCCCTCCATCGTGATCTGTGAGCTGCTGGGCGTGCCGTACGAGGACCGGGGCCGCTTCCAGGACCAGATCGACAAGTTCCTCGGCGGAGAGGCCGGCGACGAGGAGCTGATCGCGGCCTACACCGCGACCCAGCGGTATCTCGCGGAGCTGGTGGCCGCCAAGCGCGCGAACCCCACCGACGACGTGCTCAGCGACCTCACCGACAGCGACCTGACCGACGAGGAGCTGAGGGGGATGGCCCTGATCCTGCTGTCGGCCGGATTCGACACCACCGCGAACATGCTGGCGCTGGGCACCTTCGCGCTGCTGAGCCACCCGGCGCAGCAGGCCGCGTGGCGCGCCGATCCCGCGCTCACCGACCAGGCCGTGGAGGAGCTGCTGCGGTATCTGAGCGTCGCCAAGACGTTCATGAGGACGGCGCTGGAGGACGTCGAGCTGGCCGGCCGGACCATCGAGGCCGGCACGACGGTCATCCTGTCCTACAACACCGCCAACCGCGACCCCGAGCGCTTCGCCGACCCCCACGTGCTCGACCTCCGCAGGGAGAACGGAGGGCACCTGGCCTTCGGCCACGGCATCCACCAGTGCCTGGGCCAGCAGCTGGCCCGCGTCGAGATGCGGGTCGCCTTCCCCGCGCTGCTCGACCGCTTCCCCACGCTCCGCCTGGCCGTGCCGGCCGAGGAGGTCGGCCTGCGCCCCGAGACCGCCGACATCTTCGGGGTCAAGAGCCTGCCCGTGACCTGGGACGCGTGATCCCCGCGGGGACTCGCCGGCGTCGCCGGACCGTTTACCGTTCACCCGGAAGATTCCGGCACGTCCTACTGGTTTGATGGGTGAATACCCGTCGCCACCGGAGGAGCGCCACGTGAGCAGCAGGATCGTCCTTCCCGAGGACCCGTTCCACCGCAGGCTGCACCACGTGGCGCCGGCCGGTCTGACGTCCGAGACCGCGCAGACGGGCGGGATGACCCGGCGCGCCGCCATCAGCGGCGCCACCGTCGGTTCGAGCCGCCTGTGGATGGGCCAGACGCATGTGGCCCCGGGAACCGTCTCGGCGAACCACCACCACGGCGACTCCGAGACCGCCATCTACGTGGTCAGCGGCACCCCGTCGTTCGTGTTCCTCGACGTCGACGCGGAGGAGCCGCGGGAGGTGCGGATCGACACGAAGCCGGGAGACTACATCTTCGTGCCTCCGTTCGTGCCCCACCGGGAGGAGAACCCGGACCCCGGCCTGGAGGCCGTCGTCGTCATCGCCCGGAGCACCCAGGAGGCCATCGTGGTCAACCTGCCGGAACTGAAGTGGACCGGCCCGGTCCGGACCACGGCCTGACAGGTGCCGGCGGTCAGGCCGTACCCGCTCCCCGGGAACCGGCCGCGGGGAGCGTCATATCGCACCGAACACCTCTGGGGCGGCGGCGAGCGCACGAGCGACTTCGATCACCGTCTCACGGCGCCGGGCCAGAGCCGCCTGGTCGGTCTCCTCGTCCAGGACGAGGCGGCACATGCGGGGCACCGCGAAGTTCCAGGCGATCAGTCCCATGAGAGTGAACAGCAGGTCCTGGGCGGCGCGGACGCGCGCACGCTCGGGAAGATGGGGGGCGACGCCCTCGCCCGCGAGATGGCGCACCTTCTCGCGGAAACCGTCACGGCGTTCCCGCTCGCTCTCGGCGACTTCGTCGCACATCTCCAGCGCCTCCCAGAGCAGCAGCCTGATCAGCTCCGGGTGCTCCCGGTACCAGTCGAAGATCTGCCCCACCGACTCGGCCACCGCGTCGGGATCTATGGAGACGGAGACGCGGACCTCCTCCAGCTTCGCCCGCAGGACGGCCGCGAACAGCTTCTCCTTGCCGCCGTAGTACAGGTAGATGGCCTGCTTGTTGGCCTTGGCGGTCGTCGCGATCCGGTCGACCCTGGCCCCCGCGAGTCCGTGCTCGGCGAACTCGGCGGCGGCGGCTTCGAAGATCCGTCGCCTGGTGTGCTCCGCGTCGTAGGCCATGGACGGATTAAACCATCCGGTTGACTCCCCTCCGTACAGACGGCAGGATCGGCGCCAGAAATAAAACAACCAGATGGTTTATTTCATCGGAGGCTCTCCAGTGACAACCATGGCTCCCATCCCCGTTCGTACGCCGCTGCCGGGCGCCCTCTCCGGCAGGACCGCGGTCCTCGTCGGCGGCAGCTCGGGCATCGGCCTGGCGGCGGGCGTCCTGCTGCGTTCGGTCGGCGCCCGCGTCGTGCTGGTCGGCCGCGACCCCGGCCGCCTGAAGGCCGCCGTCTCCCGGGTGCGGAGCGCGGGCCCGGCCGAGGATCCCGACGACGCCGTGCTGGCCGTCCCCGGTGACGCCGGGGACGAGCGGACCCTCGCCGAGGCCTTCGACAAGGCGGGGCACGCCGACCACGCGCTCGTCACCGCGGGCGGCCTCAGCGGAGCCGGCCCCCTGACCGGCCTGTCGGCCGACGACATCCGCACGACCCTCGGTTCCCGCCTCTGGCCGGCCTTCGCCGTCGCCCGCGCGGCGGCGGACCGGCTTCCGCCGGGCGGCTCGCTCACCTTCAGCTCCGGGATCCTCGTGGTCCGCCCCGCCCCCGGGCTGACCGCCCCGCTGTCGGTCGCCGGCGCCGTGGAGACCCTCACCAAGGCCCTCGCCGTGGAACTCGCCCCTGCACGGATCCGCGTGAACACCGTCCGCTTCGGCCGCATCGACACGCCGCTCATCCGCTCGCGGCCCGGACTCGACTCCGACGCCGCGATCGCCGCCGCCGGGTCGACCGCTCCCCTCGGCCGCATCGGCACGGCCGAGGAGGCCGCCGCCGCGGCCCTCTTCCTCATGGCCAACAACTACGTCACCGGCCAGGTCGTCACCGTCGACGGCGGCGAGTCCCTCACCTGAACCGGCCCGGAGGCCCCCCGCGGGACCGGCCCGGGCCGCGACCGCGGCTTCGTACGCCGCCGGAAACGGAGAACCCCGGCCGGAAGGCGTCCGGCCGGGGTCTCGTCAGCAGGTGCTAGAAGCTGGGGTAGATGTCGTAGGTCCCGCCGCCGACACCGTAGTAGTTGGAGCCGGTGGCCCAGACGGTGTCGTTGATCAGCGGCTTGTACAGGAACGCCTGTCCGGTGGCGAGGTTGAACCCGCACTCCCACAGGCCGGCCGCGGTGTTGACGCAGTTCTGCCCGCTGGACCAGCTCAGCGGCGAGTCACCGCGGAGGGTGATGGTGTTGCCCGCGCCGGGGTTGTAGTGGACGCGGACCGTGGTGTTGTAGGTGGAGGTCGCCTGGATGCGGCCGCCCAGCGCGGTGCGCACCGACGCGCCGCCGGAGGACGTGGCGGTCAGGACGCCCCCGAAGAGGCTGATCGCCGAGCTCACCTGGTGCAGGGTGACGGTCACCTGCGCGGTGCCGTTCGCGGGCACCGTCACGGTGCTCGCGCTCAGGGTGAACAGGCCCGACGGGGCGGCCGTCGTCCCGGCCGCGTCGGTCGCGGACACGGCCAGGTTCAGCGTCACCGCGGAGGTCGTGTCGTTGGTGTAGGTCACGGTCTGCGTGGCGGTGGGCTGGGCCGCGGTGACCGACAGCGCGGCGCTCGGCGGGTTGGCGGTGAGCGACTGGCTGACCGCCCGGGCCGCGTTGACCCGGCCGGTGCCGTACGTGTACGGGGTGGAGCCGGCGGCGGCCGCGGCGGTGCCCATCAGGGCGTCCTTCAGCCGCTGCGCGCCCCAGGCGGGGTGACGCTGCTTGACGAGCGCGGCCGTCCCGGCGACGTGCGGCGTCGCCATCGAGCACCCGCTCATCGTGCCGTAGCCGCCGCCGGGCACGGCCGCGGTGATGTCCACGCCGGGGCCGGTCATGTCCGGCTTCAGGCCCTGGTCGCCCACCGGACCGCGGCTGGAGAAGCCCGCCACGGTGTCGGTCAGGTCCACCGCGCCCACGGTCAGCGCCTTGTCGGCGACGCCGATGGAGCTGATGGTGGACGTGCCGGAGCCGTAGTTGCCCGAGCAGACCACGAACAGCGCGTTGTACTCGGAGGTCAGGCTGTTGATCGCCGTCGCGATCGGGTGGTCGGGGTAGCCCGGGCCGCTCTGGATGCTCATGCTGACGATCTTGACGCCCTGCTGGCCGACCGCCCAGTTCATCCCGTCGATGATCCAGGAGTCGTAGCCCCAGTTCTCGTCGTTGAGGACCTTGCCGATGACCAGGTCGGCGCCGGGGGCGACCCCCTTGTACAGGCCCCCGGAGGCGGCGCCGGTCCCGGCTACGGTCGAGGCGGTGTGCGTGCCGTGCGACTGGCCGTCCTCGACCCCGTTCGCGTTGCCGGTGAAGTCCGCGGAGGCGACGACCTGGTTGACCAGGTCGGGATGGTCGGTGTCGTACCCGCTGTCCAGCACCGCGACCTTGACGCCGGTGCCGTCGTACCCGCTCGCCCACGCCGTCGGCGCGCCGATGTGCGGGACGCTCTGGTCGAGCCCGGCCGTCACCCTGCCGTCCAGCCACAGCTTGGTGACACCGCCCTGCAGGCCGGTGGGCCTGGCGGAGCCGCCGGTGAGGCCGCGCCAGGCGTCGGGCGCGGTCTTCTTCCCGATGGCGAGCGCGCTGATGCCCAGCCGGGGGAAGACGCGCCGGCTCTTGGCCGCCCCGCCGAACGCGGCACGGGCCCGGTCGGCGTTCTCGGTGGTCGTGCTCTTGCCGTACGTGGTCATGACCGGGATGGACTGGCTGCGCTCGTCGTCATAGCCGTCCGCGATCAGGGTGCCGACCTCGAAGAGCTCGGGGTCGAGGCGGCCGGCCTTGATGAGGGCGGCCGCGTCCGAGGGGACCACCGACACCTGGTCACCGCGGTCGGTGACGTCGAACGTGATCCCCGTACGCCCCTCCCCCGGCTCGGCCGACAGGACGCGCAGGTCGTTGCCTTCCAGACGCGCCCGCACGGTGTCGCCGGTGACGAGGGTGACGGTGTGGTCCCCGGCCGGGGACGCCGCGGCGGCTCCCGTCGCCGCGGAAGAGCCGGAGGGGACCGCACCGGAGAGGGCCGGCGGGACGGTCTGCGCCGCGGCGGACACGGCGGGCAGGCCGAGAAGGGCGGCCGTCGTGAGGGCGACGGCCATGGATGAACTTCGCAAGGGTTGTCTCCCGGTTGCTGCGAGTTGATCAATGCGGCATCAGGCTAGGCTTTTCCGGGGTTATTGGGAATTGTGCGAAATTCGTGTTTTTGAGCGGACTTCGTGATCAAAAAATCGGCGTGTCGCGCGCCGCTGAAATCGGTTTCAGTGGTGGCGGGCCGGACCGTACGACGAGATCGGCAGCGAGCCGCGCGTCTGTGGTCTCGATCACGCCCGACGACGTTGTCTTCTCCACCGGCCCTGGTGTACGGGCCGCCCGCCCGCCCCGCATCCCTGACCGCCCGGCACCGGATCCGAGTTTCGAACGGCGGAACATTGCGTGAAAGCCGTGTAACCAGAGTTTTTGTTCGTTGAAATTTTGGCCATTTCAGGTCCGGTCACCGGCAATGACGGCGCGGGGCGTTCCCGATATGACATCGAGGAGACGACGCCGTTTCACGCGGGCGGAAAGGACGACCGAAAACGGCCGTACGAACCGCTCAGAATGCGACTCGGCGGCGCCGCCGGCGTCGTGCCCGGACGCGGCGGGGGTGGGCGACCGGCGTGGAGGTCCATTGACCGGCTGTTGACAAAAAGTTAGATTACGTCGGCAGATTCGGGGGCCGGGTACCTGAAGGGAGACCGTCCTCATGCTGCGACGAGTCCTGATCTCCGCCGCGGCCGCGGCGTCGCTCCTCGTCCTGGGTGTCCCGCCGGCGGCCCACGCCGCGGACGGCATCCGGACGCCGTCGAAGCCCTCCTACACCGTCACCCTGAGCAGCAACACCTCGGGCACGACCTGGACGGGGCACGAAAGCGTCACCTTCACGAACGCGTCCGCCGACCCCCTGACGGAGGTCTACCTCCGGTTGTGGGACAACGCCCACGGGTCGTGCCCGTCCACCCCGATCACGGTGACCAACGTGACCGGGGGCACGCCGTCCGCCCTCTCGGCCGGCTGCACCGCGATGAAGATCACGCTGCCCGCTGCCCTCGCCCAGAACCAGAGCGCCTCGGTCGGGTTCGATCTCAGCATCGTGGTGCCCAGCGGCGCCGACCGCTTCGGCCGCGACGGGTCGTACAACTTCGTCGGGAACGCGCTGCCGGTCCTGGCGGTCCGGGACGCGAGCGGATGGCACCTCGACCCCTACACGAACAACGGAGAGTCCTTCTACGCGCTCATCAGCGACTACGACGTCACGCTCGACCACCCGACGTCGCTGCTCGTGCCCGCGACCGGCACCTCCGTCGACACGCCGGGCGCCTCCGGCCGCACGGTCACCAGGGCCACGGCGAAGAACGTCCGTGAGTTCGCCTGGGGTGCCGGGCCGTTCACGAAGACCACCAGCACCACGACCACCGGCGTCACGGTGAACGTCTACCGGGTGAGCTCGATCAGTTCGAGCAGCGCGAGTTCGATGATGACCACGGCGAAGAACGCCCTGGTCGCCCATGCCGGGCGGTTCGGCGCGTTTCCGTACGCCGAGGTGGACGTGGTGCTGGACAACAACTTCTGGTTCGGCGGCATGGAGTATCCCGGCTTCGTGCTCGACGTGATCAGCTCCACGGCGCTCGCCCACGAACTGGCCCACCAGTGGTGGTACGGCATCGTCGGCGACGACGAGTACACCAGCCCGTGGCTGGACGAGTCGTTCGCCGACTACGCCACCGACCTCTACAACGGCCTCTCCGGCACCAACTGCTGGAACAGCGTCTCCTGGCAGTCGTCCGCGGAGAAGATCACCAACTCGATGGCCTACTGGGACGCCCACCCGAGCCGGTACTCGACGGTCGTCTACGGCTACGGCAAGTGCGCGCTGCACGACCTGCGGCGCGCGATCGGCACGACGGCCATGGAGAACCTCCTGAGAAACTACGCCGCCGCCCACTGGTACGGGGTCTCGACCACGGCGGACTTCAAGGCCGCGGCCCAGGCCGCGACCTCGGCCGACCTGTCGTCGTTCTGGACCACGCACCGCATCGACGGCTGACGGCGAGACGGATCGCGATCCGGCCGGGCCCGCCCGGCCGGATCGCGATCTCGGCGTGCGCCCGGAGGGCCGTCGCACCGCCGCGGCAGTGGCCCGCGCCCCCGGCCCACGCCCTCGGCCCGCGCCGTATTCTCACGCGCTCTTTTCCCCGCGCGGACGGCCCGGATGGTTGTTCAGGGCTCCCTTCATCCCCGCTTTCGGTTCACCAATTCCGCTCCGCCGAAGACATTCCGATACGGGATATTCGGGTAGCGCGGAAGTCCCCGCAGGCAGCGCCATCACCGCAGCACAGGGCACTGACGAGGCTCGCATAATTCTCGACCACAATCCCCGTATACGGCTGTCTGACTTCGCGCAATACCGCCGGTAGACCTCTGCGTCAAGCCATTGATCGGACCCGCAATTCGTGAAATACCGGATTCGCCCCGATCGAATCGGCAAGGAGGAAATCCTTCGTGAAACTCTCCCCCACCACCAGGACCACAGGACGCTTCGCCCGCCTCGCGACCGCGCTCGGCGCCGGCCTCGTCCTCGTGGCCGTCGCCGGTGCTCACCCGGCCGCCGCACAGGACCCGGGCAAGGACACCACGACACAGGCCATCGAGCCCGC
Source organism: Microbispora sp. H10670 (assembly GCF_014161385.1). Taxonomy (NCBI): domain Bacteria; kingdom Bacillati; phylum Actinomycetota; class Actinomycetes; order Streptosporangiales; family Streptosporangiaceae; genus Microbispora; species Microbispora sp. H10670. Next base: position 5,637 of record NZ_JABBWW010000039.1, on the reverse strand, counting down.
CGGTGCGGTGCCCGGCGGCTTCGCGTCCTGGAAGGACCTCCTCGCGACCCAGGAGCGGCTGGTCCGCGCCGCGGACCGCATCACCGCCGCCGTCGCGCAGGAGCGGAACGGCGGCGGCTACGCCGGCATCGTGGTCGCCCCCGAGAACCACGAGCTGCGCCTGTACTGGAAGGGCCGCACCTCCCAGGCGATCGACGGGCTCGTCGGCCAGCTGCGCGGCGACGTCGCGGTGAGCGTCCTGCCCGCCCGGCACTCCGCGGCGGAGCTCACCGCCGCGATGGCCCGGATCACCAAGAGGGCCGGCAGCGCGATCACGTCCATCGCGCCCCGCGTGGACGGCTCCGGCCTCACCGTCACCGGCGTCGACGCCGGCAGGGCCCGCTCGGCGGCGTCGGGCGAGACCGTGCCGATCACCGTGGAGGCGGGCGTCCGCCCGCAGCTGGCCACCCGCTGGAACGACTCACCGCCCTGGTACGGCGGCGGCGCGTGGCAGTCCCCCGGCGGAGGCTGCAGCACCGGCTTCGCGGTGACCTACGGCGGGTCGAGCAAGATCCTGTCGGCGGGTCACTGCGCCGCGGCGGGCAACACGGCCACCGACCCCACCGGTGAGGTGATCGGCAGTGTCACCCAGGACAACAACGGCCTGGACGTCCTGCTGATCAACACCAGCGCCGCGGGCCGGGTCTTCAACAACCCCGTCGGCAACGTGTCCACCGAGTACAACAACCCGGTCATCGGCACCACCAGCAGCTACGTCGGCATGTGGCTGTGCACCTCCGGCGCCTACTCCGGCACCAACTGCAGCATCCAGGTCCAGCAGACGGGCGTGACCATCAACGTCGGCTACCTGATCACGGGCACCGTCCGCGCCGAGCAGACGGCCCACACCAACGCCGTCGGGCAGGGCGACAGCGGCGGCTCGGTGGAGGTCGTCAACTCCGCCAACACCAGCCAGGTGTACGCGGCGGGCGTCAACACCGCCATCGACACCAGCACCGCCGTCACCTGCACCGGCTACGTGACCAGCGGCCGGACCTGCGCCTGGCGGATGTACTACTCGCCGTGGAGCAACGCGACCTCCGCGTTCCCCGGCATCGCGATCACACTCGGCTGAGCCGGCCGACCGGCCTGGCATCGGGCGGGACCGCGGCGCGACCGCGGTTCCGCCCCCGCCACCACCACGGCCCGTACCCTCAGCGAGGAGGGTGCGGGCCACAGTGGCTCACACTGACAGGAAGGGCGGCCCATGAACCGGCACAAGCAGGACGATCCGGTCACCGGAGGGGCCGTGGCGGGCCTGGGTGCCACCGCGCCCCCGCGACGCCGGGCGAAGATCGCCGGCAGGGCCGGAGCGGCGCTGCTCGGGGCGCTGGCCGCGGGGTGCCTGCTCACCACGGCGGCCTGCGCGTCGCCGGCCTCCGGCGGAGGCGGCCCCGCGGCCCCGGGCGGGGCGGGCGGCGCGTCGGACACGACGGGCCGCGCGGTGGGCGACACGCCGGGCGGCGCACCGGTCGACCAGGTGAAGCTCGCCCGGACCGCGGACCGGATCGACGCGATCCTGCGGCGAGACTTCCCCCGGCACTACGCCGGGGTCGTCCTCGCCCCCTCGGGACACCGCCTGATCGTCTACCGGCGACCGTCGGCCACCCTGGACGCGGCGCTGCGCAGACGGTTTCCGGGGGCGCCGGTTCAGATCCGCGACGCCCCGCACGCGGCCCGCGAACTGGACGCGCTGGCCGCCCGCGTGCGCGGCGACATCGGCTACTGGCGCCGGCGCGGGGTGTCCGTCACCTCCGTGGCCGTCCGTCCCGACGGCACCGCGGTGGAGGTCGGCGTCACCGGCGTGGCCCGGGCCTCCGCCGCGCTGCGGCGGCGGTACGGCTCCGCGCCGCTGAAGGTCGTCGAGGCGGGGCCCACGCTCATCCCGGCACGCTGAGGCCCGTGCGGTCCCGCCTCACGGGACCGCACGGGCCGGCCGGCCTGCGCCGGTGCGAGGATGCCTGCCGTCAGGGCGCCGTCAGGGCTTCACGGCGACGCCGCCGTAGGCCCAGGCGTGCCCGCCCGGGATGTACTCGTAGCCGTCGTCCGGCCGCCACCGCACCACTTCGACCAGGCCCGGGTCGATCACCCGCCAGCCGTCGAAGAACGGCAGCACCTCGGCGAGCGTACGGGGCACCATGGGGGCGGTGCTGTTGTCGTACGGCTTGGTGAACTCCTCCCGGTCCACCTTGGGGGCGAAGTCGAGCGTGATGTGCGACAGCAGCAGGTGGCTGCCCGGGGGGACCGCCTCCTTGAACCGCTCGACCAGCGCGTACGGCCCCTCGTCGTCGGGGAGGAAGTGCAGGACCCCGGCCAGGATGACGCCCACCGGGCGGGTGAAGTCGATCACCTCCCGGACCTCCGGGTGGGACAGGATCGTCTCCGGCTCCCGCATGTCGGCCTCGATCACCGTCGTCGCCCCGGCCGAGCTGCCCCGCAGGAGTGCGCGGCCGTGGACCAGGACGATCGGGTCGTTGTCGACGTAGGCCACCTTGGCCCGCGGGTTGGCCTCCTGCGCGATCTCGTGGGTGTTGCCCTGGGTGGGGATGCCGGTCCCGATGTCGAGGAACTGCGTGATCCCCGCCTCCGCCGCGAGGTAGCCCACCGCACGGCGCAGGAAGGCCCGGTGGGCCTGGACGCCCTCCCGCGTGCCCGGCGACATCTTCAGGAGCTGCTCGGCGGCCTCACGGTCGGCCGCGAAGTTGTCCTTGCCGCCCAGCAGATAGTCGTACACCCGCGCCGGATGGGGGATGCTCGTGTTTATTCGCGAGGCAGCGGACTCGTGGGCCGTCGAGTGGGACATACGTGCTCCTTGCCGTCCCTCGCCGGGGGATGGTCCCCCGGCGAGAAAGGTCACCGTGTAGGGGTCAGACGCGGGTCCATCGCTGGTTCGCGCCGCCGTTGCAGGACCAGATTGTCAGCTTGGTGCCGTTCGCGGTGGCGTTGTTGGGCACGTCGAGGCACTTGTTCGCGCCGACGGCGGTGATGGTGCCGTCCGCGTTGAAGCGCCACTGCTGGTTGTTCTGGCCGTTGCAATCCCAGATGATCACATTAGTGCCATCCGCCGTGCCCCGGTTGTTCACATCCAGGCACTTGTTGCCGTACACGCGCAGCTCGCCAGAGCTGGTCTGGGACCACCGCTGGTTCGTCTGGCCGTTGCAGTCCCAGATCTGCGCCTGCGTGCCGTTGGTCTGCGAGGCGACGTCCAGGCACCTGCTGGAACCCACCCCCTTGATCGCGCCGGTCGGGCCCGGAGGCGTCGGCGTGGCCGACGGCGTGGCTGAGGGCGTGACGATTCCCCCACCGGTCACGACGTACATGGCGGCCCCGTGCGCGGGCACGGACGCGCTGATCGTGCCCGTCGAGGAGCCGGTGCTGTGCGCCCACAGGTCGCGGACCGAGTAGGAGGACGCGGCGCCGAGACCCAGGGCGGAGGTGGTGGTGGACACCGTCGCCGTCGAGGTGCCCCGGTTGAGCAGCACGACCGCGACGGATCCGTTCGACATCGGCTTGCGCCAGACCTCCAGGTTCCCGTTGTCGCTGATCTTGCTGCCCTGCCGGCCGCCCCAGTCCTGGTTCACGGCGATGACCTCGGTGTTGGTGAGGATCGTCCGGGTGTCGGCGCTCATCGTGCGCAGGTCGTTGCCCGCGATGAGCGGGGCGTTCAGCAGCGCCCACAGGCTGAAGTGCGCCCGGCCCTCGGTGCCGGTGATCGAGCCGTTGCCGACCTCCAGCATGTCGGGGTCGTTCCAGCCGCCCGGCCCCGAGTACGCCTCAAGTCCGACCTGCTGGTCCAGGATGCCCATGACCGAGTTCCAGTTCGCCTGGATGTCGCCGGTGTTGCGCCAGGAGTTGCCGGTCTGCATGCCCCAGGTCCAGACGCTCTCCTGGCCCCAGTTGCACAGGCTGAACAGGATCGGGCGTCCGGTCGCGGCCAGCGCGTCGCGCATCGCCTGGTACCGCTGCTGCCCGTTCTTGCCCTGGTGGTCGCCGCAGTTGTCGTACTTGAGGTAGTCGACGCCCCAGGACGCCCACAGGGCCGCGTCACGCCGCTCGTTGCCGAGGCTCGCCGGGTAGCCCGCACAGGTCGTGAGACCCGCCGACGAGTAGATGCCGAGCTTCAGGCCCTTGGAGTGGACGTAGTCGGCCACGGCCTTGATGCCGTTGGGGAACTTCTGCGGGTCCGGCACCAGGTCGCCGCTGGCGTTGCGGCTCTTGGTGGACCAGCAGTCGTCGATGTTCACGTACTGGTAGCCCGCCGCCGCCATGCCGCTCGACACCATGATGTCCGCGGTCTGCCGGATCAGGCTGTCGTTGACGTTGCAGCCGAAGCTGTTCCAGTCGTTCCAGCCCAGCTGGGGCGTACGGGCGAGCCCGTTGTCCAGGGCCGCGGCCGGGGTTGTCGCACCGCCGACCGCGACCAGGGATCCGGCGGCGAGTGCCGCCGCCATCGCCCAGCGGAGAATCCTGCCCATCTGACTGCTCCTCAGCATCGTGTTCGTCAGGGGGTGGTGAGGTCGAACCTGTTGACGGTGACCGAGCCGCCCAGGGACTGGGTGGCGTAGTTGAAGATGCCGAAGCGGTAGCCCATGAAGAACTGCCAGGCGTTGCCCATCGTGAAGGCGGGGCCGAAGGAGGTGAAGTTCACCCCGTCGGTGCTGTAGGAGAACTTGGCCTGGCGGCCGCTGCCGGGCCGGATGTCGGCGTTGACCCGTAGCCAGATCCGCCCGCCGGACACGGCGGTGGAGGCCACCTCGGTGCCGGTGGAGGTGGTCTGCCAGCTGCCGTTCATGGTCAGGTTGTTGGTCGCGACCAGCCGGGTCTGGCCGTTGTCGCGCCGTACGCCGATCCAGGCCGAGGAGTCGCGCAGCATCGCCAGCCCCGCCCGGTCACCGTCGCGCATCTGGGAGTAGTCCAGCTGGATCGTCGCCGTCGAGGACGGCCCGAGGATGCGGTGGGAGAGGGTGTTGCGGGCCGAGTACAGGTCGTTGGTAACGGTGGCGGTCTGCAGCCGCAGTCCGCTGCCGACGCTGAACTTGGTGGTGTCGGGGTTGTGGTTCCACTCCCACTCCGGCCCCAGCTCCGTGCCCGTGAACGTGTCGGTCCCGGTCGGCGACTTCACCTGACGCGGTGTGACCGGGTTCGGGTAGGAGGCGCCCCAGCCGCCGTTGACGGTCTGCACGGTCGGCCATCCGTCGGAGGTCCAGGTGATCGGGGCCAGGACGGGGATCCGGCCACCGGGGTAGGCGTCCTGGAAGGCCATGTAGTACCAAGCGCCGTTCTGGGTCTGCACCAGGCCGCCCTGGTGCGGCACGCCGCCGCCGGAGACCGGGCCGGACATGTTCAGCAGGACCTGGCGCATCTCGTACGGGCCGAAGGGCCCGTTGGTGGACTTCAGGATGTACTGGCCGTTGGCCGGGCGGGTGACGAAGATGTAGTAGTTCCCGTTGCGCTTGTACATCCGCGAGCCCTCCAGCGTGCCGACGCTGGAGGGGGTGGAGAACACCTGCTGGCTGCGGACCTCGCTCTTGCCGTCGGCCGACAGCTGGGCCACGCTGATCTGCGTGTTGCCGTAGGCGACGTACATCGTGTCGTTGT
>NZ_JABBWW010000038.1:0-52332 GCF_014161385.1 Microbispora sp. H10670 | reverse complement strand
GCCTTGAACCTCCGTACGTTGATCCACCTCGGGCTCACCCACGCCGACGGCGCCTGGGCTCTCAAGTCAGCCACCGCCTGATGTCCTCCACCGACAGCCCTCACCAAGATTTTCAGTGATCTTCTAGACCGGCGCCCGATCCTCAGCTCAGCGCCTGCCTCAGGAGCGCGCCGATCCTCGCCTCGACGTCGGCGGTGATCTCGGTGAGGGCGTACGAGGCCGGCCACATGGTGCCTTCGTCGAGGGCCGCCTCGTCGCTGAAGCCGAGTGTCGCGTAACGGGCCTTGAACTTCGCCGCGGGCTGGAAGAAGCAGATCATCTTGCCGTCGCGGGCGTACGCGGGCATCCCGTACCACAGCTTCGCCGTGAGGTCGGGCGCGCCGGCCCTGATCAGGGCGTGCAACCGCTCGGCGATCGCCCGGTCGGGCTCCGCCATCTCGGCGATCTTCGCGAGCACCTCGCTCTCCGTGTCGGCCTTGGCACCCCGCCGAGCGCTCGTCTTCAGCTCCTTGGCGCGCTGCTTCATCGCGTCGCGCTCTTCCACGGTGAAACCGTCGTGCTTCTGGCCCTCGGCGGCGGTGGTCTTCCTGGTGTCCGACATGACGACTTCCTCTTTCCGCGACGTACGGGTTGGGGTGGTGCTGATCGGGGACGGTGTCACCACGTGCCCGCCTGCTGGCGGGTCGGCACGTTGAGCCGGTTGAAGGCGTTGGCGATCGCGATGTTGAGCAGCAGTGCGGCCAGCTCCTTCTGGTCGAAGTGCTTGGCGGCCATGTCCCACACCTGGTCCGGCACCGGGTCTGCCCGGTCGGCGAGCCGGGTCACGGCCTCGGTCAGGGCCAGTGCGGCGCGCTCCTCGTCGCTGAACCACGGAGTCTCCCGCCACGCGGCGACGGCGTGCACCTGGTCTGCCGTCACCCCGTGCCGCTGGGCCTGGTGGACGCCCCCGGCCACACACGGAGCGCAGCCGTTGATCTGGCTGGCCCGCAGGTGGCTCAGCGCCAGCAGCTTGCCGTCCGCTCCGGCACCCGCGATGGCCTTGTTGACCGCTATCAGGGCCTCCATCGCCTCGGGGATCAAAGCCGCCGGGTTCGGCATGCGCTCGGTCGACATCGCTTCTCCTTCGTCGTGGGTGTTTCCGACAGGTGCTATCCGACCATCGGCGTGCCGGGGCCCGCCTGGTCCGTGGGACACCGTGGGACAGGCAGAACCCGGTTGAGCTGCGCGAACGCATCGCTGATCCGTCTGCGTGGGCCGGGACGGGTACGGTGTTGCACGTGTCCAGCCCCCAGGAGCGACTGGTGGCTCAGCTCTCCCGGATCAAGGAGCTGAGCGGGCTCAGCCTGCGCGCGCTTGCCCGCCAGACGAATCTGAGCAGCTCGTCGTTGTCGCGGTATCTGACCGGCCGGCTCGTGCCGCCATGGGAGGCCGTCGTGGCGCTGTGCCGGGCCGTGGGACGCGATCCCCGGCCACTGCGCGCGCTGTGGGCCGAGGCGACCGAAGCAGGCGCGGCGCCCGCCCGGCGCCGCAACGACCTGCCGGCCGACCTGTTCGACTTCACCGGCAGAGAAGCGGAGTCCGCGCTGGTCGAAGAGCTGCTGCGCACCACTGGCGCGGCCGCGGTCGACGGCATGGCGGGCGTGGGCAAGACCAGCCTGGCCGTGCACGTGGCCCATCGGCTCGTCCCCGCGTATCCGGACGGCGGGCTCTATCTCGACCTGCAGGGCTTCACCCCGGGTCAGGAACCGCTGGAGCCGCACGCCGCGCTGGGCCGGCTACTGGGCGCGTTGGACGTCACGCATCCCCCGGCCGGCGCCGCCGATCGCGCGGCGCTCTGGCGGTCGGAGCTGTCCCGCAGGCGGATTCTCGTCGTGCTCGACAACGCGGTCGACGCGGAGCAGGTGCGTCCGCTGCTCCCCGGCGCGGGGAAGTCCGCGGTCCTGGTCACCAGCCGACACCGGCTGGTCAGCCTGGACGGAGTGCCGCCGGTTTCCCTGGAGCCGCTGACCGACGACGACGCGGTGCACCTGTTTGGCCGGGCGGCCGGGCTCTCGCTCACCGAAGAGGAAGCGGTCGACCAGGTGCTGCGGCAGTGCGGCGGGCTCCCGTTGGCGCTGCGGATGGCGGGCGCGCGGCTTCGCCACCGCCCGGGCTGGACGGTGGCCGTGCTGGCCGAGCGGCTGCGCGCCACTCCCGGCCGCTTCGACTCCGCGTTCGGAATGTCGCTGCAGCAGCTCGACGCGGTCCAGCGCCGCATGTTCCGGCTGCTGGGCGTGCTGCCGGGCGCCGACTTCGACGCGGCGGTGGCGGGCGCGCTCACCGACATGCCGCCCGACCGGGCCGGCGCCGCGCTGGAGGAGCTGGTCGACGCCCACCTGGTCCAGGAGCCCTCGCCCGGCCGCTACCGGATGCACGATCTGATCCGGCAGTACGCGGCGGACATCGCCGCCGACGAGGAGCCACGAGCCGAAGCCGCCCTGCGCCGGGTCCTGGCACATTATCTGGAGCAGGTCGTCGCCAACGATCGAGCCCTGCCCTCGCCGCACCGCAAGGACCCCTCGCCGGGAGATCCGGCGAAGGCCATGGCCTGGTTCGACCTCGAGTACGTCAACCTGGTGGCCTGCTTCGACGCCGCCGTACGCCTCGGCATGGACGAGGTGGTGGCCGAGCTGCCGCAGGCCATGCGGGTCTGGTTCTTCCGGCACCGTGGAACCGATGACCAGGCACGTATGCTCGAAGCCGCCGCGACAGCCGCGGCGCGTCTCGGCCGCGACCGGCAGCGGGCTTCGCTGCTCGCAGACCTCGGCTACGTCCGTGCCACCGCCGGACGCCTCACCGAGGCGCTCTCCGCCTACGAACTGGCCGAGCAGTCGGGGCCGGACGACGACATCGCGGCCGCCCTGGCGCTGCGTATCGGCATGGCGCGCCGGGATCTCGGCGACCTCGACGCGGCACAGGCGCACTTCCGGCGGGCACGCGAGCTGTTCGAGAGGACAGGGCGCCACGCGGGGCAGTCCCAGGCGCTGGCCTTCGACGGGTGGGTGACACTTCACCTCGGGCGGCGCGGCGAAGCCGTCGAACTCGCCCGGGCATCCCTCGCCCTGGCGGAAGGGCCCGCACGGATCACCGGGCTGGTCACCCTCGGTCTCGCGCTGGCACCGGACGACCTGGCGGAGTCGCTGCGAACGCTGCATGACGCGTTGCGGCTGTCCGAGCAGCACGATCTTCTGCACAACCAGGCGTGGTGCCACAACTGTCTCGGTGTCGCGCTGCGGATCACAGGTTCACCCGAGAAGGCGCTCGAACACCACCGGCGGGCCTTCGAGCTGCTGGAACCGCTGGCCGAGGTACAGCTGGAGATCGATGTCCTGCACGCCTACGCCGAGACGTGCCGCGCGGCGGGCCGCTGGGACGAGGCGCTGGCGCTGCTCGGCCGGACCATCGAGCTCGCGCGTGAGCTGGGCCGGCCGTTCGACGAGAAGCTCGCCCGCGCGGCGCGGGAGACCGTGCGCGCCGCCCGCTGAGCCACCTCCACCTCCACCGTCTGCACGCTTCGCCTGATCATTACCCGGAAGATCCAGATCTCGCCTGCACAGGGTCGGGAGAGAACAAGATCCGGCCAACTGTTGGCACGGCCGCACGTGTCAGCCCACCTCACCCGCGCCCTCCGGGTGAGTCTCTCGCTCGGTGCCAGCGCCGGTCGTACGGCCTGGTGAGTTACCGCCGACGAGAGGATCCCCATGATGAGGCACATCCACAGGATGTGTTACCCCGTCGCCGCCCTGGTGGCGGCTGTGGTCCCCCTGACGCTGTCCGGAGCGGTCCCGGCCGACGCCGCGGCCGCCCGTGCCGAGGCCACGGCGGCGCAGCGGGCCGCGGCGCCGAACCCCGCGTCGTGTCCCGAGCAGGTGGCGCTGGTCAACGGCGGGTTCGAGAAGCCCGTCGTCGCCGGGACGTGGGCTCCGTTCCCCGACGCCTCGCAGAACAACCCGAACGCGGTGCCGGGCTGGCGGACGACCGCCACCGATCACATGATCGAGATCTGGAGCCCCCGGATGAACGTTCCGGCGGTCGAGGGCGCGCAGTTCGCGGAGCTGAACGCGAACCAGGTCTCGACCCTCTACCAGGACCGTCCGACGACCCCGGGCCAGAAGCTGTACTGGCGGCTGTCCCACCGCGGGCGTCTCGGCACCGACCAGATGGCGCTGGACATCGGCGCTCCCTCGGGCCCCGCCCAGCAGGGGACCATGTCCGACGGCACCGGGAAGTGGGGCACCTACCACGGCAGCTACACCGTGCCCGCCGGGCAGACGACCACCAGGTTCGCCTTCCGTTCCATTTCCGCCGCCGGAGGCAACGCGTCGGTCGGCAACTTCCTCGACGACGTCTTCTTCGGCACCCCGCCGTGCGTCGTCGTCACCAAGTCCGCGAGCCCGCAGGGGCCGGTGGACGTCGGTGCAGAGATCACCTACCGGCTGACCGCCGTCAACAAGGGCGGCGACGTCGCGCAGAACGTCCGGCTCACCGACAAGGTCCCGGCCGGGACCACCTACGTGCCCGGCTCGCTCCGTGTCGTGGGCGGCCCGGGCAGCGGCGCCATGACCGACCAGGCCGGCGACGACCGGGCCGAGTTCGACGCCGCCACCGGTGCTGTCTCGTTCAGGCTGGGAGACGGCGCCACGGGCACGGCAGGGGGCCGGCTGGCCAACGACACCACGCTGCCGGACGGCAGCACCGTGGAGTTCCGGGTCAAGGTCGGCAGGTCGGTCGCGGGCAGGCAGGTCGTCAACAGCGGCGCGGTCGCCTACGAGAACCGGCTCGGCCCCGAGCCCGAGACGCTCACCTCCATCAGCGGTGACGCCGTCACCGAGGTCAACCCGGCCGTCGACCTGAGCGTGGTCAAGTCCGCCGACAAGACCGAGGTCACCGTGGGCGAGACCGTCGTCTACCGCGTCACGGTCGCCAACGCCGGGCCCAACGACGCCACCGGCGTCGCCGTCAAGGACGTCCTGCCGGCCAACCTCGCCTTCCTGTCGTCCACGCGGTCGACCGGCACGTACGCCGGTGGAACGTGGACCGTGGGAACGCTGGCCGGCGGCGCGACGGCCACGCTGGTCGTCCGCGCGAAGGCCACCGCGGTCGGGGAGACGGTCAACACCGCCACCGTCGGGGGCAAGGAGCTCGACCTCGACCCGGCCAACGACAGCGACGCGGTGAAGGTCTGCGTGCAGCGCGAGCCGTTCTGCCCATACTGCACACCCGGGAGCAAGCCGGACACCGGGAAGTGATCCGCTGAAACCGGAAGCCTCCGGGACTACCGTTGTGCCGTCGAAGACGCGCCACGACGGAGAGGACCGACATGGCAGGCACTCTTCTGGACGAGCTGTACGAGGCCGAGCGGCGGCTGCAGAACGCCCAGCTCAACGGTGACGTTGAGGAACTCGACCGGCTGCTCGACGAGCGGCTCGTCTTCACCGGGCCTCCCGACGGGCGGCTGTACCCGGAGGCCAAGGAGCTCGACCTGCACAACCACCGCTCGCGCACCCAGGTCATGAAGAAGGTCGTCCAGGAGGACCTCACCGTCCTCGTCTCGGGGACGACCGGGGTGACCTGCTTCCTCGGCACGCTGGAGGGCGAGTTCGCGGGCGTGCCGTTCGGCGGCCGGTTGCGCTACACGCGCACGTGGGTGCACACCGACGAGTACGGCTGGCGCATCCTGGCGGCCCACGCCAGCGAGGCCTGAGCCCGTACGGACGTGTGGAAGGGCACGGGCGGCATGGCCCGTGCCCTTCGTCGACCCGGCCGGTGACGCGCCGGGTTCAACTCTCACCTCACTACTCGCACTACTCGCACTCCTCGCTGGACGAGCTGGACGAGCTGGAGCCGAGCGACGGCTGGTAGGCGATCTGCCGGCTCTCGGTGACGTAGTGCGTCTCCGCGATCGGGCGCTGGAAGGTCTCCATGCGCGTGTAGCTGACCGGACGGCTCTCGGTGACCATGTGCGTGCGGGTCACCGGGTGCGTCTCCGGCACCATCCGGGTGTAGCTGACCGGACGGCTCTCGGTGACGAACCGTGTCTCGGTGATCGGCCGCTGGAAGCTGACCTGCCTGGTCACCGGGCGGCTCTCGGTGACGTACCGCGTCTCCTTGATCGGCCGCTGGTAGGTCTGCTGCTCGGTCACCGCCTTCTGCTCGGTGACGTAGTGGACCACCGGCCGCTGGTAGCTGACGTACCGGGTGACCGGGCGGCTCTCGGTGACGTACCGCGTCTGCTGGATCGGCCGCTGGTAGGACACGTACTGCGTGACCGGGCGGCTCTCCGTGACGAACCGCGTCTGCTGGATCGGCCGCTGGAAGCTGACCTGGCGCGTTTCGGTGACCGGGCGCATCCGGGTGACCATGTGCGTCTCGGACACCGGCCGCTGGAAGGTGACCTGACGCGTGTAGGTGACCGGGCGGCTCTCGGTCACCATGCGCATCTGGGTGACCGGCCGCTGATAGGTGATCGTCCGGCTGTAGCTGAGCGGACGGCTGTAGGAGACCTCGCGCAGCGAGGAACTCCTGAGCGACGGACTGCTGAGGGACGACTCACTCAGTGAGGACTCCCTCAGCGAGGACCGGGAGTGGAGGGCGAGGTTGCTCGCCGCCTCCTCGGACTCCCCGGCCTCCTCGGACTGCCCGGACTCCTCGGCCTCTTCCGACTCCTCGCTCGAACCGCTCGAACCGCTTTCCAGGGCGCTTTCGCTCTCCCGCCCGAACCCGCTCTCTTCGTACGCGCGTACGCTCTGCTCCGCCGCCTCCTCTGATTCCTCGCCGAGGTAGCTCGGCTCCTCGGCCCGCGGCGCGCTCAGCGCGGCGGCCGCCAGGGCGCCGGACGGGTGGACGGTGGAGGCCGAGGCGATGGCCGGCCAGAGCGATACAGCGGTAAGGACTGCCGGACCCAGCAGTAATGAGAATCGAGTGCCGTGCATAGAGATACTCCTCTCCGATCAGCGATCGGGTGCATCTCAATCCTTGGCACCCCCGCCGGAGCCCGTCCAGGCGAATTGACCCCTCCCGGGCCGTTCACGGCATGATTCCGTATGACCTGATGGGCATCCGTGCCATTGAACGGCGGGATGACCGGTCCGCGTTTTGCTGCGCCCTGCCTGCTGGAATGCGATCGGCCGTTTCCGGGACTATTGCGTTTCCGGTGTTGCGAGTTTTCCCCGCTTTCCTGTCATCGGCGGGCGATGACGGCGTAGCGCTCGTCGTGGATCGTCTTGCCCCACAGCACGGGATCGGTCAGCGGCTCCACCCGCACGCTCGCGGCGTACGGCCGGAGGACGTCCAGGAGCGGTCCGGCGCTCACTCCGCCGAGCCACGGCAGCGCGTGGGCTCCGGCGACGTACGGCGGGCCGTCGTCGGAGGACCGCCAGTTGCCCTCGATCAGGACCAGCCGCCCGTGCGGGCGCAGCAGGCTCATCCAGGTGCGGAGCGCGCGTTCCGGCGCGGGCAGGGTCCACACCAGATGCCGGGCCAGGACCACGTCGAAGGAGGCGCCGGCGGCGGGAGGGTCGCTCGCGTCCCCGACGAGGACGGTCACCGAGAAGCCCGCCGAGGCGAGCTTGCGGCGGGCCGTCTCGGCCATCCTCGGCGAGAGGTCCAGCCCCACGGGCCGGTGTCCCTGCTCGGCCAGCAGCAGTGTCAGCGAGCCGGTGCCGCAGCCCAGATCGAGGACGTCGGACGGGGGCCGCGGCATCCAGGAGCGCAGCCGCCCCGCCCAGGCGGCGCGGATCCCGAGGTCACGAAGCCCGTGGTCGGCTTCGTCGTCGAAGGTGTCCGCCGCCGCGTCCCAGTAGGAGGAGATCGACTCGCGATCCGGTACGGGCATGAACGCATCGTGGCACCCGCCACCGACAATTCCGCGCGGTCGGCAGGGGGGGAAGGGATGCCCATAGCCCGTGCTCCCGGAACACGCCTGTGCTCGCGGAACACGCCGGAACTCCTGGAAACACACCGGTGCTCCCCGAACACGCCAGGACCCCGGCAGGAGGATTTCCTGCCGGGGTCCCGCACGTGTGGTGCCGGTGCCGGGTCGCCTCTCGGCGAAAGGCACAACGCGGCTCCAGCCGAACGGTAGTCCGCGAAGGCAAATTAGGTGAGGCCCGGGGACACCTGCACACCGGCCACGCTTCATCAAACCACGTGCCCGGGCCCGTTGTTCCCGGCCGCGCCATCTTTTTCCCGGACGTTCTCCGGGAGGACCCGGAGCAAGAGGGCCTGCTCCGGGAAAAAGGGTTGCCTGCCAGGGGATGCCGCGCGAACCTCTGCTTCGTGCGACGAGTGACTCTGGCCGGGCCCGACGGTTCCCCGGCGATCAGCTACACCGAGGGCGAGAGGTACGGCCTGCCGTGCGCAGACGAGGTGGAGGTGCTGGGCCCGGACCCGGTGAGCGCGATCCTGGAGAAGCTGCCCGGGTGGGCCCTCGCGGGGCCGCCCGATCTCGGCCGGGAACTGCTCGCGCACGGCGCCCGCCTGATGCGGCACGCCCACCAGATGACCTGCGACCTGCGTACGGCGCGGCCCACCGACTCCGCCGCTCCCGAGGGCTACCGGTTCGTCTCCTGCGACCGCGCGCCGGAGGACCTGCTCCCGGCCATGTGGGCGGCCTATCCGCCGGGCCATGTGGACCACCGGAGCAAGGACAAGGCAACGGCGCTCCGCGAGGAGCTCGTCCCGCTGCTGACGGGGGAGCTGCTCGGCGAGCTCCTGCCCTGCAGCGTCCTGGCCGTGGACGAGAGCGACACGGTGGTCGGCGGCGTCCTGGTCAACCGCTTCGGCGACCTGGCCTGGGTGACCGAGGTCTTCCGGCACCCCGGCCGTACGCCGTCCGGCCTCGGCGCCCGGATGCTGGCCGCGGTCCGCGAGAGGGCGTGCGCCACGGGATGGGACCGGCTGGGCCTGGCCGTGACCGAGGGCAACCCGGCCAGGCGCGTCTACGAGCGCCTGGGCTTCACCCTGGTCAAAACCTCGATGACCGTCGTGATCCCCGCCGTCACAGGGACGTGACGAACTCCTTGAGTTCCCGCTCGTAACGGGCGGGGTCGGCGTTCCACGATCCGGTGTGCCCGCCCCCGGCGGTCCGTACGAGCCTGACGATGTCGGGCCGCGCCTCGGCGAAGCGCAGCGCGGGACCGGGCGGCACGGTCGCATCGTTATCGTCCACGAAGACCAGGGCCGGGACCCTGAACTCGCGGGCGTGGCGCAGGTGGTCCAGGTCGTCGAACGACAGGCCGGTACGCCGTTCGACCACCCACTCGCCCACCGGCACGAGGAAGCCCGGGACGCCCATCTGCTCGGCCCCGAGGGCGATGGGCGCCCGCCAGTCGACGACCGGGCTGTCGAGGATCATCGCCTTGATCGGCTCGCCGGGCAGCTTCCGCACGGTCATGGGCACGATGCCGCCACCCATCGACCAGCCGTACAGCACGATGCCGGTCGCGCCCTGCCGCCGGGCGTAGGTGATCGCCGCGGCCACGTCGCGCCACTCGGTGGCGCCGAGGTGGAGCTTGCCGTCCGGGCTCGCCGGGGCGCCCTCGTCGTTGCGGTAGGTGATGCCCAGCACCGGCATCCCCAGGCTGTGGAAAACCGGCAGCACGCGCAACGCCTCCCCGGGGCCGCCGTTCCGTCCGTGCACCGCGATCACCCAGGTCCGCGAGACGCCCTCGGTGCGCCAGCCGGGGAAACCGCCGAGCGGCGAGGGGATCGTCACGTCCGTGTACGGCACGCCCGCGGCGGCCGGGGTCGCGTGCCCCCACAGCCATCGGTCGAGGTAGGCGCGCACCCCCGGGCGCAGTTCGCCGCGGACGACCCGGGTGACCTTCCTGGTCACCGCGCCGGCCCCGGCCGCGGTCGCCGGTCCCAGCAGTGCGTTGCCGTCCGCCCAGGTCAGGCCGTACGTGCCGGGGGACGCCGTGTCGGTGCCGCCCTTGATCGTGACCTCGTCCCCGCGGACGGCCGTGACCTCCAGCGGATAGCCGGCCTCGTGCACCGGGTCGATCACGAAGCCCGAGTAGTACCAGCCGGCGCCGCCGACGGCGGCCAGGCCGAGCGTCACGACGACGGCGAGCGTCCACAGGAGGCGGCGCAGCCAGCGGGATCTGCCGTGCATGCCCAGAATCTACTGGGCGGTTTCCATATTTTTAAGCGCGGATGACGCCCTTCGTGCGCATGAGGAACTCGCCGAGATAGGCGTCGTGCGGGACCCACTGCGGCATCCAGAACGTGGGGGCGTCGCCCAGATAGACGTTCCTGATCGACGGGTCGTCCACCAGGCGGTCGACCAGGTCGTCGTCCCGCGTCATGGCGGTCAGCACCAGCGTGTTCCTGAGCGGCCCGACGCCGTCGGCCGGGCTCCAGGGCGCGAACCACACGCACGGGAACGACAGCTCGATGCCCGTCTGCGGCGCGTCGGGCCGGTCCACCAGGAAGACCGCCGGCCGTAGCACCCCGCTGCCGTCGCCGAGGTCGTGCACGATCCCGTCCCCGCCGAGCAGCGGCGTCGCGCCGTCCACGTGGTCGAGCAGGTACTTCTCGACCGCCCGCGCGTCCGCGACCGGCTGGACGGGCAGGACCGCGGCGTCGTCCTCCGGCGGCAGGCTCGGGATCGCGGCCAGCCGCTCCGCGACGGCCGCGGCGACGGGCGCGGGATCGCCCCGGACGAAGACGGCGGTGGTGTTCACGCAGGCCGTCCCGCCGAACGCGCTGACCGACTCGACGATCGTGCCGAGATGGCGCTCCCAGTCGTCCTCGGTGAGCAGGATCTTCGACCGCCCCGGGCCCTGCGGCAGCACCCGCACGTCGTCGCCGTACTTGCTCACGACCTCCTCGCCGCCGTACACCATCGCGAGGTCCGCGTCCCTGATGACGTCGTCGGCCACGCTGTAGTCGGTCGGCAGGAGCGCCACCTGGTCCTCGCCGAATCCCGACTCGCGCAGCGCGGTGATCAGGCGGTGCGGGGTGAACGGCTCGCGCCGGGAGGGGCGCACCGCGACCCGGTAGCCCATCGCCAGGGCCTCCAGCCACAGCGTGTGCACACCCGGATGGTTGCCCGCCGCGTGGACGGCGAAGACGTCCCCGCGCCGGGTCCAGACCGCCTGCCCACTGCGGGTGAGCGGGTCACGCCAGTCGTCCACCGCGCCCTCGGGCCGGGCGTACCGGGTCGTGCGGTACGCCTCGCCCGCCCGGTGCGCGATGCCGGACGCCGCCGAGCGGACCACGGTGATCGGCATCCCCGAGACGCGGCTGACGACGTGCCGGTACTCCTCGGCGCCGAGGCCGCCGACGACGCCCGTCTCGAACAGCCGTCCCGCGCGGGTGAGGGCCGAAACACGCTCGTCGGCCGGCATGGTGCGCGCCCGGTGCAGGGCCGCCATCGTCCGCTGCACGTAGAGCCGCGGCACCAGGCTCAGCTCGGCGACCGGCCGCCCGCCCAGCTCGCGGATGGGCAGCCGGCTGCGGCTGCGGTACGGCCCGCCCGCGCCGAGGGCGTCGAGCTGGATGGGCTCGTCCATCAGTACAC
This sequence comes from Microbispora sp. H10670, assembly GCF_014161385.1. Taxonomy (NCBI): domain Bacteria; kingdom Bacillati; phylum Actinomycetota; class Actinomycetes; order Streptosporangiales; family Streptosporangiaceae; genus Microbispora; species Microbispora sp. H10670. The sequence goes on along the minus strand of NZ_JABBWW010000038.1, from coordinate 40,769 downwards.
CCCCTCGATGACCGGCTCGTCCTCGAACGTGGGGAGCGGCCCGACGTCGGCCACGGAGTCGCCCGTCTGTCCCGGCGGTGCGGCCACGCGGGTGGCCAGGTCGCGCTCCAGGTTGTTGGGCAGCAGGAAGCTCTTGCTCACGTGGTGCATCACGACCTGGCCGCGGTCGCCGATCCGCACGCTCTCCCCGGTCCGCGGGTCGACCACCTGGAAGGCGATGTACGGCGAGAAGCCGTCGAAGACGACCACGTCCTGTTCCGGCGGCACGACCCGCTCGGGCAGCCCGCCCAGGATCATCGTGCTGCCGTACATGCCGTACAGCCGCACGCCCGGGAAGACCTCCGTACGGAGCAGGTAGTGGGTGTCGGGGTCCATGTGCGCGCCGCTCCAGCCGATCACCGAGACCTTCTCGTTGACCAGGCTGACCAGCTCGTCCCTGCGGGCCAGCCGGGTCAGCAGCGGAGGGGTGGTCACCATGACCCGCACGTCCTGGGTACGGAGGAGGTGGGCGCTCTGGTCGATCAGGTGCTCGGCGTACCGCTCCGCCTCCTCGGCGCGGCCCTCGGCGATGCTCCTCTTCACCCAGCGCGGGTCCATGTCGACGGCGAGCCGGATGCCGCCGCGCCGCTCGGCCTGCCGGCGGACCAGCTCTCCGTAGATGTGCGGTCCGGTCGGGCCGAACGACAGCCAGTTGCCGTTCTCGGGGTAGCCCTTCGCCTCCAGGTCCTGTTCGAGCCGGTGCATCAGCCGGTCCAGCCAGTCGTGGAGGACCACGACCCGCTTGGGCGGACCGGTGGTTCCGCCGCTCTCGAACACGCCGGCCACCGCCGCGTCCGGGCCGTACCCCCTCGGGATGAGGTCCTCCACCCGGACCTCGCGCAGTTCGTTGGTCACGTTGGGGAAGCGCCGCAGGTCCTCGAAGGAGTGCACGTCCGCGCGCGGGTCGAAGCCGAGCGTCCTCGCCCGTTCCAGCCAGAACGGCGAGCCGGTCTCGGGGCTGAAATGCCAGCGCATGGCGGCCTCGACGAACTCCCGGCTGTCCGGGACCTGGTCGATCGGGCAGTCGAGGATGGGATCGGTGCGCGGTGACATATCCGCCCCTTCGACGTGGCAATCCCGTAAAATGTCAGGCTATTTCCGGGTGATGCGCCGTCGAGTCAAGACGTTTCGCGGTCGAGGAAAAGAATGCGCCCTGACCGGAGCGAGGCCGCCGCGCCGTCGCCCCCCTCCCTCCGTCCCGTCTCCGTCCCTTCCCGTACGGCGGTCTCGGCTGGGAGGCGAAAACGGGATGCCGCGGGTGTAAAAGGATAGGTAGCCTGCGCGGGAAGCGCACGAGCACATCCCGGCAGGAGACCCACGGTGGGACACGTTGAGATCGGGCATCTGACCCATGTCCTCCCGGACGGCAGGATGCTCCTGAACGACGTCTCGTTCCGGGTCGGGGAGGGCGTCAAGGCGGCCCTGGTGGGTCCGAACGGCGCGGGCAAGACCACCCTGCTCCGGATGATCGCGGGGGACCTCCAGCCGGTCGAGGGCACGGTCGCCCATTCGGGCGGCCTCGGGGTGATGCGGCAGTTCGTCGGCAACATCCGGGACGGCAGCACGGTCCAGGACCTGCTGCTGAGCGTCGCGCCGGAACGCGTCAGGACGGCGGCGGAGCGGCTGCACGCCGCCGAGCTCGTCATGATGGAGCGGGACGACGAGAAGACCCAGTTGCGGTACGCCCAGGCGATCACCGACTACGGCGACGCCGGGGGCTACGACATCGAGGTCCTGTGGGACGCCTGTGCGATGGCCGCGCTCGGCGCGCCGTACGACCGGGTGAAGTACCGCGAGGTGGGCACGCTGTCCGGCGGCGAGCAGAAGCGGCTGGTCCTGGAGGCGCTGCTGCGCGGCCCCGACCAGGTGCTGCTGCTCGACGAGCCCGACAACTACCTCGACGTGCCGGGCAAGGTGTGGCTGGAGACGGCGCTGCGCGAGACGCCCAAGACCGTGCTGCTGGTCTCCCACGACCGCCAGCTTCTCGCCAACGCCGCCGACCGGATCGTCACGGTCGAGTCGGGCAACGTCTGGATCCACGGCGGCGGCTTCGGGACGTACGCGCAGGCCCGCAGGGAGCGGAGCGAGCGGCTCGACGAGCTGCGCCGGCGCTGGGACGAGGAGCACGCCAAGCTCAGGCGCCTGGTGGTCATGCTCAAGCAGAAGGCCACCTACAACGACGGCATGGCCTCCGCCTACCACGCGGCGCAGACCCGGCTCCGCCGGTTCGAGGAGGCCGGGCCGCCGGAGCTCGCGCCCAAGGACCAGCTCATCAGCATGCGCCTGCGCGGCGGCCGTACGGGCAAACGGGCGGTGATCTCCGAGGGCCTGGAGCTGACCGGCCTGATGAAGCCGTTCGACCTGGAGGTCTGGTACGGCGAGCGGGTGGCCGTGCTCGGCTCGAACGGCTCGGGCAAGTCCCACTTCCTGCGGCTGCTGGCGGGCGAGGAGGTCCGCCACGCCGGGGTGGTCAGACTCGGCGCGCGGGTCGTGCCCGGCCACTTCGCGCAGACCCACGCCCGTCCCGAACTGCTCGGCCGCACGCCCTGCGAGATCGTCATGACCGAGCACGCCCGGCTGAAGAACGAGGCGATGAAGGCGCTGGCCCGCTACGAGCTGGCCGGGCGGATCGCCGAGCAGAGGTTCGAGACGCTCTCGGGCGGCCAGCAGGCGCGGCTGCAGATCCTGCTGCTCGAACTGTCGGGCGCCACGCTGCTGCTGCTCGACGAGCCCACCGACAACCTCGACCTGGCCAGCGCCGAGGCACTGCAGCAGGGCCTGGACGCCTTCGACGGCACCGTGCTCGCGGTCACCCACGACCGCTGGTTCGCCGCCGACTTCGACCGCTACCTGGTCTTCGGCTCCGACGGGCGGGTGTACGAGTCCCCCGAGCCGGTGTGGGACGAGACGCGGGTGGTCCGCCCGCGTTGAGCGGCCGGTAAAGATACCGGCGGGGGCGCGCGTGTCCGGGAGGGGACGTCCCTTTCAGCGGTTATGACGGCTGAGTGACGCGACGTTGCCGCATAACCGCCGCCCTCGCCCTCGCCGTACTGGCGACGGCGTCGTGCGCGAGCAAGCACAAGCAGGAGGGCCCGCTGCCGCTGGCCCTCAAGGAGCAGGTGTCCTCCGTCGTACGCTCCGGAGCCGGGTACGCGGTGACCTGGGCGGGGGTGCTGAGCAACCCCAACCGCGGGCACTTCGGGGAGAACGCCGTCGCGGTGGTCACGGCCGTCGACGCGGCGGGCAAGGAGGTCGTCCACCTGGAGCAGCCGCTGGACGCGGCGCCTCCGGGCCGCCCGCTGGCGTTCGGCGGCCAGGTGACGACCGGCGGGCAGCCGGTCCGCGTGAAGATCGACTACCGGCCCGCCTCGTGGCGGGCGGCGTCGCGGCCACCGTCGGCGTACCTCAGGTTCCCGATCTCCGACGTGCTCACCGAGAAGCAGCCGGACGGCTCCTACCTCGTCACCGGCTACGTGCTCGACCCGTTCCGCAGGACCGCGGGCGCCCTCGCCGTGACGGCCCTGCTGCGCGACGACGCGGGCCGGCTGGTCGCCGGCCGCACGTCGTATGTGGACGACGTGCGGCCGGGCACGAAGCGGAGGTTCGTCATCACGGTCGACGGCGTCCGCGGGGCCGTCGGCGCGACCGACGTGTACGCCACGACCTGGGGCTCCACCGCCCGGGCGTACGAGGATCTGGCGCGGGCCGGGGCGGTTCCGCTGCACACGATCCCGCCGACCACCGCGCCGTTCACCAAGGACCGCGGCTATCCGCCGTACAACGATCGGCGCCAGTGAGCGGCCCACCGCCGATAGCGATAGGAGGGGCGGGTTACCGTAGCGGAATGGCCAGGATCGTGCTCTTCGGAGCCACCGGTTTCACCGGCGGACTGACCGCCGAGGCGCTCGCCCGGCGCGGGGCCCGGCCGCTGCTGGCGGGCCGGGACCAGGCGCGGCTGACCGCCCTCGCCGACTCGCTCGCCGGCTCACATGGCGGTGAGCTGCCGATCGCGGTGGCCGACGTCGGCCGCCCGGAGTCCGTACGGGCCCTCGTGGCGCCGGGCGACGTGCTGATCTCGACCGTCGGGCCGTTCGCCCGCTGGGGTGAGGCCGCGGTGGCCGCCGCGACCGAGGCGGGCGCCGTCTACCTCGACAGCACGGGCGAGCCCACGTTCATCAAGCGGATCTTCCAGCGGTACGGCCCCGCCGCGGCGGCCCGGGGCGCGGCCCTGATCACCGCCTTCGGTTACGACTACGTCCCCGGCAACCTCGCCGCGGCCCTGGCCCTCCGGAAGGCGGGCGCGGACGCCGTCCGCGTCGACGTCGGCTACTTCGTGGGCGGCGACATGGCGCGCCGCGCGAGCGCCGGGACCCGCGCCTCGATGCTGGGGATGCTCCTTGAGCCGATGTACGGCTTCCGCGAGGGCCGCATCGTCCCCGAGCACGGCCGCACGCGGCGCTTCCTGGTGGACGGCCGGCCGCGGCACGGCCTGTCCATCGGCGCCACCGAGCACTTCACGCTGCCGCCAGTGCACGCGGGACTGCGGGAGGTCAACGTCTACCTCGGCTGGCTGGGCGGGCTGACCAAGGCCGCGGGCGTGCTGGCCCGGGCGACCCCGGTGATCGCCGCCCTGCCCGGCGCCAGGCGGGTCACCGAGGCGCTGGCCGACCGGGCGCTCCGTACGGGCACCGGGACGCCGGCCCCGGCGGCGGGTGTGTCGTCCAGGATCGTCGCGGAGGCCTACGACGCGCGGGGGCGCCGCCTGTCGGCCGTCCATCTGTCGGGCTGGGACCCGTACGAGTTCACGGCCGGCATGCTCGCCTGGGCCGCGACCACGGCGCTCGCGGAGGGCGTGCGCGGCACCGGCGCCCTCGGCCCCGTCGACGCGTTCGGTCTCGACGCGCTCACCCGGGGATGCGCCGCCGCCGGCATGACCGTACGCGAACCGGCCTGACCCCTCCTATCGCCCGGATGTACCCGAACCCGGCCCCGAGCCCCTCCCTGAGCCCGGTCACCAGCCCACGCAGGGACGCAACCGCGAGCCCGACCGCGAGCCCGCCTACAAGCCCGCACACGCGGGCGGTACGTCGTCGCTGGGCCGGGGTGGCGGTGAGGTCGGCCAGGTGCCACCAGGCGAGGTCGCGGGTGCCGTGCGCGGTCAGTTGGCGGGCGAGGTAGGCCAGGTAGTGGCGGGCCTGGTCGGGTTCCCAGGCCAGGCGCAGCAGCAGCTGCACCGCCAGTGTGGTCTTGCCGCTGCCCGGGCCGCCGGTGATGACCAGCCGGCGGCGGCGTAACGCCCGGAAGTTCTCGGCGAGCCGCGGGATCCGGTCGCCGGTGGCGGTGAAGGTCAGCGGCTGGTGGCCGATCAGGCGGGGATGGTCCATCAGGCCGGGGTCGTCGGTCAGGTGCCAGGAGACGGGGATCGGTTCGGGATCGCCCAGCGATCGGATCGTCGCCTCGGTGCGCGCGGCGACCACTGCCACGGCAAACAGGATCGGCCACCACGATCTGCGCCCGTTCACCCAAGCATCGTCTCCCGACGGCGCCGCTGCGCGGGCCGATGCGCACAAATGGTGATGAGAAGGATGTTCGTCCGTCAGACGGACGGACGGAGGAAACGACTTCGGCCGAATGGGTGGAGCGGGTAGTTACCAAGCATTTACTCTCCGTATATGAATGATGGCGTCCTGGTGGAGGCGTTGCGTGCCCGGGATCCGGGGGCGCTGTCCGCTCTCTACGACACCTACGCCGAAGGGCTCTACCGATACTGCAGGGCGCTGCTGGCCGGGCCCGACGCCGCCCAGGTCGCCCTGCGCGACACGCTGATCGCCGCGGAGGCCCTCGTCGGGTCGCTCGCCGATCCGGGCATGCTGCGCCCCTGGTTGTACGCCCTGGCCAGGGGTGAGTGCGTGCGCCGCCGCACCCCCGGGGAGGAGGGCGGCCAGGAGCGGGGGGCCACCCCTGTGCCGACCGCGCCCTTCCCCCGCGCCGGGGACGGCGAGGGCGACACCGACCTGCGCCTGGCCGCCGGCGGCGCCGTGGCCGCGCTGTCCGCGGAGGACCGCGAGGTGCTCGAACTGGTCGCCCGGCACGACATGGACACCGGCGACCTGGCCGCCGTGCTCGGGACCGGCGACCGGTACGCCCGGGCCCTCCTCGACGCCGCCACCGAACGCCTGCGTGAGACGGTGACGGCCGAGATCCTCGCCCGGCGCGCCTCGCACGACTGTGAGCGGGCGGCGGCGATCCTCCAGGGTCTCTCCGGTGAGCTCACCCCGCAGACGCGCGGACAGCTCACCCGTCACATCGCCCGTTGCGAGACCTGCGCGCGGCACCGCGTCCGGCAGGTCTCCCCGGCCAAGGTGTTCTCCCTGCTGCCCCGGGTCGCCCTGCCCGAGACGCTGCGCGTGCGGGTGCTCAGCAGCTTCATCGACCCCGAGCTCGTGCCCTACCGGCGGTACGTCGCCAAACGCGTCGGCGGGCTGAGCGCGGCGGGCTTCCCCAGGGCGGGGGCGCGGCGCGAGGGGCGGCTCGCCCAGGCCGTGGCCGGCGCGGTGGCGGCGGTCGCGGCGGTGGCGACGATCGCGCTCGTGTTCGCCCAGTTCGCCGGTGACCTGCGTGAGCGGGCCGCCGACTCGTTCGTCGGCCACCGGCCCCCGGCGGCCGAGGCCCCGGCCGCGACCGGTTCCGGCCCGGCCGGGGACGCCGGGGACACGGCCTCCCCTGGATCTTCGGACGACGGGGACGGCCGCTCACCCGAGTCCTCGGGCTCGGGGGACACGGCCGAGCCCGGTGGCTCCGTACGGCGGGCCGATCCGGTCGTCCTGCCCCGGCCGGCGCCCCTGCCCGCTCCCGTGCCTCCGGCCACCGTCCGGCCCCCGCGTCACCACGAGCCGACGCGCAGCCCGGCGGCGCCGCCCACGACCCCGCCCAGGACCCCACCCACGACCAGGCCCTCCGGCTCCGCGCCGTCGCCGCCCGGCGAGACGGCCACGCCGCCGGACCCCGGGTCCGGCGACGACCCCGGCTCGGGCGGTCCGGGTTCCGGCGGTCCGGGTTCTGGCGGTCCGGGTTCTGGCGGCCCGGGCGGCTCGGACGACCCCGGCGGCTCCGGCGACGACCCCACGGATCCGCCCACCGGCGGCCCACCGAGGGGCGGGCCGCCGCCGGCGCACTGGCCGGGACGCCGCCCGCCCCACCGTGAGCACCAGCATCATCACGAAGGACGTTTCCACTATCCGCGCACGCCGGGCCACCGGCGTGGAGGAGGGGACTGCCCGCCGGCTTCCGAGCCCGCACCCGGCCCCCTCTTCCTCCGGCAAAAAGGACGACCTATCACATAGGCCAATTACTGGGCGTACCTTAGATGTGTACGGAGAGTAGTCACTGGGAACTGAGGGGAGTGGAGCAGGGAAGGGGAAGGAATGCCACTCCTCAGGGCATCGGGGCTGGTCGCCGGGCTCGGGTCAAGTCTGGTCCTCACGTTGGGGGCTCCGGCGGGAGCCGATCCGAAGCCGTCGTCGAAGGACGTCGCCAGGGCACGGCAGCAGGTGCAGGAGCGGGCGCGGGAGCTGGGCAGAGCGTCGGCCGATCTCGCCACCGCCCAGGCCCGCCGGGACGCGCTGGACGCCGACGCCGAGCGGCTGGTCGAGGCGTACAACGGAGAGCTCGTACGCCTGGAGCAGGCGCGCGCCGCCTACGAGCAGTCGGAGCGGCGGGTCGGCCAGGCGGCCGGCGAGTTCGACCGGTTGCGGAGCGTGGTGATGACCCGGGTGGCCCAGGGGTACGGCCGGCTGCGGCTGGCGCCGTCCGCCGCGGCCGTGCTCGGCGGCTGGGACGACGCGGACGGGTTCCTGCGAAGAGCCAGCGTGCTGACGCAACTCGGCGACGAAGAGAACGCGACGCTCGCGGAGATGGACGACGCGCGGAAGATCTACGAGATCCTCCGAGAACAGGCGGCCCGCGCGTACGCCGAGCAGTCCCGCACCGCCGACCAGGTCCGGCAGGCGAGGGACGCGGCGCAGCGGGCCGTCGCGGACCAGCTCGATCAGACCCGGCTGATCGAGCGGGAGAAAGAGGAGATCTCCGAACGCCTGGACGCCGCCCGCGCCCGCGTCGACGAGCTGAGACAGGCGAGGAGCGCGGCCAGGCAGAGATCCCGGCGCCAGGCTCCCCCCGCGCGGAGCGGCATGGCGATCCCGGGCTGGGCGGCCCGGCTGCCGTCCGGCCGGGGCGGGGAGGCGGCCCAATGGGCGCTCAAACAGATCGGCAAACCGTACGTGTGGGCCGCGGCCGGCCCGTCGGGGTTCGACTGCTCGGGACTGACCATGCGGGCCTGGCAGCGGGCGGGGGTCTCACTCGACCACTGGACCGGCACCCAGTGGACCTCGGGACGGCACGTCCCGCTCAGGGAACTGCGCAGCGGCGACCTGCTGTTCTACGGCAGGCTGAGCCGCAGCCCCGGCACCATCCATCACGTGGGCCTCTACATCGGGCGCGGCCTGATGGTCCACGCCCCCCAGACGGGGGACGTGGTCCGCATCTCACCCATCTGGCGCCATGATCTCGTCGGCGCCACCCGGCCCGCCTAGTGCCCCCCGCGGCACCGGCTCAGTGGTCCTCGCCCTGGTGGTCGATCTCCTCGTACCGCTTGATGCTGGCGACGATCTCGGCCTCGGCCTCGGTGCGTCCGACCCAGTTGGCGCCCTCGACCGACTTGCCGGGTTCGAGGTCCTTGTAGACCTCGAAGAAGTGCTGGATCTCCAGCCGGTCGAACTCGGCGACGTGGTGGATGTCGCGGATGTGCTCCATCCGCGGATCGGTGGCCGGGACGCACAGCACCTTGTCGTCGCCGCCCTTCTCGTCGGTCATCCGGAACATCCCGACCGCCCGGCACTTGATGAGGCAGCCGGGGAAGGTCGGCTCCTGGAGCAGCACCAGCGCGTCGAGCGGGTCTCCGTCCTCGCCCAGCGTGTCCTCGATGAACCCGTAGTCAGCGGGGTACTGGGTCGACGTGAAGAGCATGCGGTCCAGGCGAATGCGGCCGGTCTTGTGGTCCACCTCGTACTTGTTCCGTTGTCCCTTGGGAATCTCAACGACAACGTCGAACTCCACTCGTTCCTCCGCATGAGTCCCCGGTCTCCCGGGCTGGCGTTAATGTCTCGTAAGCGTGTTCAAGGTCGGCGCGAAGTGAGGGTGACGTGGTGCGACGTGAGCGCTGGGTGGTGGTGTCCACCCTCGCCCTGCTGCAGATCTTCGTCGTCCTCGCGGGCAGCTATCTGATCGCCCATGACGCCGACAGGACCCCGGCTCCGGTCGCGTCCCCGAAGCCGAACCCGATCCCCCTGGTGACCGCGGGTCCGGTTCTGGCCGCGGTGGGGGATGGGGCTCTCCCCGCCAAGGGTACTTTGACCACCCGGCTCGCCGCTGCGATGGGTGACCCCGCCCTGGGCGGCAGCGTGGCCGGCATCGTCCTCGACGTGACGACCGGCGCCACCGTGTTCGACGGCCGCTCGGGCACTCCCATCACCCCCGCCTCCACCACGAAGGTCGTCACCGCGGTGACCGTGCTGGCCTCGGTGGGCCCCGACGCCCGCCTGGCGACCCGGGTGGTCAAGGGGACCGCCCCGGGCTCGATCGTCCTGGTCGGCGGGGGCGACCCCACCCTGGCCGGCCCGGGGACAAGCGCCGCGGAGCGGAAGGACGCCTACCCGAGGCCGGCGTCGCTCGACCAGCTCGCCTCCCGTACGGCCAAGGCGTTGAAGGCGGCCGGCGTGACCTCGGCCGACCTGTCGTACGACGCGTCCCTGTTCGGCGGGCCGCGTACGGCGCCGGGCTGGAAGCCGACGTACATCCCCGAGGGCAGCGTCGCCCCGGTGTCCGCGCTCATGATCGACGAGGGCCGGGCGGCGAACGGCGCGCGGGTGCCCGACCCGGCGCAGACCGCCGCCGCCGCGTTCGCCGCGCTGCTCAGGAAGAACGGCGTCAAGGTGGGCAGGGACGTCGGCCCGGGCCGGGCCCCGGCCGCCGCCCAGGAGCTGGCCCGGGTGGAGTCGGGGCCGGTCTACGCGCTGGTGGAGCGGATGCTCACGCACAGCGACAACGACCTCGCCGAGGCGCTCGCCCGCCAGGCCGCCGTGAAGGAGGGCCAGCCGCACACGTTCGAGGGCGTGGCCGCGACGGTCCGCCGCGTGCTCACCCGTCTCGGCGCGGCCGAGGGCGTGGAGGTCCACGACGGCAGCGGCCTTTCCACCAGGAACCGGATCACGCCCGGCGGCCTCGCCCGGATCCTGGCCCTGGCGGCGTCCCCGGGGCACCCCGGCCTGCACTCGCTGATCAGCGGGCTGCCGGTCGCCGGCTTCACCGGGACCCTGCACAACCGGTACGGCAGGTCCGGCTCGGCGGCCGGCGCCGGATTGGTCCGCGCGAAGACGGGCACTTTGAACGGCGTGAACACCCTGGCGGGGATCGCGTACACATCCGAGGGCCGGCTGCTGACCTTCGCGTTCATGGCCGATCAGGTGGCCGATCCGACGCAGGCCATAGCCGCGCTCGACAAGATGGCCACGATCGTCTCCCAGAGCTGAGGTGTCGGATCCCGCTCGGCCGCCCGCGCGGCGGGCAGGCGGAGAACGTACGGTGGTGAGTATGCAGGTGATCGACTGGGATCTGGCCGTCACGACCGGAGTGCGCCTCGTGCGACCGGGCCCGCAGGTGAGCCGCGAGGAGGCCAGGCAGGCCGTCCTCGAACTCCGGCGGCTGTCGCGGGACGCCGAGGGGCACGTGCGGGAGTTCACCCGCATCGACTCGGCCCCGCCGGAGGCGGCCACGGTGGTGGACCGCCCCGGCTGGATCCGCGCCAACGTCGACGGTTTCCGGGTCGTGCTGGAGCCGCTGACGCAGAAGATGTCCAACGTGCCGGCGATCGTCGGCGCCGTCGGCTCGCGCATCACGGGTCTTGAGGTGGGCGCGGTGCTGGCCTTCCTCGCCTCCCGGGTGCTCGGGCAGTACGAGCTGTTCCTCCCGCCGGACCCGTCCGGCGTCGCGCCGACCGGCCGGCTGACGCTGGTCGCGCCGAACATCGTGCACGCCGAGCGCGAGCTCGGCGTCGACCCGCGCGACTTCCGCCTCTGGGTGTGCCTGCACGAGGAGACCCACCGGGTGCAGTTCACCGGCGTACCCTGGCTGCGGGAGTACGTGCGCGGCCAGATGACCGAGTTCCTCCTCGCCTCCGAGATGGACCTCGCGACGCTGCTGGAGCGCCTGCGCGCCGCCTCCGACGCGGTGGCGGACGCCTTCAAGGGCGGCGAGGGCAATCTCATCGAGGCCATCCAGACGCCCGAGCAGAAGGCCGTGCTCGACCGGGTCACGGCCGTGATGACGCTGGTCGAGGGGCACGGCGACTACGTGATGGACGCGGTCGGGCCCAGCGTGGTGCCGTCGGTCGCCGAGATCCGCGCCAAGTTCCAGCGCCGCCGCGAGGGCGGCTCCCGCGTCGACCAGCTGGTCCGCCGGCTGCTCGGCATCGAGCTGAAGATGAAGCAGTACGCCGAGGGCTCCCGCTTCGTCCGCACGGTGGTGGACGAGGCCGGGATGGACGGGTTCAACAAGGTCTGGACCTCGCCGGAGACGCTGCCCGACCGCGACGAGATCGCCGACCCCCACGCCTGGATGTCCCGGGTCCTCGCCACCTCCTCCTGACCCGCGCTCCTCCTCACCCGTGCTGACCCGCGTTCGCGCGGGACACCGCGAGAATGGGCCCATGGGCCCGCATCCCGCCGTCGCCGACGTCCGCCGTGCCGTACGGCTGTCGCTCGCGGACCTCGCCGCGCGCGCGCAACCGGACGCGGGGCCGGGGCCGCTGGTCCTGGTGGCCTGCAGCGGCGGCGCCGACTCGCTGGCACTGGCCGCGGCCACCGGGTTCGCCGCCCCGCGCCTCGGCCTGCGCGCCGGGCTGCTGACGGTCGACCACCGCCTGCAGGAGGGCTCGGCCGGGCGGGCCCGCGACGTCGTACGGCTCGCGCCGGCGTTCGGCCTCGGCCCGGCCGAGGCGCTGACCGTCACGGTGGGGACGGCCGGCGGCCCCGAGGCGGCGGCGCGGGACGCGCGTTACGCCGCGCTGTCGGCCGCGGCCGACCGGCTGGGCGCCGCCGCGGTCCTGCTCGGCCACACCCTCGACGACCAGGCGGAGACCGTGCTGCTGCGGCTGGCCCGGGGCAGCGGCTCCCGGTCCCTGTCCGGCATGGCGGAGGTCTCCGGGATCTACCGGCGGCCGCTGCTGTGGCTCGGCCGGGAGCGCACCCGGCAGGCCTGCGCCGCCCTCGGCCTGCGGCCGTGGGACGACCCGCACAACGACGACCGCGTCTACCGCAGGGTCCGCGTGCGGCACGACGTCCTGCCGGTGCTGGAGGACGCGCTGGGACCGGGGATCGCCGAGGCGCTCGCCCGTACGGCGCGGCTGTGCCGGGACGACGCGGACGCCCTGGACGGGTGGGCCGCGGAGGTCCACGCGCGCTCACGGGGACCGGCGGGGGAGCTGCGGGTGCCCGATCTCGCGGACGTGCCGGCCGCGGTGCGGCGGCGGGTGATCAGGCGCGCCGCCGTCGAGGCGGGGGCGCACGCCTCCGCGCTCGCGGCGGTGCACATCGAGGCGGTCGACCGGCTGGTGACCGGCTGGCACGGGCAGAAGGGGGTGAACCTACCCGGGGGGGTGGTTGTGGTCAGGCGCTGTGGCACCCTTGTCTTCGCTGTGGACAACGTCTCGCTCGCGTAAGGAAAACCCCAGGTGGATGCAGCAGACATGGGCAAGGACCTCTCCCGCGTCCTCATCTCGGAGCAGGAGCTGCAGGCGAAGATAAAGGAGCTGGCCGGCCGCATCGACGCCGACTACGCCGGCACGGAACTGCTGATCGTCGGTGTGCTGAAGGGCGCGGTGATGGTCATGGCCGACCTCGCCCGCGCGCTGCACGTGCCCGTCCAGATGGACTGGATGGCCGTGTCGTCGTACGGCGCGGGGACCAAGTCGTCGGGCGTCGTGCGGGTGCTGAAGGACCTCGACACCGACATCGCCGGACGGCACGTGCTCGTGGTCGAGGACATCATCGACTCGGGCCTCACCCTTTCGTGGCTGTTGAACAACCTGAGGTCGCGCAGTCCGGCGTCCGTGGAGATCTGCACGCTGCTCCGGAAGCCGGACGCGGTGAAGGTCGAGATGGACGTCCGATACGTCGGTTTCGACATCCCCAACGAGTTCGTCATCGGGTTCGGCCTCGATTACGCCGAGCGCTATCGCAACCTGCCGTTCATCGGGACTCTTGCGCCGCATGTGTACGGAGGGGAGTAAGCCCTTAGCGAAGTGCCCCGCCGATCGTGCGTTATTGGGCGCCAGGTCGGGGAACACGGGGTTGGCTGACGTACGTTGGAAAGGCAAAGCCGGAGCCGCTCGGGCAGTTACCCGACGCGGCGGCCGGGTGTACCTTCGGATATCCGTGGGGAGCCGTTCGGCGTCCCTCGGTAGCCAGAAGGAGCGGTAACGGATGCCGCGACCCCGGGTCCGCCCGGGGCAGGCCTTGGTCAGGAAGGGACGGGCCCGCCGGGGTTCCGCAACGGATGGATCTCAAGCGATTTACACGTGGCCCACTCCTGTGGATCCTGGGCATCGTATTGCTTCTCCTGCTCGTCACCACGATGTTCGGCGGGGACGGCAACTACACCACCGCCGACACCTCGACGGTCGTCCAGCAGATCCAGCAGGGCAATGTCAAGAGCGCGACCGTGGTCGACAAGGACCAGCGGGTCGAGTTGACGCTCAAGCAGCCGATCACGGTGCAGAACAAGAGCGTCACCCGCATCCAGGCGCCCTGGGTCGAAGGGCAGGGTGTCCAGCTCACCCAGGCGCTCGACACGTCCAAGCCGTCCGAGGGCTGGACCGTCGAGGTGCCGAAGGAGAACTTCCTCCTCAGCCTCCTCGCCAGCTTCCTGCCGATCATCGTCATCGTCCTGATCTTCCTGTTCATCATGAACCAGATGCAGGGCGGCGGCTCCCGGGTCATGAACTTCGGCAAGTCGCGGGCGAAGCTGATCACCAAGGACACCCCCAAGACCACCTTCGCCGACGTGGCGGGCGCCGACGAGGCCATCGAGGAGCTCCAGGAGATCAAGGAGTTCCTGCAGGCCCCGGCCAAGTTCCAGGCCATCGGCGCCAAGATCCCCAAGGGCGTCCTGCTGTACGGCCCGCCCGGCACCGGCAAGACCCTGCTCGCCCGGGCCGTGGCCGGCGAGGCGGGCGTGCCCTTCTACTCGATCTCCGGTTCCGACTTCGTCGAGATGTTCGTCGGCGTGGGCGCATCCCGCGTCCGTGACCTGTTCGAGCAGGCCAAGGCGAACGCCCCCGCGATCATCTTCATCGACGAGATCGACGCCGTCGGCCGGCACCGCGGCGCGGGCCTCGGCGGCGGCCACGACGAGCGTGAGCAGACGCTCAACCAGCTTCTCGTCGAGATGGACGGCTTCGACGTCAAGGGCGGCGTGATCCTCATCGCCGCGACCAACCGGCCGGACATCCTCGACCCCGCCCTGCTCCGTCCCGGCCGCTTCGACCGCCAGGTCGTCATCGACCGGCCCGACCTGGAGGGCCGCAAGGGCATCCTGCGCGTCCACGGCCGCGGCAAGCCGTTCGCGCAGGACGTCGACCTCGACGTGATCGCCCGCCGGACCCCCGGCTTCACCGGCGCCGACCTCGCCAACGTGATCAACGAGGCGGCTCTGCTGACCGCACGGCAGGACCAGAAGCTCATCACGATGTCGACCCTCGAAGAGTCGATCGACCGCGTGATGGCCGGTCCGGAGCGCAAGTCGCGGGTCATGTCGGACCAGGAGAAGAAGATCATCGCCTACCACGAGGGCGGGCACGCCCTGGTGGCCCACGCGCTGCCCAACTCCGACCCGGTCCACAAGATCACGATCCTGTCGCGCGGCCGCGCCCTCGGTTACACGATGACGCTGCCGATGGAGGACAAGTTCCTCGCGACCCGGTCCGAGATGATGGACCAGCTCGCCATGCTGCTCGGCGGCCGCACCGCGGAGGAGCTCGTCTTCCACGAGCCCACCACCGGCGCGTCCAACGACATCGAGAAGGCGACCTCGATCGCCCGACGCATGGTCACCGAGTACGGCATGAGCGAGCGGCTCGGCGCCCGCAAGTTCGGCAGCGGCAACGGCGAGGTCTTCCTCGGCCGCGAGATGGGCCACGAGCGCGACTACTCCGAGCAGATCGCCTCGGCGATCGACGAGGAGGTCCGCCGCCTCATCGAGAGCGGGCACGACCAGGCGTGGGAGATCCTCGTCCAGTACCGCGACGTGCTCGACAACCTGGTGCTGGAGCTCATGGAGAAGGAGACGCTCTCCCGGGAGCAGGTCCTCGAGATCTTCTCGCCCGTGGTGACCAAGGAGAAGCGGCCCTCCTACGCCGGGTACGGCAAGCGCCTGCCGTCGGACCGTCCTCCGGTCATCACGCCGAAGGAGCGGGCCAACGGCAACGGCTCGGCGCTCCCGGCCGGTGGCTCCGGCTCGGCCCCGTGGGTGAACGACCAGCCGGCGCAGCGGGACGAGGCCTGACCGTGGCCGATCCGCACGCGGCGGAACCGCCTTCCGGATTCGACCATGGCCGGATCGAGAAGGCCGTACGCGAGATCCTGATCGCGATCGGGGAGAACCCCGATCGCGACGGGCTCCGCGACACCCCCGCCCGGGTGGCGCGGGCGTATGCCGAGCAGTTCGCGGGTCTGGGGCAGCGTCCCGAAGACGCGCTGACCACGATGTTCGACGCGGACCACGACGAGATGGTGCTCGTCAAGGACATCGAGGTGATGTCCACCTGCGAGCACCATCTGCTGCCGTTCCAGGGCGTGGCGCACATCGGGTACACGCCGAACGAGAAGGGGCGCATCACCGGCCTGTCGAAGCTCGCCAGGCTGGTGGACGTCTACGCCCGCAGGCCGCAGGTGCAGGAGCGGATGACCTCGCAGATCGCCGACGGCCTGATGCAGGTGCTGGAGCCGCGCGGGGTGATCGTGGTGATCGAGGCGGAGCACATGTGCATGACCATGCGCGGCGTGCGCAAGCCCGGCGCCAAGACGATCACCTCGGCCGTCCGGGGCGACTTCCGCACCAGCGAGGCGACACGGGCCGAGGCCATGTCGCTGATCCTGCGTGGTTGAGTGGGCGGGTGCGCTCCTGCCGGACGAGCCCTGCCGAACCGGGCACTAGGCTGGACCCCATGACCACGTCGAGCGTGCCCGGCATGCCGGAGGCCGAGCGCTGTCTGGTCATGGGTGTGGTCAACGTGACCCCCGACTCCTTCTCCGACGGCGGGCAGTGGTTCGATCCCGACGTCGCGATCCGGCACGGCCTCGACCTGGTGGCCGAGGGCGCGGACATCGTGGACGTGGGCGGCGAGTCCACCCGCCCGGGCGCGGCCCGGGTCTCGCTGGAGGAGGAACTGCGCCGCGTCGAGCCGGTGATCCGCGCCCTCACCCAGGAGGGCGTCACGGTCAGCGTCGACACCATGCGGGCGGAGGTCGCCGAGGCGGCCGTCGCGGCCGGGGCCAGACTGGTCAACGACGTGAGCGGCGGCCTGGCCGACCCGGCGATGCCGCGTGTGGTGGCCGCGACCGGCGTGCCGTACGTCGTGATGCACTGGCGCGGGCACAGCCGCGACATGGACAACAGGGCCGTCTACGGCGACGTGCTGACCGAGGTGGCGGAGGAACTGCGCAAGCGGGTCGACTCCGTGCTGGCCGAGGGGGTGCGGGAGGAGCAGATCGTGCTCGACCCCGGCCTCGGTTTCTCCAAGAACGCCGAGCACAACTGGGCCGTGCTGGCCGGCCTCGCCGAGCTGAACCGGCTCGGCCATCCCCTGCTGGTCGGGGCGTCGCGCAAGCGGTTCCTCGGCCGGCTGCTGGCCGGGCCGGACGGCGAGCCACGCCCCTTCGACGGCAGCGACGACGCCACCGTCGCGGTCACCGCGCTCGCGGCGCAGGCCGGGGCGTGGTGCGTCCGGGTCCACCGGGTGCGGCCGAACGCCGACGCGGTGCGCGTCGCCGCCGTCTGGAGGGCAGCAGGCGTACGACACGCGGCAGGCGGACGGGACGCAGTAGCCGCACGACACTCAGCCGCGCGACATGCCGACGAGAGCCGGTGAGGATATGCCGACAGGGACGCCCATGAAGGACATCGAGGAGCTCAACCAGGCGTTCTACAACGCCATCGAGGCGGGCGACCTCGACAGGATGTCGGAGATATGGATCGAGGACGTCCCGGGACGTCCGGCGCTGTGCGTCCACCCCGGCTGGCCCATGCTGAGCGGGCGGTCGGAGGTGCTGCGCTCGTGGGCGCTCATCATGGCCAACACGACGTACATCCAGTTCGTGCTGACCGACGTGCAGACCACCGTGCTCGGTGACGTCGCGGTCGTCACCTGCGCGGAGAACATCCTCACCGCCGCCGACAGCGACGAACCGGGTTTCGCCGCCGGCCGGGTCGTCGCCTCCAGCACCTATGTGCGGACCTCCGGGGGGTGGCGGTTGTGGCTCTACCACGGATCTCCGGTCCTGCAGAGCGACGACGAGGACGAGGAGGAGGACCAGGAGCAGTGAGCCGCGACGCGGTGCGGTTGACGGGGTTGCGGGCGCGCGGCAGGCACGGGTGCCTGCCGGCCGAGCGCGAGCTCGGCCAGGAGTTCGTGATCGACGTCTGCCTGCGTCTCGACACCGCCCCGGCGGCGGCGGCCGACGACCTCACCCTGACGGTCGACTACGGCGCGCTGGCACTGGAACTCGTCCGGATCGCGGAGGGCGAGCCGGTCAACCTCATCGAGACCCTCGCCGAGCGGCTGGCGGCGGCCTGCCTGGCCCACGACATGGTCGAGGAGGCGGAGGTCAGCGTGCACAAACCGGCGGCGCCCATCCCGCTACCGTTCGACGACGTGGTGGTGACGATCAGAAGGGGGCGCGCATGAGGGTCGTGATCGCACTCGGCAGCAACCTCGGCCGGCGCATCGAGAACCTCCAGGGCGCCGTCGACGCGTTGTTCGACGCCCCCGGGCTCACGTTCGTGGCGGCGTCGCCGGTCTACGAGACCGAACCGGTCGGCGGACCCACCCAGGGCGCGTACCTGAACGCGGTGGTCGTCGCCGAGAGCATGCTCGACCCCCGCGCCCTGCTCGACCGGGCGCACAGCGTCGAGAACGCCTTCGGCCGTGAGCGCGCGGAGCGGTGGGGCCCCCGGACCCTCGACGTGGACCTGATCGCGGTCGGCACGCTGATGTCGGACGACCCCGAGCTCACCCTCCCGCATCCCCGCGCGCACGAGCGGGCGTTCGTTCTGGTGCCGTGGGCCCAGGCGGACCCCTCGGCGGTGCTGCCCGGGCGCGGGTCGGTCGCGGCCCTGCTGGCCGACCTGGACCAGAGCGGGGTGCGGCTGCGCACCGACCTCGTGCTCGAACCCCCGGCCTGACGAGGAGAGACCCCGCGTGAAGCCCAGCAATCCCGGCGTGCTCGTCGGTCTCGTGGTCGTGTTCGCCGTGATCACCTGGGGCCTGCTGCGGCAGTCCTACTCCGTGGTGCCCACACTGCCGTGGACCGCGGTGCCCACCGTGCTGCTGCTCGCGCTCGGTGAGGCGTACACGGGCTGGCTGACCCGGGCGAGGATCCTGCGCCGCCCGGACACCAAGCCCGTCGAGCCGCTCGCCGTCGCTCGGCTGGCGGCGCTGGCCCAGGCCACCGCGTACGCGGGCGCGGCGTTCGCCGGGGTCTTCGCCGGTTTCGTCCTGCGTGTGCTGGACCTGCTCGACCTGGACAAGCCCCGCCAGGACGCGATCGTCGGCGGCGGGTCGTTCGTGGCGTGCGTGATCCTGATCTGCGCCGCGCTCTTCCTCGAACACTGCTGCCGGGTGCCCGGCAAGCCCGACGGGGAGAGCTGACCCTTGCTTCCAGGCTGCTCGCCGGCCTACTTGTCGATGTCGCCGACCACGAAGAACATCGAGCCGAGGACCGCGATCAGGTCGGCGACCGAGTGGCCGGGCAGCATCTCGCGGAGCACCTGGACGTTGTTGTAGGAGGCGCTGCGCAGCTTGAGCCGCCAGGGGGTCTTCTCGCCGCGTGACACCAGGTAGTAGCCGTTGAGGCCGAGCGGGTTCTCCGTCCAGGCGTACGTGTGGCCCTCCGGCACCTTGAGCACCTTCGGCAGGCGCTGGTTGATCGGGCCGGGCGGCAGGTGGCGCAGCCGCTCCACGCAGGCGTCGGTCAGGTCGAGCGACACCTTGACCTGGTCGAGCAGCACCTGGAACCTCGCCTGGCAGTCTCCCGCCGAGCGGGTCACGACCTTCACGGGCAGCTCGCCGTACGCGAGGTAGGGCTCGTCGCGCCGCAGGTCGAAGTCCACCCCGGAGGCCCGCGCGGCCGGGCCGCTCACGCCGTACTGCATGATCGTCTCACGGTCGAGCACACCGACGCCGCGGGTGCGCGCCACGAAGATCTCGTTGCCCGTGACCAGCTCCTCGATGTCGGGCAGCCGCCGCCGCACGGCCGCCACGGCGGTGGTCACGCGGCCGAGCCAGCCCTCGGGCAGTTCCTCCTTCAGCCCGCCCACCCGGTTGAACATGTAGTGCATGCGGCCGCCGGAGATCTCCTCCATGACGTACTGCAGCGTCTCCCGCTCCCGGAAGGCGGGGAAGACCGGGCCGGCCGCGCCCAGCTCCAGCGGATGGCCGCCGAGGAACATCAGGTGGTTGAGCACGCGGTTGAGCTCGGCCAGCAGAGTCCTCGCCCACACCGCCCGCGGCGGGGGCTGCATGCCGATCATGCGCTCGACCGCGAGCACGACGCCCAGCTCGTTGGCGAACGCCGACAGCCAGTCGTGCCGGTTGGCCAGCACGATGATCTGCCGGTAGTCGCGCACCTCGAACAGCTTCTCCGCACCGCGGTGCATGTAGCCGACGATCGGCTCGGCGGCCACGATCCGTTCACCGTCAAGGACGAGCCGCAGCCGCAGCACCCCGTGCGTGGACGGATGCTGCGGCCCGATGTCGAGGATCAGGTCCTCCGTCGCGAGCCCTCCCGGCCGCACCGCGTCCGCCCCGGCCCCGATGCCCACCACTCGCTCGACACGCGGGCCGTCCTGCTCGGTCATACCGTCCATGCTTTCACGCCCGTCACCCACCGGCGAAAGCCACGGCGGTCGGGGTCAGGCGGGGGCGATTTCGCGGAGGGCGGTGATGAGGCGGTCGACGTGCTCCTCGGTCGTGCCGATGCCGATCGAGGCGCGTACGGCGCTCACCGTGCCGTCCGCGCAGCCCTCGTCCTCGGCGCCGCCGAGGAGGTGGCGGACGAACGGGTGGGCGCAGAACTTGCCGTCCCTGACGCCGATGCCGTGCTCGGCCGACAGGATCTCGGCGACCTCCCGGGCCGGGCGGCCCTCCACGACGAACGACACGATCCCGACCCGCGGGTGGTCCGGGCCCCACAGCGACAGTTCGCGTACGCCGGGGATCGCGGCGAGCCCGGCGCGCAGGCGGGCGAGCAGCCGCTCCTCCTCCCGCACCAGCGGGGTCCAGCCGGTCGCGGCGAGGGCGTCGCAGGCGGCGGCGAGCGCGACCGCGCCGAGCACGTTGGGCGTCCCCGCCTCGTGCCGAGCCTCGGGGTCGTCGCTCCACTCGGTGGTCTCGCCCACGGCTCGCACGGCTCCGCCGCCGCGCAGGTACGGGTCGGCGGCGGCGAGCCAGTCGGGCCGGCCGACGAGCACGCCCGCGCCGAACGGCGCGTAGAGCTTGTGCCCGGAGAAGGCGACGTAGTCGAGGTCGAGCGCGGCGAGGTTGAGCCCGCGGTGGGGGACGAGCTGGGCGGCGTCCACGGCGATCCGCGCGCCGTGCCGGTGCGCGATGTGCGCGAGCCCGGCGATCGGCCACAGCTCTCCGGTGACGTTGGACGCGGCGGTCACGACGAGCAGGGCCGGGCCCTCGATCGCCGCGAGGGCCTCGTCGGCGGCCCGGACGGCCTCGCCGGGGAAGGCGGGCGGCGCGAGCCGTACGGCGTCGGTCCAGGGCAGCAGCGAGGCGTGGTGCTCGGTGCCGAACACGACGACCGTGGTGCCCTCGGGGAGGCTGCGGGCCAGCAGGTTCATCGCGTCGGTGGTGTTGCGCACGAAGACGAGGGCGTCGCCGGGGCGGGCGCCCACGAAGGCCCGCACGGTGTGCCTGGCCTGCTCGTACCGCTGGGTCGTGAGCTGCGAGGCGTAGCCCGCGCCCCGGTGCACGCTGGAGTAGGCCGGCAGCGCCGCCGCGACGGCGGCGTTCACCGGCTCAAGACAGGGCGCGCTCGCCGCGTAGTCGAGGTTCGCGTACGGCACGAGCCGGCCGCCCCGGACCGGGACCTCCAGGTCGGCGCCCACGACCACCGGTACGCGCACCGGCTCGGACACGGGGTTGGCGGGCTGCTGCGGGACGAAGGTGAGAGCGGACAACGCCAGGCCTCCTCGGGTCGGGGACCCCTGCCATGGCGTCGTACGGCGGAGCCCGCGCTTGCCCGGCACACCGCGCGCCGGGCCCGGTCCTCACCCGGGGCACCCCGCCGCGAGCGCGAGGGTTGCCGGCCAGCAAGCCGGGGCTTGACGCTGGCACTCATGACCTGAGCGCACTATAACCCGGAGAACCGGCGATCCGGCAAGTCCCCTGGTGAGAGGCGCTTTACCGTTATGGTGTCCAATGTGAGGTTTGATCCCTGGAATCCGGAGTTCGTGGCTCACCCGTACGACGCCTACCGCGACCTGCGGGACAACGATCCGGTCAGCTTCTTCGAGCCGACCGGGCAGTGGCTGGTCGCCCGGCACGCCGACGTCAACACGCTGCTGCGCGACCGCCGCCTGGGCCGGTCCTACCTGCACACGGCCACGCACGAGGAGTTCGGCCGGGAGCCCGAGCCGGACTTCCAGGAGCCCTTCTGGCGGGTGATCCGGGCCGGGATGCTCGACGTGGAGCCGCCGGTCCACACCCGGCTGCGCCGCCTGGTGTCCAAGGCGTTCACGCCCCGGATGGTGGAGTCGCTGCGCCCGCGCGTACGGAGGATCGCGACGGAGCTGACCGAGGGGCTGGTCGAGCGCGGCGGCGGCGACCTGCTGGCCGAGGTGGCCGAGCCGCTGCCCGTCACCGTGATCGCCGAGATGCTGGGCGTGCCGGAGGCCGACCGCCACCTCCTGCGCCCCTGGTCGGCCGACATCTGCGGGATGTACGAGCTGAACCCGTCGCCGGAGGTCCAGCACACGGCCGTACGCGCGGCGACGGAGTTCGCCGAGTACCTGCGCGGGCTGGCCAGGGCGCGCAGGGAGCGTCCGGGCGACGACATGATCTCCGCGCTCGCGCAGGTGGTGGACGACGGGGACCGGCTCACCGAGGACGAGCTGATCGGCACCTGCGTGCTGCTGCTCAACGCCGGGCACGAGGCCACGGTCAACGCCACCGGCAGCGGGTGGTGGGCGCTGTTCCGCAACCCCGGCGAGCTGGAGCGGCTGCGCGCCGACCCCGGCCTGATGCCGGCGGCGGTCGAGGAGCTGCTGCGTTACGACACCCCGGCGCAGATGTTCGAGCGGTGGGTGCTGGAGGACGTCGAGGCCGGCGGGGTGGCGATCCCCCGGGGTGCGGAGATCGCGCTGCTGTTCGGCTCCGCCAACCGGGACCCCGAGGTCTTCGCCGACCCCGACCGCCTCGACGTCGGCCGGGCGGACAACCCGCACATCTCGTTCGGTGCGGGCATCCACTTCTGCCTCGGCGCGCCGCTCGCGCGGGTCGAGATGGCGGAGTCGTTCGGCGCGCTGCTGCGGCTGGCGCCCCGCCTGGAGCTCGCCGAGGAGCCGACCTGGAAGCCCAGCTACATCATGCGCGGCCTGGAGTCACTGAAGGTCGCCGTCTGACACGCTGACCGTGTGGTGGGTGACCGTGGTGTCGTAGCCGAGCAGGACGGCCTGGGCCGCGGGCTCGACGACGGCCGTCGCGGGGTCCTCCCCGGAGAAGCGGCGGATCGCGTCCATCGAGTCCCACAGGGTCATGACCTCGATCTCCACCCGGCCGTCGGTGTCGCGCCGCAGCAGGTAGGCGCCGCGGTGCCCGGCCATGCCGCGCAGGGAGGGCAGGACCGCCTCGGTGAAGTGCCGCTCGTAGCCGTCGGCGCCCTCCGGGGTCGCGCTCGCGCGCCAGATTCTCGCGATCATGATGTCTCCTCATCCACACCGGGACTGGCTGAGCCAGCCGAAGCCGCCGAGGCCGGCGGGGTCGATGAGCTCGGCCTCCTGCGAGGCCCGGCCGAGCGCGCGTACGTAACCGGCGGGGTCGGCGGACGCGAGCGCGAGCGGCGGCCGGGCGCCGGTGACCCCCAGGTCGCGCAGGGCCTCCCGCTGCGTCGTGAGCGTGGTCGCCGCCGCGCCCGCCCGTTCGCCGGCCGCCGCGCAGGCGTCCAGCGCGACGTGGGCCGTGACGTCGCACGACCCGTCCGGCACGGCGGGCACCGGCGAGCCGTCGCGGTAGCCGGCCAGCGTGCCGAGGGCGGGGCGCCGCCCGGCGAGATGGGCGTAGTCCACGGCGACCGCCGTGCCGCGGGTCAGCCGCGCGATCACCCCGGCCCACGCCTCGTCGCGGGGGCGGCCGATCTCGGCGCGGTCCCCGACCGGGCCCAGCGGCCACCAGCGGTCCAGCCAGGCCAGGTCCTCCGGATCGGGGACGGGACCGGGCCGCTCCGCTCCGGTCGCCGGGTCGACGAGCACCAGCCGGGGGCCCGCGGGGGTCGCCTCGGCGACGTCGAGGGGCACGTTGTCCAGCCATTCGTTGGCGACCACGAGCCCGGTGACCCCGTACGGGACCTCCGGCTCCCAGGCGACCCGGGGATCGAGGCCGCGGGGCCGGGGGGACAGGTCCACCGCGACGGCCCGCAGCCGCGCCGCGAGGTCCGGCGGCGCGGCGGCCACGACGCGGGCGGCCAGCAGGCCGTCGCCGCTGCCCACGTCCACGAAGTCGACCACACCGGGGTGCCCGAGGGTCGCGTCGACCCGTTCCAGCAGGCGCAGCACCGCCTCGGCGAAGACCGGTGAGGCATGGACCGAGGTGCGGAAATGGCGGTCCGGGCGCTCCCGCAGGTAGAAGCCCTCCGCGCCGTAGAGCGCGCGCTCGACGGCCTCCCGCCAGGTCACCTCCACACCGCATCACGCTACCGACACGCGTGGGCCGTGGCGAAAATCAGTCACATTCGTACCTGTAGCTCAACATAGGCCCGTTAGAAACGGGACAAACTCCGACCGTCGGGCCCGTCGTGGTCATGCTCGGCATGGCCTGATCCGTGAGGCACGACCTGGCACCGGGCCGGCGGGAGCGCCGCCGCTACGCTGAACCGAGGGGAGGCGTCATGGACACAAGTGACCGCCCGGCGCGGCTCGCCGTGGGAGTGCTCGGCGCGGGACGGGTCGGCTCCGTGCTCGGGGCCGCGCTCATGCTCGCGGGTCATCGTGTGGTGGCGGCCAGCGGCGTGTCCGACGCGTCGCGCCGCCGCGCCGCCGACCGTCTCGGCCAGGCGCTCAGCAGGCCGGAGGAGGTCATCGCCAGGTCCGAGCTCGTGCTGCTGACCGTGCCGGACGACGTGCTGCCCGGCCTGGTCTCCGGCCTCGCGGCCACCGGCGCCGACCTGCGCGGCAAGCTGCTCGTGCACGCCAGCGGCGCGTACGGCCTCGGCGTGCTCGACCCCGCCGCCGAGGCGGGGGCGCTGCCGCTCGCGCTGCATCCGGTGATGACCTTCACGGGCCGGAGCGACGACCTGACCAAGCTCAACGGCTGCTCGTTCGGCGTCACCGCGCCGGACATGCTGCGGCCGGTGGCCGAGGCGCTGGTCATCGAGATGGGCGGCGAGCCGGTGTGGATCGCCGACCAGGACCGGCCGCTCTACCACGCCGCGATCGCCGGCGCGGCCAACCACATGGTGACGCTCATCGCCGAGTCGCAGGAGCTGCTCGCGAAGATCGGTGTCGAGCATCCCGGCCGCATGCTCGGGCCGCTGCTCGGCGCGGCCCTCGACAACGTGCTGCGTCTCGGCATCGGCGGGCTCACCGGGCCGGTCGTCCGCGGCGACGCGGGCACGGTGCGCAAACACGTGGACGCGCTCATCCTGGCCGCCCCCGAGGCCGCGGACGCGTACGTCGCCCTGGCGCGGCTCACCGCCGACCGGGCGCTGGCGGCGGGGCTGCTCAAGCCGGAGGCGGCCGAACGCCTGCTGGACGCCCTGGGAGGGAACATATGGACGTGACCGTGGCCGCCGACCGGGCCGCCCTCGTCAAGGCGAGGGACTCTCTCGGCCCGGGAAGGATCGCCCTGGTCCCCACGATGGGGGCGCTCCACGAGGGCCACCGGTCGCTGGTCCGGCTGGCGCGTGAGCACGCCGACCACGTGGTGGTGAGCGTGTTCGTCAACCCCCTGCAGTTCGGTCCCCACGAGGACTTCTCCCGCTATCCCCGCACGTTCGACGCCGACCTCCGGGTGTGCGAGGAGGAGGGCGCGGGCGTGGTCTTCGCGCCCTCGGCCGAGGACATGTACCTGCCCGACCGGCAGGTGGAGGTCTCGGCGGGCGGCATGGGCGGGACGGCCGAGGGCGCCTTCCGCCCGGGCCACTTCGACGGCGTGCTGACCGTGGTGCTCAAGCTGTTCAACCTCGTGCGGCCGGACGTCGCGGTCTTCGGGCAGAAGGACGCCCAGCAGCTCGCGCTGATCCGGCGGATGACGGCCGACCTCGACGTCCCGGTGTCGATCGTGGCCGCCCCGACCGTACGGGAGCCCGACGGGCTGGCGCTGTCGAGCCGCAACCGGTACCTCTCCGAGGACGACCGCCGTACGGCCCTCGCGCTGTCGCGGGCGCTGAGTGCCGGTGCGGCGCGGGCCCGGACCGGGCCGGCCGGGGTCCTCGACGCGGCCAGGGCCGTGCTGGAGGAGGCGGCCCGGTTCGACCCGCCGCTGCTGCTCGACTACCTGATCCTGGCCGATCCCGCGACGTTCGCGCCGGTGGGCGGCGACCACCGCGGCGAGGCGGTCCTGGCCGTCGCCGCCAAGGTGGGCACCACCCGCCTGATCGACAACATGGTGCTCACCCTGTAGGCGCGCGCAGGGTGAACCAGAAGGTGGGCACCGGGTTCGTACCGGGTGTCATGTCGACCAGCTCCCAGCCGCCGAACCGGGCACGGAGCTCGTCGGCGGTGACGCCGGAGAACGTGTCGTCGAACGCCCCGGGGCCGTACCCGAACATCAGCAGCCATGCGCCGGGAGCGGCGCGGCGGGTGAGCCCGGCGACGTAGGCGTCGCGGCGGTGCGGCGGGATGCCGCAGTAACAGCTCAGGTCGAAGAACAGCTCGAAGGGGCCGGGCGCGTCCAGCTCGTCGAGCCTGGTGGCGTCTCCGTGCAGCAGCCGTACGTCCACTCCCGCCGCCTCCGTCCTCTCCCGGGCCAGCTCGATCGCGCGGCCGACCAGGTCGACGGCCACGACCTCCCAGCCGTGCCGGGCCAGATAGATCGCGTTGGTCCCGGCGCCGCAGCCGAGCTCCAAGGCGCGGCCGGGCGGCAGCGCATCGTGTCCCTCCCCGTGCCCCTCGACGAGGGCGACCAGCTCGGGCGGTGTGACGCCGGTGTCCCACGGCGGTTTCCCGGCGCGGGAGCTGTTCGTCGCGCAGGGCTACGGGGCGACGAGCCTGCAGGAGGTCGCCGACCGGGCGGGCGTGGCCGTCCAGACGGTCTACTTCGTCTTCGGCAACAAGCGCACGCTGTTCAAGGACGTCGTCGACACGTCCATCGCCGGGGACACCGAGCCGGTGGCCGTCATGGACCGTGAGTGGTTCCGCGCCGCCTGCGCCGAGCCCACCGCGGCCGGCCAGCTCCGCGCGCACGTGCGCGGCACCGGCGAGATCCTCGGCCGGGTCGCCCCGATCATGCCGATGATCGCGTCCGCCGGGGCCGCCGACCCGCAGATCGCCGCGCAGTGGCCCGACGGCCCCGACCCGCGTTACACCGTGCTGCACGCCGTGGCCCAGGCGCTGGCCGGCAAGCCCGACGCCCGCCCGGACGTCTCCGTCGCGATGGCCGCGGACCTGCTGTTCTGCCTGCTCAGCCCGCAGCTGTACCTGCTCTTCGTGCAGGACCGCGGCTGGTCGCGGGACAGGTGGGAGGAATGGGCGTACGCCACTCTGGTCGCCCAGCTCTGCACCGGCCCCGCGGCACCCCCCTTCTAGGAGGGGGCGGGGCGGCACCACTCGGCGGGGGGCGTTATCGTCATTATGACGAAAGGGGATCCCCTCATGGTGGCGCTCGCACGCAGACTCACCGCCCCCGCACCCGGCTGGACCGTCGAGGCCGACGCGGTCGTGATCGGTTCCGGCATCGCCGGCCTCACCGTGGCGCTGCGCCACGTCGAGCTCGACCCGCGGGCGCGGGTGCTCGTGGTCACCAAGGACGTCCTGTCCGCCGGGTCCACCCGCTGGGCCCAGGGCGGGATCGCCGCCGTCCTCGACCCCGAGGACACGCCCGACGAGCACCTCAGGGACACGCTCCTCGCGGGGGTCGGCCTCTGCGACGAGGAGGCCGTACGCGTCCTGGTCACCGAGGGCCCCGACGCGCTCAAGCGGCTGATGAGCCACGGCGCCGAGTTCGACCGGGACGTCGACGGCGGGCTCCAGCTCACCCGAGAAGGCGGTCACCGGCGCAACCGCATCGTCCACGCGGGCGGCGACGCGACCGGCGCCGAGGTGCAGCGGGCGCTGGCCGAGGCGGTGCTCGCCGAGCCCCGCATCGAGGTCATCGAGCACGCCCTCGCCCTCGACCTGCTCCTCGACGCCGAGGGTCACGCCTGCGGGGTCACGCTCCACGTGATGGGGGAGGGCGCCCGCGACGGCGTGGGCGCCGTACGGGCCGGGGCCGTGGTGCTCGCCAGCGGCGGCATGGGCCAGGTCTACGCGGCCACCACCAACCCGGTCGTGTCCACCGGGGACGGCGTCGCGCTGGCCCTGCGGGCCGGCGCGGTGGTCAGGGACATCGAGTTCGTGCAGTTCCACCCCACGGTCCTGTGGCTCGGGGAGGGCTCGACCGGTCAGCAGCCCCTCGTCTCCGAGGCCGTGCGCGGCGAGGGCGCGGTGCTGGCCGACGCGGCGGGCGAGCGCTTCATGCGGGGCGTCCACGAACTGGCCGACCTCGCGCCCCGCGACGTCGTCGCCAAGGCGATCATGCGGAGGATGCACGAGACCGGCGCCGACCACGTCTACCTGGACGCCACCGGCTTCGGCGAGGACAGGTGGCGGACCCGCTTCCCGACCATCCTCGCCGTCTGCCGGGAGCACGGCATCGACCCCGTCACCGAGCCCATCCCGGTCGCCCCCGCCGCCCACTACGCGAGCGGCGGCGTGCGCACCGACCTGTACGGCAGGACCAGCGTGCCCGGCCTGTACGCCTGCGGCGAGGTGGCCTGCACGGGCGTCCACGGCGCCAACCGGCTGGCCTCCAACTCCCTGCTCGAAGGGCTCGTCTACGGTGAGCGCATCGCCGCCGACCTGGCCGCGCGCGACCTGACGCCGCGCGAGCCCGCCGGACGGGACGACCGGCCGGAGGGGCTGGTGGACCCGCGTACCCGCGCCAGGATCCAGAGCCACATGAGCCGCGGCGCCGGAGTGCTGCGCGGCGACCGCAGCCTCGCGGAGGTCGCCCGCGCGCTCTCGGACGCCCGCTGGACCCCGGTCGCGGTCGAGCCCTGCACGGAGTCGTGGGAGACGACCAACCTCCTCACGGTCGCGTCCGCGCTGGTCGCCGCGGCGACCGTACGCGAGGAGACACGCGGCTCGCACTGGCGGGAGGACCACCCCGACCGCGACGACGCCCGCTGGCGGGCGCACATCGACATCGCCCTGACGGCGGAGGGACTGACCTTGACGTACACGCCCCACGAGGACCTGCGGACCGAACTGGACGAGAACGGCCTCGACCCGGACGCCGTGCTCGGCCTCGTCCGCGCCGCCCTGGACGAGGACCTGGCCGGGGGACAGGACGTCACCTCGGTCGCCACGATCCCGGCGGACCAGCGCGCGGTCGCCGACGTGGTGGCGCGGAAGGAGGGCGTGGTCGCCGGTCTGGCCGTGGCCGAGGCCGTCTTCCGCCAGGCCGCCGGGGGAGCCGAGGTCGAGCGGCACGCCGCGGACGGCGACCGCGTGCGCCCCGGCGACGTGGTGATGACCGTGCGCGGCGCCACCCGCGACCTGCTCACGCTGGAGCGCACCGCGCTCAACTTCCTCACCCACCTGTCCGGCGTCGCCACCCAGACCCGGCGCTGGGTGGACGCCGTCGAGGGCACCGGCGCCCGCGTGCGCGACAGCCGCAAGACCCTGCCGGGCCTGCGCGTCCTGGAGAAGTACGCCGTACGGGCCGGCGGCGGCGTGAACCACCGGATGGGTCTGCACGACGCCGCGCTCATCAAGGACAACCACGTCGTGGCCGCCGGAGGCGTCGCGGAGGCCTTCCGCGCCGTACGGCAGGCCTTCCCCGGCCTGCCCATCGAGGTCGAGGTGGACCGGATCGACCAGATCGAGCCGGTCCTCGCCGAGGGAGCCGACGAGATCCTGCTCGACAACTTCACGGTGGACCAGCTCGCCGAGGCCGTACGCCTGGTGGCCGGCCGGGCACGGCTGGAGTCGAGCGGAGGGCTGACCCTGGACGCGGCCCGCGCGGTCGCCGAGACCGGGGTCGACTACCTGGCGGTCGGCGCGCTCACCCACTCGGCCCCGGCACTCGACCTGGGTCTAGATCTTCGTGAGGCATAATCGGGGGATGCTGCTCACCATCGACGTCAGCAACACCCATACGGTGCTGGGCCTGTTCGAGGGTGAAGAGGTCATCGAGCACTGGCGGATCGCGACCGACCCCCGCCGCACGGCGGACGAGATCGCGGTGGTGCTGCAGGGGCTGCTCGGGCAGTCGCCGTTGCTCAAGGACGCCGACATCAGCGGCATCGCGATCTGCTCCACGGTTCCGTCGGTGCTCAACGAGATGCGGGAGATGTCCCGGCGCTACTACGGCGACGTCACGGCGGTGGTCGTCGAGCCGGGCGTCCGCACCGGCGTGCCGGTCCGGATGGACAACCCCAAGGAGGTCGGCAGCGACCGCATCGTGAACGCGCTCGCCGCCACCACCCTGTACGGCGGGCCCTGCGTGATCGTCGACTTCGGCACGGCGACCTCCTTCGACGCGGTCTCGGCCCGGGGCGAGTACGTCGGCGCGGTGACCGCCCCCGGCCTGGAGATCTCGGTGGACGCGCTGGCCACGGCCGGGGCGCAGCTCCACAAGGTCGAGCTGGTCCGGCCGAGGTCGGTGATCGCCAAGAACACCGTCGAGGCGCTCCAGTCGGGCATCCTCTACGGCTTCGCCGGGCTGGTCGACGGGATCGTGGACCGCATGACCGCCGAGCTGGCCGCCGACCCCGACGACGTCACCGTGGTCGCCACGGGCACCGGCGCGCCGCTCGTCATCGGCGAGGCCCGCACGATCGACGTGCACGAGCCCTGGCTCACGCTCATCGGCCTGCGGCTGGTCTACGTCCGCAACACGTCCTGACGACTCCCTCGGGTACGGGACCATAGAAGGCAGGATCCCGTTTCGAGAGGACTGACGTGATGGACGCCGACTGGGTGGCGCGTTTCGCCGATGAGGTCATCGCCGAGGCCGAACGGCGCGCACCGGGCAAACCCGTCGTCTGCGCGTCCGGCCTCAGCCCGTCCGGCCCGATCCACCTGGGCAACCTGCGCGAGGTCATGACCCCGCACCTGGTGGCCGACGAGATCAGGCGGCGCGGGCACGAGTGCGTGCACATCATCTCGTGGGACGACTTCGACCGCTTCCGCAAGGTCCCAGCGGGCGTCGACCCCGCCTGGAACGAGCACATCGGCAAGCCGCTGACCACCGTCCCGGCTCCGCCCGGCAGCGAGTACCCGAACTGGGCCGAGCACTTCAAGGCGCCGATGATCGCCGCGCTGGCGGAGATGGGCGTGGAGTTCCACGGCATCAGCCAGACCGAGATGTACACCTCGGGGGCGTACCGGGAGCAGGTGCTGCTCGCCATGCGCGAGCGGCGGCGGATCGACGCGATCCTCGACCAGTACCGCACCAAGAAGGCCAAGGCCAAGGAGGTCCTGGACGCCGACGAGGCCGCCGCCCTGGAGGGCTCGGGGGCCGCGAGCGAGGACGACGGCTCCGGCGCGGGGGGTTACTACCCCTACAAGCCGTACTGCTCGTTCTGCGACCGCGACCTGACCACGGTCACGTCGTACGACGACGAGACCACCGCGTTGTCGTACACCTGCGTCTGCGGGCACGGCGAGACCGTCCTGCTGTCCGAGCACACCCGCGGCAAGCTGGTGTGGAAGGTCGACTGGCCGATGCGCTGGGCGTACGAGGGCGTGGTCTTCGAGCCGTCGGGCGTCGACCACAGCTCGCCGGGCTCGTCGTTCGTCGTCGGCGGCCAGATCATCCGCGAGGTGTTCGGCGGGCAGCAGCCGATCGGGCCGATGTACGCCTTCGTCGGCATCAGCGGCATGGCCAAGATGAGCAGCTCCAAGGGCGGCGTGCCGACCCCGGCCGACGCTCTGTCGATCATGGAGCCCGCGCTGCTGCGCTGGCTGTACGCCCGCCGCCGTCCCAACCAGTCGTTCAAGATCTCCTTCGACCAGGAGATCCAGCGGATGTACGACGAGTGGGACACGCTGACCAGGAAGGTCACGGAGGGGACGGCGCTGCCGGCCGACCAGTCGGCCTACCGCCGGGCGTCGAGCACCGCGTCCGCGACGCTGCCCGACACGCCGCGCCGGCTGCCGTACCGGACGCTCGCCTCGGTGGTCGACATCGCGACCGGCCACGAGGAGCAGACGCTGCGCATCCTGCGCGCCTTCGACCCGGAGATCGGCGGGCTGGACGAGCTGCGGCCGCGGCTCGACCGCGCCCGGCACTGGGTGAACACCTACCTGCCCGCGGAGGAGCGCACGCAGGTGCGCGAGACGCCCGACAAGGAGCTTCTCGACACGCTCGGCGAGGCGGAGCGGGAGTCGCTGCGCCTGCTGCTCGACGGGCTCGACGACCACTGGTCGCTCGACGGCCTGACCACGCTCGTCTACGGCGTGCCGAAGGTGCTGGCCGGGCTGGAGATGGACGCAAAGGCGGCCACGCCGGAGCTGAAGGCCGCCCAGCGCGCGTTCTTCGCCCTGCTCTACCGGCTGCTCGTCGGCCGCGACACCGGCCCGCGCCTGCCCACGCTGCTGCTGGCGGTGGGCCGCGACCGGATCCGCGAGCTGCTCGACGCGGGCCGCGCCGCCTGACCTCCCGCCTGGCCGGGCGCGCTCGCCCGCTGTGCTGAACGCCGTTCCGGACGTGTTCCGGAGGTGGGCGGCCGGGCCGGACGGCATCCCCGTCCGGCCCGGCCACTCGCCCCCGTCGCCCCTGCCCCGATCTGGTGCCGGGCGGGTCAGGGGGTCAGCACCAGGCGTCCGCGCACGCCGCCCCGGACGAGCCGCTCGTGGGCCTCGGCCGCCCGGTCCAGCGGGCAGACACCGGCGACCCGTGTCGTGAGCCGGCCCGCCTCGGCCAGCTCGACGACATCCCTGAGCTGCGCCGCGTCGGCCCGGACGAACACCGTGGAGGTGCGGATTCCGCGCAGCGGGAGCGGAGCCTGCCCCGCGCCGACGGCGACGAACACGCCACCGCCCCGCACCGCGTCCAGCGCGGGCAGGCCGACGACGGCCGCGTCCACCACTCCGTCCACGCCGCCCGGGACGACGGCCCGTACGGCGCCGGCCAGATCGGCGCCCCTCGCGACGAACCACTCCGCGCCGAAGCCGCGTACCAGCGCCTCGTCTCCGGGCGCGGCGACGGCGACGACCCTGATGCCCCGCAGGGCCGCCAGTTCCACCAGATAACCGCCGAGGCCCCCGGCCGCCCCCGTCACGAGCAGGCTCTCGCCTTCGGCGAGCCCGGCGAGGTCGAGCGCCTGCACGGCGGTCAGTGTGTTGAGCGGCAGCGTCGCCGCCTCGATCGCGGGCATCCCCGCGGGCGCGGCCGCGACGGCGTGCTCGTCCAGCACGACCAGTTCGGCCTGGGCCTTGATCGGGTCCGTCAGCCGGTCCGACAGGCCGATGACCCGATCACCCGGGCCGGCCGCCGTCACCCCCGGTCCCACCCGGTCGATCACCCCTGCCACGTCCCAGCCCAGGGCGTAGGTGTCGAGCCGGGGCGTGAGTCCGTGGTCGGGAAGGGCGCCGGAGACCGTGAAGAGGTCGATCGGGTTGACGGCCGCCGCCTCCACCCGGATCCGCACCTGTCCCGGCCCCGGCTCGGGCTCGGGCACCTCGGCCACCCGTACGACTCCGTCCCGCCCCACCAGTGCTCTCATGTGTCCTCCTCTCCGTACGACAGGAGGCTATGAAGAGTTACTCTCTTTCGGTAAGTAGGCACCCCGAGGTGCGTAACGGAGGCGGAGGGAAGATCATGCCCACCCGGACGGCGGCCCAGCGGCGGGAGGAGGCGCGGCGGCGGTACGACGCGTACGTGGCGACCTGCCCGTCCCGGCAGTTGCTCGACGCGCTCAGCGACAAGTGGGTGAGTCTCGTGCTGACCGCGCTCGCCCGCGGGTCCCTCCGCTACAGCGAACTGGCGAGGACGATCGCCGGGGTGAGTCAGAAGATGCTCACGCAGACGTTGCGGACGATGGAACGCGACGGACTGGTCTCGCGTACGGTCACCCCGTCGGTGCCGGTACGTGTCGACTACCGGCTCACTCCCCTGGGCGAGAACCTGATGCCGCTACTGGAAGCGATCAAGAATTGGGCGGAGATCCACATGGAGGACGTGGAGGCCGCCAGGGATGCGTATGACCGGCGGCCCGCCGCCGCACCTTGACGGCCTTCAGCAAAGGCGTTTACCGTCCCTGGAGGGTGGGCCGACGAATCATCGTCGTGGGGAGGGCGGACGATGGGTTATCCGGAGGTCGTCTACCGGGGTGAGGATCTCGCCTCGGACCTTGAGCGTGCCGGTCTCACCGAGGAGGACCTACTGCTGCTCGCCGAGCTGGCGAAGGGCGTCACCGCCGACCGGGTGGGCCGCAGCCTCGACGTCAGCGGCCGTACGGTGCGGCGGCGGCTGCGCTGCATCTGCGACCGGATCGGCGTGGCGACCGCTATCGAGGCCGTCGCCTGGGCCGCCCGCCGCCGTCTCATCTGAGCACGTCCCGAACTCGTCCGGCCGCGCACGCGGGCGCGGCCGGTGAACGGTGGTCGTGCACCTCGATCATGCGTGTGATCAGTCGGCGACGCGCACGCCGCCCGCGAACGGCCGTCCGGCGATCTTCGCGATGTGGATGACGTCACCGGTGCGCGGCGCGTGGACCATGTAGCCGCCGCCGATGTAGAGGCCCACATGGTGCAGGTCGGAGTAGAAGAACACGAGGTCGCCGGGGCGGAGCTGGTCGCGGGAGATGTGCGTGCCGGCCGTCCACTGGTCGCCCGTGTAGTGGGGCAGGCTGATGCCGACGGACTGGTAGGCGGCCATCACCAGGCCGGAGCAGTCGAACGAGCGCGGCCCTTCCGCGCCCCAGACGTACGGCTTGAGCTGCTGCGCGAGGGCCCAGCGCGCCGCCTGGGCGGCCTTGCCGCCCCCCACGATGGGGAACGACATCTTCCTGCGCGTCTCGGTGCCGACCTCTCGCGAGACCTGCCGGTAGAGGCTGCTCTCGGTCTTCTTGATCAGCTTCGTGATCTTGTCGCGCCGCGTGTCGAGGCCGTCCAGCAGCTTCCTGACCTCGCTCTGGCGGGCGGCGGCGCTGGACTTGGCCCGCGCGGCGGCGTCCATCGCCTTGCTGACCTCCGCGACCTCCTGGCTCTGCTGTAACTCCAGCGCGTACGTCGTGGAGGCCTGGTCGAGGTACTGCCGCGGGTCCGTGGACTTCACGAGCACCAGGGCGTTGCCGAGCCCGTTGGTCATGTAGGAGTGCTGGGCGAGGGCGCTCGCCCTCTGCCGGCGGGTCTCCAGTTCGGCCTCGCTCTTGGCGAGGTTCTTCTTGGCGAGATCGGCGGACCGCTCGGCCGCCTTCAGACGCACCCGCTCGCCGTTGTACTGCTCGGTGAGTGTCTCGATTTCGCTGTAGAGGTCCTCCACCTCCGCGGCGAGCTCCTTGAGGCTCGGCTTCGGGTCGGCGGTCGCGCGGACCACCGGAGCGCCGAATGTGACCGCGGCGAGCGCGACTCCGACGAAGGTGAACCGCCGGATGGCACCTGGACCGGCCGGGCCGGATCCGGGCCGTCGGCGACGGGCGTGCCTGCCCGCCTGCCGTCCTCCACGCATGCGCAACCGAGCTCCTCTCCCATAGGTGCCCCCGCACCGGCCGGCGTCGTCGTGACGGGTCGTGCGGCTGGGCACTGCCGAGCGCCTGCCGGGTTA
Organism: Microbispora sp. H10670; assembly: GCF_014161385.1. Lineage (NCBI taxonomy): Bacteria > Bacillati > Actinomycetota > Actinomycetes > Streptosporangiales > Streptosporangiaceae > Microbispora > Microbispora sp. H10670. The sequence goes on along the minus strand of NZ_JABBWW010000038.1, from coordinate 5,206 downwards.
GCTGACGGGTTCGGGCCGGAGCAGCCCTACCTTGCGGATTCACCCCTGGACGATCTGAACCTGAACCGATCCTGATCCCATGGATTGGGTCCCCGGCTCCTCTCCGCACCCGGCCCCCGACAGGGTTCGGGCACCGGCGCTTCGAGGATTCGGCGCCCGATCGTCGAGATCGCTCACGACGATCGGCATCGTCGCTGGACGATAGTGCACCCTGAGTTGTTGCTCAACCAGAACTCGCAAACCCGTCTACGTTTGACAACCAAATGATCACGCTAGGGTCACGAGTTGATCAGTGATACCGGCTGGTCTACCTGGGTTTGTGGTGCTTTGGTGACATCTGAGGTGCTGGTCGGAAGCAGAGAAAATCGATGCGCGGCCAGACGTGCGTCACGGGGTCCGATCCGGCGTCGATCCGTATTCCGGTGGCTACAGAACGTCAGGCGCGATGTCGGACGGACCGTTTGGGGTTGACCGTAAATCGGAGCCGCCTACGCCGATCCGCGCGCGACAGGCGAGGGGGACGGCGGGAGGGGCACTAGGCTGGCCGTTCATGGAGCAGGTCGCCGCACAGACACCGAGCGGATCCGGCGCCAGGGGCGTTATGGTGCGCCGGGCCAGGACCCCGGACGTCAGGGCGATCCGCCGCCTCGTCGACGCGTACTCGGGCGTCGGGCCGCGCCTGCTGAAGAAGAGCACGGTCACGCTGTACGAGGACGTCCAGGAGTTCTGGGTCGCGGAGATCGGCGGAGAGGTCGTCGGCTGCGGCGCGCTGCACGTGCTCTGGGAGGACCTGGCCGAGATCAGGACCGTCGCGGTGGATCCGGCGGTGCGCGGTGGAGGCGTCGGCTACCGGATCGTCGCCTCGCTCATCGACGCCGCGCGCGGCCTCGGCGTACGCAGGGTCTTCTGCCTCACGTTCGCCGTGGAGTTCTTCGCGCGCCATGGTTTCACCGAGATTCAGGGCACCCCCGTGTCGCCCGAGGTGTACGCGGAACTCCTCGCGTCGTACGACGAAGGAGTCGCCGAGTTCCTCGACCTGGAGCATGTCAAGCCGAACACACTGGGGAACACGCGAATGCTGCTGCATCTCGATCGCCATTGAGTCATAATGCCGACATTGGTGGCTGATCTTGACGGTCATGGTCAGTCGCTGCAAAGGTGACTGTTGATACGCGTGTCGCTACTTTTGGCGGTATCAGCGTGTGCTACTGAGATGCGGCGCATGCGTCTTCGAAACGAGGTGACACGGTGAGCACCGGACAGCCGCCGTACCCCCAGGACGAGTCGGACGGGACGCCACCGCCGCCTTCGAACCACGGGTACAACCCGGACAGACCTTCCCAGGACTACGACCCCGAGGCCACGGTCGTCGGCTATCGGGCACAGCAGACGGGCCCGCAGCAGACTCCCGGCCAGGACTCAGGCCAGGGCGGATACGGTCAGCAGCAGTACGGCCAGCCTTCACAGGGCGGGTACGGCCAGCAGGGTTATGGCCAGGACACCGGCCAGCAGGGCTATGGCCAGCAGTACGGTCAGCAGACCCCGCAGCAGGGCTATGGTCAGCAGCAGCAGTACGGCCAGTCTTCGCAGGGCGGGTACGGCCAGCAGGGTTATGGCCAGGACACCGGCCCGCAGGGGTACGGCCAGCAGGCTTCACAGCAGGGCTACGGCCAGCAGCAGTACGGCCAGTCCTCCCAGGGCGGTTATGGCCAGCAGGGTTATGGCCAGGAGACGGGCCCGCAGGGCTATGGCCAGCAGTACGGCCAGCAGGCCCCGCAGCAGGCGTCGCAGCAGGGCTACGGCCAGCAGTACGGTCAGCAGGCGTCGCAGCAGGGCTACGGCCAGCAGCAGTACGGCCAGTCCTCCCAGGGCGGGTACGGCCAGCAACAGGGTTACGGCGAGCAGCAGGGCCAGCCGACGGGCGGCTACGGCCAGCAGTCGCAGGGGGGCTACCAGCAGTACGGCCAGCAGACCGGCCCGCAGGCATCCGGCTCGCAGGCGTACGGCCAGCAGGGCTACGAGCAGCAGGGTTACGGCCAGCAGGCTCCGCAGCAGGGCTATGGTCAGCAGCAGTACGGCCAGCAGCAGTACGGCCAGCCCGGCTACGGCGGCGGGCAGGCCACGCCGGGGTACGGCCAGCCCGCCTACGGGCAGTCGTACGCGCCGCAGGGGGCGATCCCGCCCGGCGCGCCGGCCCCGCTGGCGGAGTGGTGGCAGCGCCTCGTCGCCCGGCTGATCGACGGTGTCGTCGTCGGGATCCCCTACATGATCCTCAGCGCCGTCATCGGGGGCTTGGTGTTCACCGCCGCCAGCATCGACCCGACGACCGGCGTCACGACCCTGGAGAGCGGGGCCTTCCTGGCCGCGCTGCTCGTCGCCGTGCTGGGGGGCGTCGTGATGGCCGTCTACGAGTTCTTCATGCTGCGCTCACGCGGGCAGACCCTCGGCAAGATGGCGATGGGCATCAAGGTCGTCCCGGTCGGCGGAACGCTGACCGCGGCGGGGCTGCCCCAGGACGCGGCGATGAAGCGCGCCGGAGTGCTCTTCGCCTTCCAGTTCCTGTCGTGGATTCCCTTCATCAAGTACCTCGCGAACCTGGCCGCCCTTCTCAACGTGCTCTGGCTGCTGTGGGACAAGCCGCTGCAGCAGGCTTTGCACGACAAGGTCGCCAACACCGTGGTGGTCAAGGTCAAGTAATGACCGCGGACGGGGCCGATGGCGTGGACCATCGGCCCCGTTTTTCGTATGGCGTGACGGTTCCGGGGGTCGACGGCGCCTGCTCCGGAAAATTCGGTAACGGGACCACCCGGACATGCCATGCTTGGCGGACCGGCGGACCCGCCCGCGAGATGGCAATGACCGCGACACCGCCGCGTCAATCCTTCCGGTCCGCCGGCGTCACCCCGCTCCGGGCCATATCCGGCCGGAGCGGCTTATGGAACCCGCTCGGCGCTCTTATGGGCCCGAAGGCGGCGCACCGGGCCTTATGGGCTCCTCCGCCTGCCCGTCCCCCGCGAGCCCCGGTGCCGACCCCCGAAACGGCGGGCCGTTTGGCCGCGCGAAACCTTAGGCGGGCCCGGCCGGCGGGGGCGGCCATGCGTTTGTGGCGCGGCCGGTTAAATCGATCTTCGGGCCGCCCGGGCAGTGGATCTTGTCGGGATGCGGTGCGGTCCTCTCTTTTTGCGAGCCTTCCCGGCACCGGGGATCTGTTTTAGACGCGCGTATATCCCGTCAAGGGTGCGCCGGTCGTACCAGAAGGGTCACGGTGGTCATGAAGATCCGAGTGCCGGGGGACGCGGCGTCCCCTCGTTTCAGTGACGCTCATCAACGGTACGGCGTGCCGGGACGGACCTATTGTGTGAGAGTTGTGTGAGAGCCGGATGGAGAGGCGGACAGAGTGGCTGACAGAGTGGCGGATTGCCGGTTCGGCCTTGTCGCCGCGCCTTCGTGGCGCTGGTCGGCGACGCTCTGACCTGCGACTTCGCCGCTATGGGCCAAGCGTACGGCCGAGTGGGAGCCCTTGCCGTCCCGCCGTGAGTAGTGGCCGCGAGCGGCCGAAACATCGGGCCGGACGGCTTCCGGTGACCGTCCGGCCCGACATTTGGGTACGATTTCGTGGAGCATCCGGTAAGGCCGCTGGAGAGACGAGGATTAGGCTGCCACCCCCGGGGCACCCCGGAAGGCGCGCCTGACCCTCCCGGCGCTATGGTCGTATGAGGGCGACCGGCCCGGCAAGAGGGCCCGGGACCTCGGCGCGTCCTCGGAATTTCCTCGGGTGCACCTAATGACACCCCGGCACGAGCGAGGCAGAATGTCAGAGGTATTGTCCGCCTTGATACCTTCCGTGGTCGTCGCCGGCGCGGTCGTCTACGGCATCGTAAAGTTGGTACGTTCCGACGCGGCGGGTCTCCGCCCGGCTCGGGAGCCACGCGAGAAGTCACCGGACTCAGGAGTTCCTGAGAATCCGCAATCTTGAATTGTCAGCCGGGGGAAACCGGGTATATGTTTGGCTGACGAATCAAACTATGGGCTGCGAAAGGATTGCCGGATGGCCAAGCACACGCAGGTGATTCTCATCGACGATCTCGATGGCGGCGAGGCCAATGAGACGGTCACCTTCGCGATTGACGGCACGTCATATGAGATTGACCTGAGCGACGGCAACGCGAAGCGGCTTCGCGACGCGCTGTCGCCTTTCGTCGGCAGCGCGCGGCGCGCGGACAGCGGGCAGGCCCGCGGCCGCCGTCGCGGTGCGGGCGGCGGGGGTCAGCGAGCCATGACCCGCGAGAAGAGCGCGGAGATCCGCGCGTGGGCCAAGTCGCACGGACACCCCGTGAGCGAGCGCGGCCGTATCGCCGCCTCGATCGTCCAGGCGTACGAGGACGCGCACTAGGCGGGGTCGGGTGCGATCCGGGTCGCACCTGCCGGACCTTCACCCGTCGCGGCCGGCCGGGTGGCGCCTCGCCAGGCGTCGACGGCGAATGCCGCGGGTGAAGCGCGGAGTTCGCGCGGGACCGGAGTGGCCCTCTGCTCTGCTTTGGGCTCCTCCGTCGCATTGTGATGCATCCCGCCAGGCCGGTCCTCGGTGTGGCGTGATCCGCGGGATGGTCCGTAACCGCATCTTCGATCGCGCGGTTATCCGGTTCGTCGGAGGACCTGACGATCGCATAACCGCGCGATTGTGTTTGCGCTCCCTAAAACCTCGTTCGCTTGCGGCGTATCGGGAACATGTCACCCCCGGCAGGGGGTTGGATAGAGCGTGAACGCCCTGCGCTTGGGGAACCCTTCCGCCGAGGACCGGGTCGCTGGGTCGGGGCTACCGTGCGGGACGGCGTGCCGGATCTCCCGGATTCGCCTGACCGCTCTGTGAGGAGCGACGACATGTTCGAGAGGTTCACCGACCGTGCGCGGCGGGTTGTGGTCCTGGCCCAGGAAGAGGCCCGGATGCTCAACCACAACTACATTGGTACCGAGCACATTCTTCTTGGGCTGATCCATGAGGGCGAAGGTGTGGCGGCCAAGGCTCTGGAGAGCCTGGGGATCAGCCTCGAGGGGGTGCGCCAGCAGGTCGAGGAGATCATCGGCCAGGGGCAGTCGGCGCCGTCGGGGCACATTCCCTTCACTCCGCGTGCCAAGAAGGTGCTCGAGCTGTCGCTTCGTGAGGCGTTGCAGCTTGGGCACAACTACATCGGCACCGAGCACATCC